>CAXMSF010000305.1:0-19859 GCA_964196055.1 uncultured Gammaproteobacteria bacterium | reverse complement strand
GGTCTGCGGTCGGAGCTACTCGATATCGAATCCCTCGCGGAGGTGCCGCTGTGGCGCGAAGCCCGCGAACAGGTGGAATCGGAACTCGCGGGTGCGGCCGAAACCGTCCTCCAGGCCCAGACCGTGCGGGCAATCATCAATCGGCTCGTGACCGATCTGGTGGAAACCTCGGCTGCGCGGCTCGCGGAATCCGGTGTCGATTCGGTCGCGGCGGTACGTGCAACCGAAGGTCGGTTGGTTGCGTTTGCGCCGGAAGTGGCGGCGGCGAAGCGCGAGCTAAAGCGTTTTCTGTACGAGAACCTCTATTACCACCCGCGGGTCCGGGCGATGAGTGACCACGGCGCGCAGATTCTCGGCGAGTTGTTCGCGATGTTCCGCGACGATCCGGCCCGGCTGCCTGGCCACGTGCGCGACCGCTTCAGCGAGGACGGCGAGGCGAGGGCGATTGCGGACTACGCCGCCGGGATGACGGACCGCTTCGCAATGATCGAGCACGAGCGACTGGTGGGGGATCATGGCCGCTCCTGAGACGGAAATATGCGCGGTGCTCACCACCGTCCCGGACGAAGGCGTCGCGGAGACGCTCGCCCGGACCCTGGTCGAGGAAGGTCTGGCGGCCTGCGTGAACGTGATTCCGGGGATGCGGTCGATCTATCGCTGGGAGGGCGCGCTACAGGACGATTCCGAGGTGATGCTGGTCATCAAGTCGCAACAGAAGCGCTCCCAGGCTCTGGCGGCCAGGATCAAGGACCTCCATCCTTACGAGCTTCCCGAGGTCCTGGTGTTGCCGGTATGCGGCGGCAGCTCGGCGTACCTCGATTGGATCGTCACGGAGACACGAGAATGAGCCCGGAGGAGAGCATCGGACTGCCCGAAGCACTCGAGCGCGCCGCCACGGCGCTGCCCGCCGACGCGGACTCGATCCGCCCGGCCAATGGCGATCCCTACCGGCTCCACGAATTGCTCGACGCCGATGCGGCCAAGCGCGTGCTGCAGTGGCTGCTCGAAAACGAAGCGCTAGCGGGCGGGCAACTCGCAGCCGATTGGGCCGATGACCCTGAACTCGACCCGGCGCCGTTGCTGGGCGTGGACGCAGGTCCGCTCTCGAAAGTTGCGAAGAAGGCATTGCGACGTGCCTACCACCGGCTGCGAACGCGCGGTGTCGAGATCAGCGAGCCCGCCCCTGAAAAGGTCGTTGCGACAATCGGCAAGGTCGAAGAGACACTCTCGGGTGCCGTCGTCACGGCGGTCGATCCGCGCGGGTCACGAATGGTCTACCTCGTCGAGCCCAACCCTTCCGGCGGTACGCGCATATTCGAAATCCTGCTCGACGACGAGCGCGGGGTAGGCGCCTTCGAGATCTACGCTGCGGCCCGTGGCAAGGCGAGTCGGTTCCTCCAGAACCTCACACGGCGCGGTGATCGTCCCGCTGTCGCTGTGCCGCTCGATTCGGTGCGGGCTCTGATCGCACGAGTTGCAAGCCATCAACCAGCGAACCGATCCGCACCGCGTGGCTTCTCGGAATGGCGTTCGCGAATCACCGGCGTAGAGGAGGGCACGCCGACGCCGGGCATGCTCGCGCGCGAGGCGCTCGGCGGAGTGGACGCTGCGGGTGGCGAGCGGGCCGTGGAACTCGTGCGCGCGAAAGCGCTCGGCCCCTGGCCGCCCGAGAACCCGGCGCTCCAGGAGATGGCCGAGAAGATCGTCGAACTGGAGAAGGGCGGGGGCGAAGGTTCGGACGCGGTGCGTCGCGAGCAGGTCGATGGGATCCTCGACGCAGCCGTAACCGAGTTGTATGGGGAGCCCTTCGCGTCGCGTTGCGCCGAGCGATTCGAAGAGATGGCCTACGTCTATTGGAAGTGGGAAAAGGAAGACGACGCGCGCGCCTGCCTTGCTGCGGCGGATTCGTTCGGGAGTTCCACACCGACGAAGCACGCGATCGCGCGCGCGCTGCTCGAGGTTCTGCTGTCGCCGGTGCTTGATCGGCTGGAGGCGACTGCCGGCGACGTCGAAGCCGCCGGGGAGGAGCGCTAGGTGTTGCTTGCACAAGGTCGATTCTGGCGGGCATCGCTGAACAAGGGTGCGGGCAACGTCGCCCTCGAGATCTTCAAGGGCTCACTGGTGGAAGATCTCTACGCCCTGAAAGACATGAAGATCGAGGTTCCCATCGCAAAGTGGAATCTCGCCGTGAAGCACGTGCACTCCGATCGCAAGCTACTGGGCGGTCTGTTGCTCGACTTCGCGAACAACAAGGAGCGCGTCAGCGCCGCAGTGGGCAACGATCGCCTGCTCGCGGAACTTCGCCGCGTCCTCCTCGATGCCACCATTATGTTGGTCGAGGAGGAGGTTGTGGCGATCGTTGATGCGAAAACAAGAAACGTATGAAAGACGCGTTCGGAGTGAAGCGACGTGAATCACGTGAGCGGCCCGAACGGGTCTTGGGGAGAAAGAATGAGACGCCGATTTGGGCGAGGAAGAAAGAGCCGGGGTGCAGGTGAATCGAAACGGGCACCGATCGATGCAGCACGCGTGTTCGAGCGCGTCATCGAGGCGGGCCTGGTCGAGGTCGAGTCACTCGAGCCGATCGAAGTGGCCGGAATCGAGACGAGTTTCGCTGCCGTAGGTGTTGGTGAGCGCAACGGCAAGAAGGTGGTCGTGGGCTTCGCGCCGCGCAACGCGGGCGACGCGGCGTTTGCGGCGGTAGCCGTTGCACAGGGACTCGCGGCCCGCGAGGGTTTCGCCGGCGACGTGGTCGTTGTGGCGCCGCAGTGGTCGTCGAGTTCCCGTCGCCGATTGGCTGCGTTCGCGCATGGGGCTTGGTCGTTTCGCTTCAAGGCCGTTGCGCTTGCGACGCCGGACGATGTCGATGTCGTGATCGAGCCCGAAGCAGCGGAACCCTGTGCGGGCGTAAGCGTTCGGCAGGTGGCCGCGGGGCTCGGGCGTGCGGCTGATCGCGGTCTCTTCCTGCGCGCGGCCGCGGCTCTAGAGGGGCTCGCCGCGAAGCACGGCGGCGCGATTCGGGGTGTCGGGTCTCGCGTCGAACTGGTCTTGCTGGCCTCCCGCGCAGCTGCGTTGCACGCGGTCGACGGCCGTGTCGAGCTGGAATCGCTCGGCGACGAGCGTTCCACGACGTCCCTCTCGACGGGTGATCTCGCGACCGCGATGGATCAGCTCGAGGGCTCGATTCGCAAGCGCTTGAATGATCGACGGCTCCGCGGCGGAGAAGAGGGCCTGCGGGCACGGCTCACGCCTTCGCTGGCCGAGATAGCGGGAGTGCGCGACGCGCAATTCTGGCCGATCGGTGGCTCGGAAGTCGACGTGGTCGACCTGGTTGGCGTTCACGACGACGGGCGGCCGGTGATCGGCGCCGTCCGCAAGGAACTCACACTGGCGGAGTTGGGGGGGATTCTCGATGCTGCACTCGCCGTGCAGCCCTTGCTGCCCAGCCTGCTCGCGGATGCGCCGCCGCCGCTGTGCCTCGGCACGCCGCGCTTGCTACTGGCCGCGCAGGAGTGGAGTGAGCCCGCGCTGCACGTGCTGGCTTCACTCGCGTTGGACCATGCCGAGTTCGATGTTCAGCTGAGGCGTGGCCGCGATCCGGTGCTTGCGCTGCGTGAGGGCATCGAGCCGCCGCAGCAGGCGGTCGCCGAAGCGGCTGCTGCTGAGCCGAGTGCTGCAAGCGCGGGGGCAGAAGCGCCTTCCGAATCCGAAGAGAGTCGGCCGACAGCGGGACGTAGTCGCTCGCGAGGCCGCGGTCGACGTGGGGGTCGCCGAACACGTGGTTCGGAGACGGCCGATTCCGCGGGAGACAACGGTTCCACGGGAGACAACGGCTCCGCGGGGGACAACGGTTCCGCGCTGGAAGACGAAGGCTCGGAGGCCGTGGATTCAGCTGGCGCCTTCGAGGGGTCATCGTTCGAGGAACTCTCGCTGTTCGACCTAGGAGACGATGAGCGAGCCGCATCGGACGGCGAAGAACGCGGTGGGCGCCGCTCGCGTCGTGGGCGAGGCCGGAGTCGTAGCCGGCGTCGAGGCGGCCGCGGCGGTGAGGGTGACGATGAAGCCGAGGATCGTGATGACGACGAGAGTGAAGGCGGTGCACCAGAGCTAGCTGGTGAAGTCGAACCCAATGAAGCGGCGGGAGACGGCGAGGAGGAAACATCGGGTCGCTCTAACGGCCAGCGGCGTGGACGTCGTCGCGGCCGGCGAGAGGCACCGAAGATCGATGACGATGACGTCGACGATCTCGCTGAAACGCTCGCACCGCTCGACGATGTTCCCGAACTCGATGAGATGAGTGCACCCGCCTACGAAGAGGATGATGAGGAGGATTCCGACCTCGCGCGCCGCCGCCGGGAAGCCGAGGAGCGGTCCCTCGACGATGGATTCGAACAGTCGACCGGTGAGGAGGAGGAGAAGCTTAGCCTGCCGCGCAAGCGTGCAGCGATCGTGGTCCATGCCGATCGCGGTTCGTTGATCAGCGGCGTGATGCTCGCGCGCGATCTGCGCCAGATCGAGGGTTTCTGGGTCTACCGTCAGGAGGATCTCATGACCTTCTTCCGCGGCGTGGCCACCGACCTCGGCAATACCACGCCGATCTATCTGATCGGCTTCACGGCATCGCCCGCGCGAGACACCTTGCAGGCGGCGGCGCTGTACCGCGGACGCCTGGCGTGGTTCGATTGTCGGGATTGGCCGCCGGAAGACCTCGGCGAGATGCGCGAGACGCTCGGCAGCGAGAACGTGCATGTCACGCCCGGAGCGGAGAGCTGCTTGTCGGACGTGCTGAAGCTGCGCGAGCGACGAAGCCGCTTCTCGGACAAGATCGTCGAACTCGCGACGGGGCGCTTCAGTCAGCACGACTATGAGCGCTGGGGACGTCTGTGGTGGCATCGACTCGGAGAGGCCGCGCAGCGAACTGGTGAACGGCGAGCCGATATCGACGCGCTGCTCGTGGGCCGACCGAGCGACCTCGCGAAGGAGTCCGAACGGATCCCGGCGCCTGATGTGCCGCCTGAGGTTGCCTTCGTGTCGGAGCGCGATTTCCGACTGGTGCACTTCCACGGCTTCACGCTCGTCGTGGTTCCGACACCACCTGAATTGGATCTGCACTTGACGGCTCGAATCGGACGCGAGCGCTACGACGCTCAGGTTTCGGTTGCGCGCTTCGAAGGAGGCGATCTCGTCGTGCTGGGCGCGGACGATAGCCGCAGCAAACACGGGCTCAATCTTTCGAGCATGCTCGACCACCTCGCCTCGAAGCACGACTGGGTGCAACCACTGCCGGGCGAGGACCATGTGGCGCGGCTGCGAATTCACGACCTCGCCGATCATCCGGAGCGATTCGACGAGCTGATCAGTGAGATCGCGATGGGCCGGTCGATCTTGGAGGGGTGATTCCGAAGGCGACGGCAAATCTCGTGGAAATGTTCTCGTCCGTACAGGGCGAGGGCGCCCACGTTGGTGCGAGCACGCTCTTCGTGCGCTTCGGTGAGTGTGATCTCCGCTGCCGGTGGTGTGACACGCCGCATTCGTGGGCGCTCGCGAAGACGGCTCGGCTCGAGAGCGAGCGTGGCACCGGCGAGTTCCGGGAGGTCGCGAATCCGATCCCGTTGTCGCAGTTGATCGCGGCCGCGGAGGCGCTCGAGTTGCCGTCGCATCGCTTCGTGAGTTTCACGGGCGGCGAGCCGCTGCTGCAGCCGAAGCCCCTCACGGCACTCGCGCGCGCGTTTCGCGAGCGTGGCCCGCGCATTCACCTCGAGACGCATGGCCTGCACGCAGATGCGTTGACGGAGGTACTTCCGGTCATCGACGTGGTATCGATGGACTGGAAGCTTGCGAGCGACGTGCGCCGCGCCGACGACGCGAAATCCGGGCCGGTCGAGGATTTTCACAGGGCGCATGCCGAGTTTCTTCGCGTCGCGCTCGGTGCACCCGAGGTGATGGTGAAAGTCGTGGTGACGCCTGCCACGACAGACGAGGAAATCGATGCGATGACGCAATGCATCCTGGGGGTTTCACCTGAGGTGCCGGTGGTCGTTCAGCCGGTGACGCCCTGTGGCGGCGTGAGAGCCGCTCCCGCCGCGAAGCGGCTTCTGGAACTGTCGGCGCGACTGGAACGGAGCCTGCCCGACGTGCGCTTGATCCCTCAGACTCACCGCTTGTACGGTGCGCTCTGAGGTGCCAACGGCAGCGAAATTCGCGACCTAAAGCGAATTTACCGGCCGGTCGATTTCTACCGAAGTCGGACCGCAAGGGACTTTGGGATGATCGAACGCGCGCCCAGAAAGAAGAAGCGCATTTCGTGCGAGATCCTTTCGAATAATTCTCGTTACACGGGTATCGTGATCGATATCTCCGCCACCGGGCTGTTCGTTCAGACGAACGTCAAACCGGCGCCCGGCGCGCTGGTCGAAGTCGGACTTCTGCTGCCCGGAGTCGAAGTGCCCGTGACGATGGAGGCCCGAGTCGCGCGAAAGAGGGTCGTACCTGCGGAGCTGTTGACGCTCGCACACGGCGGCGTCGGACTCGCGCTCGTGCAACCCAAAGAGGCCTACCTCGACTTCGTCGCCGCGATTTCGCCGGAGCACGCCGAGGCCGCCGCAAGCGTCCGCGCGAAAGCGGGTGGTGTTGGCCGGGGAAGCGAAACCGGGAAGGGCACCCCATCTCGAAGCGGCGTGAACGGATCGGGCGCGGCGAAACGCTTCCGAATCCACGCCGTCGAAACCGCCTCCGGCAAGCGGAACAGCTTTCTCGTGAGTTGTGCGACCGAGCAGGAAGCCAGCGACCAGGTATCGAAGCAACTCGGCGACGAATGGCATGTTCTGTTCATCGAGCGGGCGTGACGAGTCGACCCGCGGCGGCGCGCCCGCTCAACCCTGCGATGAAGTCGCCGAGATAGACGTCGTCGAAGTAGTGCCGCTTGATCCGTACGCGATCGGCGGTGGCATGAATCAGGCGCCCGACGTCAATCTGCGCGGTACAGATGTCGAGGTTGATGTCACTCATCCAGACGCCGATGCTCAGCACGGCGTCGGCTTCCTCGACCGTGCGCCGCACGCTCTCCTCAGATAACGCGCCGGAATAGACGCCGACTTGTTCCAGGCGCGTCACGAGATAACGACCGACCGTCCAGGTTTCGGACATGGCGAGAAAATCGCGGCTGTGGAGCGAATGGCTGCGCGGCCGATGCCACCGGAGCCTGCCGCCCGCTTGCTACTGCTCGCTCGCCGCTGGCCGCTCGCTATCCGCCTCCGAAGTTCGGAGTTTCCGGAGAACCCCGAAGAATACGAGCCCACTAATGAAGAACGAAATTGCTTCGATGTGCCACGCGCCATCCTGAGCGAAGCAACTCGCGATCACGCAGCCAGCGGACATCACCCAACTGAACGCGCAGAGGGTCGCGAGGGCAATCCGCTTCTTGTCGGGGGGCGTCCTGCCAAGAAGTGTCGCGTGTGCCTCTCCGGGCGTCTCGCCCGGAGCGAGGAGATAGTGGAGAAACGGGAAGGGCACGAATCCGTTGACGAAGAACACGATCGCCGCGATGTACCACCAGTTGTTGTGGGACACGCTTCCTGCGAACGCCGACGCAGCGGCCAGCGTCCAGCAGAAGGTGATGAGACTCACGAGGAGCATCTGTCTCGTGCGAGGTGTCAACTTGCGAGTTGTCATCGAGTACTCCTTTGCTTGTTCTTGCGACCCAGGGCCCACCCGACGAAGAAGAGAAATTCAATCCCAGTCAGACCGCAAGCGGGAACACCACCGAAGCCGCCGCCGAAGCCACCGCCCAAGCCGCCGGTGCCTCCCCCAGATATCGCGCCTCCGTCTCCTCCGTCGTCACCGCCAGATGGGGCGGCTCCGGATGGATTTTCGGCTTGAGCGGGATCAGCCCCGATGGTGAGTGTCTTTGTACAACCGCAACCGGTGTTGGTCGCGGTTTGGATGGGGGCGGACGCTGTAAATACGCCGACGGAGTCTGCGAAGCCGAAGATGGCGAGCGGTACTGCAACGACGGACAGGGCGATGAAGACGCCCCCGCCTGCAGTGACTGCGGTTGCTACCCCCGCGATAGCGAGGGTCATACCCATGGCATTGATTCCTACCCTCAGGCCATCCATGGTGTTCGTGCGCCCCGTCGGATCGCTGAACCAGATCGGATTTCCAAGTGTGTAGGTGTACTGATTCAACAGATTGAACACGGGGTCCGGCGAGATGAATCTCCCCACCAGCGGGTCGTACATCCGCGCCCCCAGCAGCATGAACGGGTCGATCGCACTCTTTCCGACGAAGTGAGTCGTGTCGCTCGTGTCGCCGATCACGGCATTCACGCCGTAGGGGGAGTACTCGTAGAGTGTGACGATCATTCCGCTCTCGTCCGACACGAAACTCACGTTGCCGCGGAAGTCGAAGTGGCGGTAGCGCCGGGCCCCGCCGAAGCCGAGCACGACTTCTCCTAGATCGAGCGCCACCAGGAAGCCGTCGCCGTCCACCTCGATGCGGCCACCCCATCGAGACCAATCCCGAATCGCGGCCGGGGTGATGCTGGTGTCAGTGACTCGCAGAGGCCGACCTTGCATGTCCCACTCGGCCTCGTAGACGTCGTAAGCTGTCATCTGCCCGGCGGCCGTCCACTCGATGGGAACGCCATTTCGTGAGATGGCGAATCCGGCGGCGTCGTAGGCGTAGGCCACGGGTGTACCCGCGACCGTCGCTGCGAGCAGCCGGTTTCCCTCCGGATTGTATCCGTAGGAGTCACCGTCTGCGTCGTCGACTTGATTGCTCAGACCATCGTATGCATAGGATCGCGAGTCCGCCATTCCATTGGCCCAGGCCAACACTCGCTTGCCGATTTCGGAACCCGGCTCGTCCGGGTCCGTCCCGGGACCGACCGTGAAGATCGTTTCGACATCTCCGAGCTCGGAAACGCTGGTGGTGGCGGAGATCTCCCAGTTTACCGGGCTCGCCGTCAGCCCGGAGGAGAGGGCAGTGCTTTCGAGGACCTCCAGGCTTTCGCTCGTCGTGCTCGCGCCGCTCCTCAGGCCGAACACAGGCTCGTAGCTGAATCGTCGCTCGAGACCGTTACCGGTCTCGACGCTGTCGAGCTGGCCATTCCGGAAGGTCCGGTCGATGACGAGCTGACCGTCGTCGTAGACGCGCTTCTCCCGGTTTGCCAGGTCATACTCGCGCTCCAGCACCTTCACCACACTCGCGTCGGACTGTCGGTACGTCTCCTTCACGAGCCTTGAGCGCAGGTCGAATTCGCGCTCGGTCGTTTCACCGCCCGTGTACCGGATCAGCGATAACCGGCCCGCCGTATCATAGGAGTAGACCGTCGGACCGCGTTCACTGTCGTCGATCTGAACCAGATTGCCATTCGAGTAGGTGAAGACGATCTCGCCGTCGAGAACGCCATCCCGGAAGATTCGATGCTCCGTGATACGACCCCGCTGGTCGCGCAGCCATTCCCGACTCATGCCGTTGGGGAGTGCTTCACCCGTTCTTCCGCGGGCGTCATGCGTGTAGGTCGTCGACTGCCAGGCGCCGTCGACCATTTCCTCCCTCCGCACCACCTGTCCCAGCGTGTCGTACGTGAAGCGATGATCGGGACCCTCACCGAGGCCCAGCGGAGGGCGGTCGATGGAGAGGATCCGCCCGTCACTTCCGCGTGGCAGTAGGATGGTTGCCGCCTGTCCGTCGGTATCCGCCACCGTCACTTCGACCGGATTGCGGTCGGCATCGAAGTGTCGAGCGAGGATGCCGCCAATTTCAGGCGAGGTCCCGTCGCTGCCCCCGGTTTGGTTCCCGACCTCGTCGAAGGTGGCAAAACCGGCGATCTGCCCATGCGCGATCTGCGTCGCGTGACCGAGCGCGTTGTATCCGGTGAATTCTCGCACGATCCCGTTGGCAAAGGTGGTCGACGCCAGCCGTGTGTACCCGGTGGAGGGGTGGTAGGCGTACTGGGTTCGCTCGCCTTCACCATTCGAGGCTGTCGCGAGGCGCTTGTAGTCGATCGGTGCATCCTCGGTGTAGGTCCAGGTTCCGAGGGCTCCGAGGTCATCCTGTTTGGTCGCCATGGCTCGGTTGTAGGGGAAGGGGTTGTTGGCGTCCGCATAGGTGTGCACGACCACGTTTCCGGAGGGTTGCGTAATCGTCAGGATGTCTCCGTTGACATCTCGCGTGTAGGATTCGGTGCTTCCATTGGCGAAGCTGTGAGAGGCCGTCCGTAACGCGTTGCCCGCGTAGGTGAAGGATTCACTCTCAGCGACGGTCTCGAAATCGATTCGGGATACCCGCCGGTCGACATCGAAGCTGTAGCGCTCGCTGTCGCCCATGGGGTCGGTGACAACGGTTTCGCCGGAATCGGGATTCGAGCCGGCGTAGTAGTCGAAGCGGTATTGGCGGCTGCCTTCACCCCCCTGAGCCACCTGGGTGGCGAAGCGCAACCGGAGGTCTCCCAATGCGACCTTGCGTTGGTACTCGTATTCGATTCGTTCTCCCTCGTTGTTGACCATGGCCGTCAGCGGCCCGTTGATGCCCGAGTACTCGAGCCGGTAGCCTGGCGTGCCTTGCTCCACGTCGAGTCCGTCACGGGCTGTGGCGAGCCTCCCGCTTCCGTCGTAGGTGTAGATCGCACCGCGGCCGGCTCGGTCGATGACCTCCACGACTCGTCCAGTCCGGTCTAGACTCAGGCTGAGGAGGTCGGTGTTGTAGGTGGACCATTCCCCGCGAACACTGCAGTCCCGCTGGCGAATCTCGATCTGAGCCGACGCAGGGACGTCTTCGTACACGATTCTCGGGCATTGCTGGCCAACCCTGTGCTTCGCGACGAGAACACCGCCTGCGAACTCGAAGGTGAGCCCGTCCTTGGCCCTGATGGTGTCGGCATCGACCTTGATCCAGACGCTCCCTGGGATGGCCGTTCCTTCGATCACGGCCCTGACGTCGTATTCGCTTCCCGTCTGGTCCATGAAGGTCGTCCCATCGTAGGTCATGTCGATGAC
This sequence comes from uncultured Gammaproteobacteria bacterium, assembly GCA_964196055.1. GTDB lineage: Bacteria > Myxococcota_A > UBA9160 > UBA9160 > SMWR01 > JAFDEI01. Next base: position 8,859 of record CAXMSF010000305.1, on the reverse strand, counting down.
GCCGAAGCGCCACTCGTTGGTGGCCGAGTTGTAGCTCGGTGCGATTTCTTCCTTCCCCAGTGCGGTATCCAGCGAGAGGCCGCTCAGCGACACGAACAGGTTGCCGCCGGCGGTATTTACCAGCCCGCCGGGAACCCGCCTGAGCAGAGGGCTCTGATAGTCCCGCAGGCCGGCCTGCGGCTCGGGCGAGTCTGGATATATGGCCCGGGCGAGATTTCCTTCACACCCGGTGAGGAGGTGGAAGCAAAGCAACAGGACCAGAACGGTTCTCGCCAGTGTCTGGATGAAATGCCAAGCATGATGCATTCGAGTTCCGAATTTCATGCGGCTGTCGGATTGGGTCGATGCGAAGGTGCGGCTAGCGATGCGGCGTCCGTGAGCCTGGAGCTTCATGGCGGTTCCCTCTCTCTTTCATTCGGGACCGCGCAATCGTGCTTCGATGAAGACAGATCAGGCCTGTGAGCCCTACTGCAATCAGCAATAAGAATCCCGGTTCAGGCACGAACCGGAGGGTCAGGGAAGCGAAGCCGGGCAAATACATGCCGGTGTTGCTTCGCAGAAGCAGCGGGGTGACGAGTTGCAGGGCCCCGCTTGTCGTGGCTGCTGACGACGACGAGGAGGAGGGCCCGTGGATCCATCCGGATCGGCTCCAGGCGACCGTGCCGCTATTTTCGGTGTGTACGAACAGGGTGGTGGAATAGACGGTCCAGGGAGCGGCCTCGATGGAAATGCGAAGAGGCCCATAGCCGCCTGCCGTCATCGTGCCGCCAACACCAACGGCTTCCGCTCCTGAATGTCGGCTGAGTCGAATCGTGCTTCCGGTTCGGCAGCCGGGATAGAGCGTGCACATCCGAAGATCACCCCGTACCGGAATCGTGTTGCGGCTGAGTTGGGTCGCCGGCCAGGGCTCTACCGGCCAGAAGGGACCCAATGTCCCGGTGCCGAGTTGTGGCGAAAGGCGAAGGCTTCGAATGCTGATCGAGACATTCGGGTCAGTGACCGGAATCGTGTCGCTGCCGGAAATTCCGCCATCGATGCGAAGGCTCTCGAGCTGAGCGCCTCCGCCCGAATTGTTGATCATGGCCACTCCGGAGCCGGCAAAGGTTACCGGTGAATAGGCGCCGAGATCGAACTGCATCGTTCCCTCCCAGCGCATCTTCTTGGCTGAAACTGTGGAGGGTGACGATGCAAGGAGGAGCAGGCTGAGGCCCAGGGGAACAAGGGGCATGCTGCATTTGTTCTGGATGGAGAAGCGAAGCCGGTTCAACGCCGCGAAGCCTTTCATCGCGTGCTCCTCTGATCGATCTCGGCCGGGGCGATTCATCAGGAACGTGGGGACGCTCGAGGTCTTGGTGGTCGTCGCGTTGCGCTTTATCCTTGGCCGATTGCAGGATCGACTCGCAGCGAACTTTCAGCGTTCAGAGTTCTGTGATTTCACTTGGCTCCCCGGCATCATTCGCACCGTACTGGGCGAGCCAGGGGGCTTCCATCAAGCTTTGATCAAAATTCAGGTGTGGCTGGCGCGGAGGCTTCGCTCGTTGCGCACGAGCTGGGTGGATCGACACGTCGTGGAGTTGCCGCGCACCTGAGCGCGGAGTGGCTCAGACGCGGAAGCGCGCCACCTCTTCTCGAAGCTCGTCGGATTTTTCCTGAAGAACGCTCATTGCATCCTGGAGTCGTTGCACCGACTGCTTGTTCGACTCGGTACTGACATTCACCTGGTCTAGAACTTCCACTGCCTGACTGCAGGAGCTGCTCTGCTGTTTCAGGTTCTTGTTGATCCGGCCCACGGACTGATGAATCGATTCCATGTTCCGACCGATTGCCGTGGTGCTCTGCGCCTGCTCATCGGTGGAGCGCCGCAGCTGGTTTGCGGTTTCGCCACTCGAGCTGGCGCCTTGTTGGAGTAGCGTGGTGCTGCGCTCTTGTTCGGCGATTGCGCTTCGAATCCGGCCGGTTCCGCTCTGCACGCTCTCCATCAGGTTTGCGACGTAGGAGACGGCCTCCGCCTGGTTCTTCATCGTTTCGACGATGGAATCGATCTGCTCGCCGCTCTCGCTCGCGGCGTGTGTGATCTTCTCGAGCGACGCACCTGCCTGGCCTGCGAGCATCACGCCACGATCAACGATCTCGACGCTGTTCTCGATGGCATTTCGGGTTTCTTGTGTTTGCTCCTGCACCGATTGGATCAAATGCGCGACGCCCTTGGTGCTTGCGGAAACTCTTGCGGCGAGTCGCTTTATCTGTTCGGCGACGACGGCGAAGCTCCGCCCGTGTTCACCGGCTTGGGCTGCGATGATTGCTGCGTTGAGGGCCAGGAGTCCGGATTCGTCTGCGACGTCGTCGATCACTTCGATCACGCTGCCGATTTCCTTGGTGTTGTCGGCGAGGCTTCCGATCACCTGGTTCGCGTTTGCCGTGGCGGTGTGGATTGCGGTCATCGCTTCGATGGTCTCGGATACGTGGCTCCGGCCCTGTTCGGACAGCTGACTCATCAGGCCGGCGAGGCGCGCAATTTCGTCGGTATTCTTCGCCACTTCGTGATTGCCGGCTGCGGCCTGATCCATGCTGGTCGAAACCTCGTCGGCGGATGTCACCAGCGAATCGGAGCTTTCGGCTACCTGGGCAATGCTGCGCGACATTTCCTCGGAAGTGCTCGCAACCTGATCGACGTTCACGGCGAGGTCGTTCGCGCCCTGGTTGAGCTGGTTGCTGGTCGCTGCGATTTCCATCACCGAACTCGACGCTTGATCGAGCACTTGTTCGAGGTCCCCAGCGGATCCCGCGATGTCTCGAACCTGTTCGTCGATGCTGCCCATCGACTCGGTTGCTTCAGCGATGCCGCAGACTTGGAGTTGGGTGACGTCGGCAACATTGTGACTTGCGCTTGCGATTTCGCTGGAAGCCTCCTGCATGCGATCAGCGGCCCCGTTTACACGCTCCATGGTGACGCGCAGCGATGAGGTCATCGTCTCGAAGCTGTGGGCCAGTTCCCCGAGCTCATCTTCGCTTTCGAAGATTGCGCTCGGCCGGAGGTCACCGTCTGCGATGCGGGCCGCGCCCGCCCGCAGGACTTCGGTGGCGTCGCCGACTTCGCGTGCCATCAAGTAGGCGACTCCCACCGCGACGAGCGACGAGAAGAGCAGCAACAACGCGAATGCCCCGTCTCCGGCGCCATGGCTCCGGAATCCTTCGGGTTCAACCGCGACGAGGACGGACGTGGAATCGGGCAGCGGCCGCCAGGAAAAGCTGCGCGGGGTGTCGAAGCCCGAGCTGTCGCCCGAACTATCCGAGCGATCGAAGAGGCGAGCACGATTGGAATCAATCAATGCGTCCGGGTTCCCGGCGATCAACCGTTGCGTCGAAGCATCGAAGAGAAGTAGCTCCACGGGCTGCCCCAACGCACCCAGCTCGGCTGCGGCGTCGGTGAAGGAAAGGTTCTGGCGTTGGGTCAGCGCGCCGAGGATCCGCTGCTGTAATTGCAGGGTGTGGTCTTCGACCGCTCGTTCGCTGCGCACCTGCGACAGCAGGGATGCGAAGACCGCGGTGACCAGGATGACGCTGGTGGTGGCCGCCATCAGCTTGGTCCGCAGGGAGACTCGGTGGATCAACGGTGCACGGAGATGCGGAGCGCCGATCTCTGCGGCCAGTGCTGCCCGGGCGGGAGCGAGAAACCGTTTGACGGTGAGGTAGTAGTAGATGTCGGTGATGAACGCCGCCGAGATCGTCGCACACAGGATGACGAACGCGGACCGCAGCGTGAAATCGTCGTAACGCAGGCACATCGCACCGCCAACGGCGGCTCCTCCGAGCCCCCACCACATCAGTCCCCAGACGAACCAATAACGTGGAAAGTCGGCAATTGCGGCGAAGCCGCGCTGGAGTTGGCCGGGGTGTGGGGTTCCCGTCGCGAGCTGGTCGAGACAGCGTTGGATCCGCCGCAGCACGCGGCGATGCACGAGGTTCATCGCGGGAAAGATCAACACGAACACGCCCGCGACAATCTGGAAGAATCCCTGCCACTGTTGGGTCGTCAGCCGCAGCAGGCCGGAGAGATACAGGCTGATGACGACACAGGCGAGCGCCGCGTAAATACCCGTGTAGGTGAGGATCTTCTGGATGAATCTACGGCCGGTGGGGAGTGACGCGGACATTCTCGTCTATCGGGTGATTAGCGGCTGGTCTTGATGCGCCTGCGTTGCTTCCGACGCCGGGTCGCGTGCGCGAGGCCCATGCGGAGTGCGTCGAGGTGATCGCCGACGCCGGCGCTCGGGAAGCCGCCGAAGCGCTCGCTGAGATAGCTTTCCGTGATCGCCTCGAAGGCCGGCCCGGCGGCGGGGTGGGCGACGCGAACCGCAGCCGCGAAATCGCGTGCGGTCGCGGTCGGCGCGCGTCTGAGTCCGTGTCGCGCAAGCAGATCCAGGCCGTCCGAGTACGCGATCGGCAGCCCCTTGCGGTGCGTCTTCGGACGCAACCACCACAGTGCGCTGATGCTGCCCGCGAAACACAGCGCGAGAACGGTGCCTTCGCGCCATGGCGTGCTTTCGAGGCCCTGCCAGATGTTGGCTTCGTTACCGCGAACCATCTCGTTTCGTGGGCGCCTCGAGCCGGCCCAGCCGGTCCAGGCGCGCTTCATCGCATGAATCTGATCCGAGCGGTCGAATCCGACCACGCGCTGGAACCACCAGAGTTCCATGGCGCTGGCGAGTTCACGGACGCGCTCATCGAGCGTCAGCGGCGCGAGCGCGCGAACCCGGAGGTCGGGCGGGGTCGCGTCGTAGCGGACCCATCCGGCTCTATCGTAGTGGACTTCCGCCCAGGCGTGGGCGTCTGCGCGCGAAACCTCGACGAAGTTCCCGATCCGGTTGGCCCGTCCCCCCGCAAAGCCATTGACGAGGCGAGCGGGCAGGCCGACGCTGCGCGCGAGTACGACGAACGCGGATGCATAATATTCGCAGTGCGCGGCCATGCTCTGGAACAAGAAGTGCTCGAGCGTCGATTCTCCCCCTGAATCGTCGAGGGTCGGCGGGGTGTCGCTGTAACGGCCGTTCACGAACAAGTAGCGTTCGATCGCGCGCGCCTTATCAGCGTCGCGAGTCTTCTCGCGCGTGATTTCATGGGCGAGAATCGCGACTGCGGATGAGAGCTCGGGCAATTGGAGGTAGCGGTTGCCCTGCCATTTCGGGAGTACCGCATTGTCGCGCTCGAGTGCCGCGTCGCCCCACTTGCTTCGCTCACTCTTGATCGTATAGCGGACGCGCTCGTGGCTCTGTGCGCGTGCGTAGAGCCCGCCGTTGGAATCGGTCTCGAGCTGCCGGATGGTTCCCTGTACGCCGCGCTTCAGGCCGATGCCGAACAGCACTCCGGCCTCGACCGGATCGCGTACGATCGTCTGGATCAGATTCACGCGGTCAGGCTGATGCGTAAACGTCACGCCGCCTTCGGCGCTTCCGGGTACCGGGTCGCGGCCGAGCGGCGTGATCGACCAATTGCTGCCGTCGAAGCGGTCGAACGCCAGGCCACGCCAATACGCGTCTTCGCGCCCGGGCGCCTTGCCGAAGGTGGTTTCCACGCGCATCACCACGGTTGGATCCTGCCGGATGGTGCCGAGTGCACCGAGTGTGACCTTGTCGGAAAAGCCCGATGTTGCGGTCACTCGGGACATGCCGGAGGCGTTGAGGACACTCGCGTGCAGTCGCGGCAACACGATGAAGATCACCAGCGCGAGTGCGACCGAGGCACCGGTCGCGAAGAAGGTCATCTTCAGCACTCCGGGTGTAAGGGCGCGGGACGCGGCTGCGTGGTCGCCTGCCTCGAGGGCCTCGCTGCGAAGTGTGTGGACGATCAGCGTCCAGACCGTTGCGAAGGTGAAAGCGATCAGCAGCGGAGGGAAGAACACGCTGTCGGTGAGATTCGAGGCGAGTACTACCTGGAAGAGCGCCAACGCGACCAGCAGGAACTCGGTGCGGCGTGGTCGCGCGTCGACGAGTTGCAATGCCTGCGTGAGTGCCGCGAAATGCGCGAGGGCGATCGTGGATGGGCCGCCGCGCAGCGCAACCCGAATCGTCACGAACACGATGAAGAACATCCCTACGTTGAGCGCGATCGGAGATTTCTGCCAGCGTCGAGGTTGCGCGCGCGTCGCCAACGAGTAGAGCAGGAAGAAACCCTGAATCGCGACGACCCAGATTGCGAGTTGCTGCGTGATCCAGAGCGAAGCGCTCGCGAGGGTGACGAGCGCCCAGGCGGAGGCTGGGCGCGGTTCGGCGACATCGATCCGGAATGCGCGCCGGCTCATGACCGTTCCCGGGCGACGGTTGCGTCGGGCTGGACCAGAGCGAGATAGCTGAGCAAGCGAGATCGGTGGAGTCGACCCGACCCGGCCGGGAAGCAGCGGCCATCGGTGCGTAGTACCACCCGGTTCTCCGCGGCAATCAGCGCGACGATCTCGGACGCGGCCCACGAAACCCGATCTTCGAACGGATCACCGCTCGGCACGTTGCGGGTCCGCAGGCGCACCTCGACTTCCGACTCGTGTTCATAGTCGGTTTCGGTGACGAGCAGCGCCCGGTGTCGCAGCGAGGCTCGCCAGTGGATCCGGCGAATCGTGTCGCCGTGTTCGAACTCGCGAAGGCCGACCGCATTGGCGCCGGTGCCGCCGGGGCCCGTCACCCGTTCGCCGCCGCCCCGAGCGTCACCGAATGACGTCGGAATCCCGACGCTCTCGACCCTCGGATAGACCAGCGAATCCGCTTCGGATTCGATCCTGAGAGACTTCGAGAATAGTCCGAAGGGGAAGCGTGTATACACCTGATAGTAAAGGAATTTTATATTTCCTCGACGTGTCGGAGTGATGTTGTACGAGCGCACTTCGACGGTGCCCGGGTCGACGCGGAGGGCAAAGGCGCGGCCGCCCGCGCGTTCGTCTTGGCCGTCCTCCCGGATGCGGTCTTCTACGAGGACCGCGAATGCGGGGATGCGCGATTGGTGGTTCGAGATTTCGAGGCCGACGGCGGTGGTCTCACCCGCGAATAGATCGCGCGGCAGTTGGCGGCGCACGCGGATTCCGCGTAGCGCCGATTCGGACATCACTCCCGAGAGCACCAGGAATGCGAGCATCAACGACAGCACCAGGTAGAGCAGATTGTTGCCGGTGTTGAGCGCAGCGAATCCGACGCCGAACGTGAGCACGCAGAAGATCCACCCCGCGCGCGTGGGGCGGAGTTTCCGTGGTGGACTCAGCCAGCGTTGCAGCCGATCCTTCAGAGCGGGACTGGAATCCGCTCGAGAATTTCTCGCATCACCCACGCCGTTTCCTCTCCGCCCCGAGCGCGACCGGAGCGCGGGTCGACGACGATCCGGTGCGAGAGCACGTCGACGGCGAGGTCGCGCACATCTTCGGGGATGCAGTAGTCCCGTCCGTCTACGAGCGCCCGAGCTTGGGCGGCCCGTCGCAACGCGATGGCCGCACGCGGTGAGACTCCCAACTCGAGCGATTCGTGATCGCGGCTTTCGTGCACGATCGCGAGCAGGTACGAGACCAGGGACTCGTCGAATTTGATCCGTTCCGCGGTCGACTGCATTGCGACGACCTGGTCGATCGTGACGACCGGGGTGAGCCCTGGCAGGGAGGAGTGCGCCGGATCTTCACGCAGTACAGCGGCCTCGTCTTCGGGGTCGGGATAGCCGATCGCGGTGCTGATCATGAACCGGTCGAGCTGAGACTCCGGAAGCGGGTGGGTCCCGTGGTGCTCGAGCGGGTTTTGCGTTGCGACGACGAAGAACGGTTCGGGCAGACGGCGGGTCACGCCGTCCACGCTGACGGAGTTGTCGCTCATTGCCTCGAGCAGGGCGGACTGTGCCTTTGGACTCGCGCGGTTGATCTCGTCCGCGAGCACGATGTTGGCGAAGATCGGACCTGGCTGAAACGCGAAGTTTCCGGTGGGGATTCCATCGCGGATCTCGGGCATCGAGGTACCGAGAAGGTCACCGGGGAGCAGGTCGCTCGTGAATTGCACGCGCCGGAATTCCGCATCGATCGAGCGTGCGAGCGCGTGGGCGAGCGTCGTCTTGCCTACGCCCGGAACGTCTTCGAGCAGTAGGTGGCCCCGCGCGATCAACGTCTCGACGGCGCGCCGCACGACATCGGGCTTGCCTCGGAGCGCCCGCTCGACGTTCGCGCGTAAACGGTCGGCGTGCTCCCGGGCTACTTCAGGATTCAGCATCGGGGAATTCGCGTCGGCGTCGCTTTTCTGGGCGAGACGGTCTTCGGCCACGGCCATTTCATCGGCGGGTGAAGGGTTGCGCATGAGATACGAACGGCCGTGAGGGCGATTCATTTTGCGGCAGGCAGCCCGCAGCTGGCAGGCGATGCGGTTCGGAATCGTTCAGGATTCGGCGCTAAGGCGCGAGCAGGGCCTCGGCTGGATCCGGAGCGTCTGCGGACGCGCGCAGGCGCGCGATGAACTCGGGCAGATTTCCGTCAAGGGTCGCAAGATTCGCGACATAGCGTTCGATCCCAGCGCTGTAGGTTCCCGAGAGCGCCACGCAGGCATCATTCAGACGAATGCTCTGGGCCAACGACGTGCCGTCGCGCCCGCGCAATGCAAGCGCTGCGAGTTCCTCGCGGGCGGTGATTTCGAGTGCCTCTCTTCGGCGTTTCCGTTCGACTCCCGGCTCGGTTTCCTGGTACAGCGCTTCGATCCGGTCGCGTAGCCTGGTCAGTATCGCCGACAGGGCACGCGAATCGTCGACTGCTGCACGGCGCGTTTCAGCCGCGGTTGCGCCTTCGGTGTCGGCGTAGAACTGTACGCTTGCCTCCTGTCCGATGAAACTGGCGACCGTCTCATTGAAATCGAC
>CAXMSF010000304.1:0-5056 GCA_964196055.1 uncultured Gammaproteobacteria bacterium | reverse complement strand
GAGTTGATGTCGTAACCGTTCAAACCGATCAGCCCATAGGGCTGGAAGCGTCCCTGCAAGGGGTAGCCCTTGACGTTCACACCGCCGATGATCGTGCGAGCCTGGACATCCGGGCTGTGGCTTTCGAAGTTGTGGATCCATTCGAGCACCGCCTCCATCGCGAACCATTCGTTGCCGCGGTAACCGACGCGGAAGTTCGCACCGGGGCTGTTGCCGTAGTCCTTGCCGGTGTTGCGATACGCGTTGAGCGCGTAGACCCCGTAGGCGCCGAGGTACAAGCCCTGGCGCGAGAAGTCCTCCTCCTCTTCGGGAGGAGCCTCGGCTTGGACTGCGGTGGCGACGAGAAACGCGAGCGCGATGGATGTGGCGAATATGCGAAACATCAGCGGGCCCCTCCTGGTTTGACTGGCTTTCCCACGGGCGGGAGGATCATATCAGAGTCGTCGCCATGCGTGGGCGTCGATGTGGCGGCAGCTTCGCCCAGTCGATTCTTCTGAAACGCTCATTTCTAGATGGTTGGAATCACCACCGCGTAGACGAGCGCGGTAATGAGCGCGATCGCGAGCCAGTTGAGCCAGAAGCCCGCACGGCTCATCTCCGGCATGCTGACGAGGCCCGAGCTGAAGACGATCGCGTTGGGTGGAGTGGCGACGGGGAGCATGAAGGCGCAGCTCGCCGCGAGCGCGGCCGGGACGATCAGGGTCAAGGGTTCGAGGCCGAGCCCGGGTGCCATCGCCGCGAGCACGGGGATCAGGGTGGCGGTCGTGGCTGTGTTGCTCGTGAGTTCGGTGAGGAAGACGATTCCCGCCACGACGGACAGCACGATCACGAGCGACGGGGTGCCCGCGAGGCCGGCGGCGAGGCTGGCCAGGAATTCCCCTACGCCATTGGCCTGAATCGCCGCGGCCAGGCTCAAGCCGCCGCCGAAGAGCAACAGGATTCCCCAGGGCAGCTTGATCGCGGTTTCCCAGTCGAGCGCGAAGCGGCGCGGCGTGCGTTCCCCTGGTGCCAAGAAGAGCAGCATGGCGGCGATCATCGCGATGCCGGCATCGGTGAGGCCGGCCAAGGGCCGCGCTCCGGCGAATTCGAGGCCGTTGAGCAGCGGGCGTGAGATCCACGCGGCTGCGGCGAGCAGGAAGACGACGAGCACACTGCGTTCGCCGCGGCTGAGCGGGCCGAGTTCGTGCAGCGCCCGACTGAAGAGCCGGCGGCCGCCTTCGATCGGGCCGAGCCGGATGGGGTAGAGGACGCGCGTGAGCAGCAGCCACGTGAGCGGAAGCAGAACCACCACCAGCGGCAGCGCGACACCCATCCAGCGCACGAAACTGATCTCGCGTCCGAGGTGGGTCTTCACATACGAGAGGAGCAGCACGTTGGGCGGCGTACCGATCGGGGTGGCGAGGCCTCCGATCGACGCCGAGTAGGCGATGCCGAGCAGCAGGCACAGCGCGAAATTGCGCAGCGGCGAGGCGGAGTCGGCGACGACCTCCGCGGTCGATGCGCCGCCGTGCTGGCGCGCCACGAGGGCGATCACGCTCGTCGCGACGGGCAGCAACATGATGGCCGTCGCGGTATTGGAGACCCACATGCTGAGGGCCGCCGTCACGAACATGAAGCCTCCCACGATATTGGTTGGCTGGTTGCCCGCGAGGCGTAGGGTCGCAAGGGCGATGCGTCGGTGGAGGCCCCAGCGCTCCATCGCGAGTGCGATCATGAAACCGCCCATGAACAGGAAGATCAACTCGTGGGCGTAGGGTGCGGCGGCGGCTTTCATGCTCGCGGCGCCGAGCAGAGGCAGCAGCACGAGTGGCAGGAGTGCGGTGGCGTAGACCGGGATCGCCTCGCTGAGCCACCAGCAGGCCATCCAGACCGCGACAGCGGTCGTCGCCCGGCCGGCGGCGTCGAGTGGAACGATTTCGCCGGAAGCGTCGGCGTAGGTCTCCGGCAAGGTGACACCGACGAGTACCGCGAGCAGTGGGCCGGCGATCAGCCCTGCATCCTGGAGTCGACGTCGTTCGCTGCGCGCTTCGGTGTGACTCAGGGGTAGATTCCCGCTTCGAGATAGGCCTCGCCGACACGCTGGATTGCCATGGTGTAAGCGGCTGTCCTGAGATCCGGTAGCGAATGGCGATTCCGTGTCTCGCGCACCTTCTCGCAGGAAATGGCGAGGGTGTTCTCGAGCGCGGTGCGCACGAAGTCGATTTCGTTCGGTGCCTCACACAGTAGTGCTACGTCGGCTGCATCGGGTGCGCGGCCGGCGAGCTTCTCGAGGATGCGTACCAGTTTCTCGTTCGAGGCTTGCTGGTAGCGGCGCGTCATGCGCTCGAAACTCACGTGCGACAGGTTCTTGATCCACTCGAAGTACGAGACGATCACTCCGCCCGCATTGGCGTAGACGTCCGGAACGACGAGGCAGCCCGCATCGCGCAGGATGCGACTCGCCACTCGGTCGACCGGACCGTTCGCGGCTTCGACGATCACGCGGGCCTGGACGCGGGCGGCGTTCGAACTCGTGATGGCGTGTTCGAGCGCCGCGGGGATGAGTACGTCGCAGGCTTGCTCGAGCAATTCGTCAGGCTCGGCAATGAAGCGCGCGCCGGCGAATCCATCGAGTGTGCCCGCTTCTCTGCGGTGATCGAGAACCGCGTCCGGGTCGAGGCCGCCGGGGGCGAACAGCGCACCGTCGCTCACCGAGAGGCCGGTCACGAGCGCGCCGCGTTCGCGCGCTGCGCGCGCCGCGTGAAGGCCGACGTTGCCGAGGCCTTGGACGATCACGTGACGGCCGTCGAGACCCGCACCGTCCCAACCCAGGGATTTCACTTCCTCGGGCTCGTCGAGCACGCGCTCGAGCGCGAGAATGGCGCCGAGGCCCGTCGCCTCGACGCGGCCTGCGACGCCGTGGTTCGAGATCGACTTGCCCGTTACGCAGCCGAGCGCGTTCAAGCGGTCGGGGCCGTGTTGCTTGTAGGTGTCGGCGATCCAGCCCATTTCGCGCGGGCCCGTTCCGACATCCGGCGCGGGCACATCGACGTCGGGACCGATGAACTGCTTGTTCACGAGCTCGGACGTGAGCCGCCGGGTCACGCGTTCGAGGAAGGCGGGTGAGTGGGCTTTCGGGTCGATCCGCACGCCGCCCTTGGCGCCGCCGAAGGGCACGTTGACGACCGCGCACTTCCAGGTCATCAGCGCCGCGAGTGCCATCACCTCGCCCTCCGAGACCGACAGCGAGTAACGGATTCCGCCCTTGGTCGGGAGTCGGTGCTGGCTGTGCTCGGCTCGGTAGGCCTCGACCACCTGCACCTCGCCGTCGTCGTCCACGACGGGAAACGCCATGCGATAGACGGCGTTGCAGACCTCGACCTGGCGCAGGATCCCCGCCGGCAGTGAAGTGTGGCGCGCGCCCTCGGCAAAATATTCGTTGACGTCTTCGTGGAAGCGGTTGCCTCGGGAGTTGTTCGGCACGGCAGCCTCTAAGCGGATTCGGAATGGTGGCAATCGATTGGGCGGAATCCCCGCGGTTCGAACACGATAGCGCGCGCTCTTCTACTCGTGCACCGACTCGTCCAATCGACCCACGGCGCGCTGAAACGCGGCCGAGCCACGCAGGATCTCTCTCCCTGCGGAGATGAGTCTGTCGACCTTCTCGTCGCTCAATCGGAAGCTCGTTTCTACGTCGCCCAGGAATTCCCGTTCGGCATCGTCCGTGTGTTCTTCGAAGCTCACCTCGACGAGGTCGACGGCCACGGGGGAGCCAGGGCGCGACAAGGCGCGTCCAAGGTCGTCGAAGAGCATGCGGGCGAGTTCGATCGTGATGTGGTTCGCGTTGTGGATCTGACTGCCTGAGAGGCCGCTCACGACCTGCAGTGGGGACGCGGTTCGGTTGTCGTTGTCCCATCGCCGCTTCTTCTTGCGTTGTTCGGCATTGACGACGATCACCAGGATCTGTCGGACGTTCTCATGCTTGATCTCGCGCGCAATCTCCTCCGGCTCGCCTGCGACTGCGAGTGCCGCCACCGCGTTGCGCAGTCCGAGGTTGTCCGAGAGTCCTCCGTCGAGCAGGTGAATGAAGCGGCGGTTGTGTTCCTTTCCGTACGCAGAGAAAATTTCGCGCTTCGCCAGGCGTACCATCGGAGAGTCATCTTCGGGGGGTCGCTGAAGTGCGTCGGGGAACTCGACGTCGCAGCTCCCCGCGTAATTCGATAATCGAACCGTCGGGAAGGCGATCGGGACCGCGGATGACGCCGTCACCGCGTTGGCGACGGGATAGCTGTCGAGATCGGAGCAAATCAAGCCGAACGCGACCGGCGAGAACGGAAAGCGGGCGGCGGTCGAGAGGTCCGTCGCATTGATGATGACTTCAGGAGCGTCGACTCGCTCGAAGTCCGCGAAGGTCGCGCCCTCGAAGATCTCTCGATCGTATAAGTTGGCTGCGAGCTGACCGCGATCGACGCGGAACAGTCGCAGCCAGTTCAAGGGGCGCAACATTTCGACGGCGAGGCGTCCCTGCAGATTCCGACGCAGAAACACCTGCTCGTAATCTTCGAAGATCCGGTCGCCGAACAACCCGAAATAGGCTGCGGTGAAGCTTCCGCCCGAAACCGACGAGATGAGGTCGATTTCATCGACGAGACGCCGTCGCTCGCCGCCGAGCAGTACATGGGTCGCCGCGAGTTCTTGGAGTACCCCGTACGCAAATGCAGCGGCGCGAGTGCCGCCGCCCGAGAACGTCGTGGCGACGAAGATCTCTTTGGAGCGGCCGGAGGCAGCCAGAGCGGACCGAGGCTTCGCCTGGACCTTCGAGCCCGCGGCGACGGGGAGGTTCGCCGGCGGCGTCGAGATACACGCGCCGAGGAAGCACATAGCGGCGACCATGGGCGCCCAGGTCGGGCGTCCACGGCGAGCCGCGCCGCTGCGCGGCCTAGCGGCGCCGAGGCCCACCGGACGGACCCCCAGGTTTCGGTTGGCCTCCCCCCAGAGCCGGTTTCTTGGCGGGTGCCTTGGTCGGCGCCTGGGCGGGGGCCTGAGTCGGCGCCTTGGTCGGAGCCTGCGCGGGGGC
>CAXMSF010000303.1:0-5937 GCA_964196055.1 uncultured Gammaproteobacteria bacterium | reverse complement strand
GCCCGATCACGCCACACAAGGCGCTCCACTCGGCGTGATCGCGCACTCCGAGGGCCAACCACTGTTCCTCGCCGGCGGCCGCATGGATCCCGTGCGGGAAGTACTGCGGATGCGTGTTCCCCTGCGGGCCCGCGACGTTTTCGGCGAGCTGGTAGTCGAGGATCGGCTCGCCCACCGTCGCTGCCGCCGAGTCGATCTGACTCACGTCGACGAATTGTCCCTCGCCGGTGCGCGCGCGATGGTGCAGCGCGATGAGTGCACCGCAGACCGCCTGGATCGCCATGGTGGTGTCGCCCAGGCCGAAGGGCAGCAGGCCGGTCGAGGTGTCGATCTCCGGATAGCCGACCATCAACTCGGTTCCCGAGTAGCCGGTTGCGATCGACGCAAAGCCGCGCATCGCCGACAACGGTCCTGCTTGCCCCGCCATGCTCATCGACACCGCGATGATCTCCGGATTCGACTTCTCGAGTGCGTCGTAACCGAGGCCGTTCTTGCTCATCACGCCGGCTGCGAAGTTGTCCATCACGATGTCGACCTTGGCCGCGAGCCGTTGCACGAGTTCTTGTGCTTCGGGCTTTCGGAGGTTGAAGGTGGTCGACATCTTGCTGCGGTTGTTGTGGCAGAAGAACCAGGAGGTGTAGTCGAGGAAGCGCATCAGGTCCTGGCGCTTTGCGCTCTCCACTCGGATGACTTCGGCGCCGAGGTCGGCGAGCAGCTGACCCGCCATCGGGCCGGCCCAGTTCCAGCCGAAATCGAGCACGCGCACGCCTTCGAGCGCGCGTTGCCGTTGCGTTCCCCGCTCGAGTCGGATCGCCGCCGGCGGGTTTGCGCGCAGGCTCGGGCCGTCGGCGTCGAGGCCGGGGCCGCGTCGGGTGATCCGTGTCGGAGTCTTCGCGAGTTGGTAGCCCGGTTTCGGAACGCGCACCGGCGTGCCGCCGACCTCGATCTCACCCCAGAGCTCACGGAAGGCGTACTGCTCGCTTGCGAGCACCTCATCGACCGTCTGTGCGACGCCCATGATGATGCTCTCGGCGACCGCCATCGCGAGCAACTCCTCGCGGGTGTATTCCATCAGCCAGCCGCGGAAGTGCTTGTCGGCGGGCTTCGAGTCGACGAGACCGAGGTAGACGGCATTGCCCGCCTGACCCTCCTTCGCCCACTTCGGGTTGTCCATCAGAGCCAGGAAGGCCTCCCACTGCTTGGGTGTCTGCGACGCGATGCAGACGAAGCCGTCTTTGCACGCGAAGAAGCCGGTCGGGTACATCCCGCCCTTCATCTGGGTGCTGCGCTGGCCCCACTTGGCGCCGCCCTTGGCGCCCACGAGGTGCATGCCGCCGACGCAGTAGGCCATCACCTGAGCGGTCGAGATGTCGATGCCCTGGCCGAGGCCGGAGGAGCGTCGCTCGTGCAATGCCGCGAGCGCGGCCGCAAAGGCGTGGAAGGCGGCCTGGTAACCGGCTTGCTCGAAGGGGATCGAGAGCGGCTCACGCTCGGGCATGCCGAGCGCGAGGGGCAGGGAACTCGCTCCTTGCGCGGTCAGGTCGCAACCGG
Source organism: uncultured Gammaproteobacteria bacterium (assembly GCA_964196055.1). Lineage (GTDB taxonomy): Bacteria > Myxococcota_A > UBA9160 > UBA9160 > SMWR01 > JAFDEI01. The sequence continues at coordinate 4,386 of CAXMSF010000303.1, read as the reverse complement.
GCCGATCGGCCCACGGCCCGCTACGGCCGTAGGGCGAGATCGACACCGCCACCAGGTGCGGGTGGCGCTCGAGCAATGCCGCAGAATCGAGCCCGAGCCGCGTGAACTCGGCGGGCTCGCTGTTGTCGATGAAGACGTCCGCACTCGCGAGCAGCTCGTGGAAGAACGCGAGTCCATCGGCATTCGCGAGGTCGAGTACGACGCCGCGTTTGCCCGCGTTCAGATAGTGGAACATCCCACTCTCTTCCGAGTCCGCCCGGCCGTCCGGGAACGGACCGTAGCTCCGGGAGGGGTCGCCTTCCTGCGACTCCAGCTTGATGACCTCGGCTCCGACGTCGGCGAACAGCCGCGCACAGAAGGGAGCCGAGACACTGCTGCCGAGTTCGACGACGCGTAGATCTTCGAGGGCTCCCATCTTCAGGCGCCCGCCTTCGAAGGCAGCTCGACGATCATGGTGCCGTCCGTGGTGCGCTCACCGCGCGGGTGGCTCATCGTCCAGATCTTGAGGTCGACCAGGTGCTCGCCCTTCTCGACCCGCTTGCCCGTCACCTCGGCGAAGAGCCGGCAGGCGTCGCCCTGCCAGTGGAAGCCGCGGAACTGACAGTCCAGCTGGCGAAGCTTGCCGTGGTCGCCCATCCAGTTGTTGATCAGCTGGGTGAACCAGTTCAGTCGCTCGAAGCCGGCCTCGTAGGCACCGGGCATTCCCAGGTATTTCTCGCAGCGCTCGTTGGTCCAGTGGATCGCAACCGGCGGCTCGGGCACGTTCTCTTCGTTGCGGATCGGCAGTCGCGGCGCCTTTTCCCACAGCGCGAGTGCGAGTTCGTGGCCCACGAACCACCCGAAGGCGCCGAACGCCAATTCGAAGGCGAGCTTGCTCGTGAGCGTCACCGGCCCCTTGATGATGTAGGGGACCTCGTCGCCGACCTGAACGTCTTCGAAGTAGAGCGGCTCGGCGCCGCGCCGATTCTTGAGGTTCTGGTCGTGATACTCCTGCCAGACCGCGTCGAGTTCCTCGTCCGTCCACATGTGGCGCTTGATACCGGCGTATTTGCTCGATTTCTTGGCGCCGCTGCGCGAGAAGCGATGCCAGGAGGTTCGGTAGGTGCCGATCAGTTCGTCGTCGAAGGTCTTGATTTCGGTGGCGTAGTTCTGAACCGCCGCCTTGCCGCCCGCAAAATTGCTGTCATCGAGGAGGTAGACGTCTTCGAGATAGGTCGTCGACTTGACGACCTCGTCGGCGAACATCGGGCGCTTCCAGTCGTAGGTCACGCCGCGCCAGATGGTGTGGCAGCCCGGGAAGCCGTCCGATGCGCCATTTACGGTTTCGGCGTAACAGATCGTCGCGGGCGGGGCGATGATGCGGCCCCAGGGCGATTTCTTCGCGTGCGCCTCTTTGTGATAGAGGGGGTTCATGTCTGCAAAGCCGCGAGCGAAGCGCGCAGTCGTCTCCTTGCTCATCGCGAAGAAGGAGGTCTTCGGCTTGGGCGCTTCCTCCTTGGGTTGGTCTTCCTTCGACTGCGTGAGCGTCGTCATCGTTCCGCGGTCGTTGCGCGCGACACCCTTGCGCTCGAGCAATCGGTTCAGACTCGCCTCGGTGATCTCGCCCCAAACTTCGCCTTCTCTCAGCGATGACATGATGTTTCCTTTCGTCTTCTGTGAACTTGCGTTCGCGCAAAGGGCGCGAGCCGTGTGATCGCGGCGAGACGGGCTCGCCGAGGATTCTGTTTCAGCCGTCCTCGAGCTTGAGGAAACGGGCCACATTGTCGTAGAGGACCGCCCGCTTGGTGTCCTCGCGAATGTCGAGTTCGAGGAATTCGCGCTTGCAGCGTTCGAGTCCCAGGCCGTTGGTTCCGAAGAGCACCTTGTGGCGCCCCCGGCCCGAGTTCATGAAATCCACGAGTCGGCTGTCGAGACTCTTGGCATAGTAGGCCGAAATGTCGCCGTAGACATTCGGGTGCCGCCACAACATCGAGCACCACTCGTCGACCCACGGCCAGCCGGTGTGCGACAGGTTGATGCGCAGCTCCGGAAAGTCGATCGCGACGTCGTCGGCGAGCATTGGACGCCCGCAATCCGACGGCAGCACTTCGGCGGAATGTCCCACCTGGAAGCCGACGGCGATGTCGAGCTCCATGCATTTCTGGTAGAGGGGATAGAAGCGTCGGTCGTTCGGCGCGAGCCCGAAGGACAGCGGGTGGAACCAGACGTACTTGAAGCCGAGCTCCTTCACGCCGCGTTCGATATCGGCGATGCTCTCGCCGATGTGGAACGGGCTGTAGCTCGCCGCGCCCACGATGCGCCCGCCGGTTTCCTTGACCGCCTCGCCGATCGGGTCCATCGGATAGTTCATGATGAAGTCGTGGTGGTAGTGGTAGGACCACATCTTGGTGGCGCAGATCGCGATGTGGGCGTAGCCGAGCTTGTCCATCGTCTCGACGCAGGCAGCGGGATTCGGGTGCCCCGTCAGCATCGCTCCACCGCCGCCACCGGACTTCTTCTTGCCTTCGCTCTTGCCGTCCTGCTTCTTCTGCGCTGCGGCTTTCTGCTCGTCGCCCTGCTGGGTGAGCTTCCGGAAGGTGGTTTGGAGCATGATCTGGAATTCTTTGTACTGGAACGGATTGCCCGCGAGATCGGTTCGGATCTCGAGGATGTGGTTCATGATGTCGATACTGGGGTAGTCCTGCAGCTGCTGAGTACTCATCAAATCTCCATTCCGACGCGGGCCCCGTGTTGCGTGGCTTCCGCCAGCGGCCGTGGCACCCATGCCGAGCCGACCAGGAACAGCCGGGACGTCGAATTCCTGGATTTCAGTGTGTCGTAGAGCGCGGTATCGGGTACCGAACCGTAGACGAGGACGACCGTGTCGAAGCCGTCGAAACGCTGCTTCCGGCCGCCGAAGGCCGAGATGAAGTCGAGCCCGTCGTCATCGACCGCGGCGAGGCGCAGGCCCGGGTGGATCACGACATCGTTCTCGACCAGTCGACTCATGACCGGGCCGACCGAGTAACGGTCGATCTGCGCGCCGATACTCATCCATTTGTGGAAGATCTCGACGCGGCAGCCACGCGCGGCGAGATAGTCGGCGACGTTCGGGGTCTCGAAGGCGTCTTCCTGCGAGACGACCGCGACGCGCTGGCCGAACTCCGCGGTTCCGGCCAATACGTCCCAGCCCTGGACCACGTTGTGCGCGTCGATGCCGGGCGTTTCGGGTCGACGCGGCACGGAGCCGGTCGCGCAGGCCACCGCGTCGGCTTCGAGCGCCAGCAGTCCGTCCGCGTCGAGTTCGGTCTCGAGCCGCACGTCCACGTCGTAGAGGGCGAGTTGGTTCTCCTGGAAGATCACGAAGTCGTCGTAGGAGTCGCGGCCGGGTGCTGCGGCGGCGAGGTTGAGTTGCCCGCCGAGTTTGTGCCCGCGTTCGACGAGGATCACTTCGTGGCCGCGTTTGGCTGCAACGCGTGCGGCTTCGCAGCCTGCGGCTCCACCACCCGCGACGACGAAGCGTCGGCGTTGTTGCGTGGGCTTGCAATTTGAAGCAAAGAAGAGTTCGTTGCCGACTTCGGCGTTGACCGAACAGACCGGCTTCTTGAACAGATCCGGGGTGTCGCTCTGGATCGAGCTTCCGATGCAGCGATTGCAGCCGATGCAGCGCCGGATTTCGGACAGGCGCCCCTCGCGCGCCTTGTTGCCGAATTCGGGATCGGCGATGCCGGCTCGGGTCATCCCGACGAGGTCGCAGCAGCCTTCCTTCAGCAGCCGTTCGGCGATTCCAGGGTCGTTCACGCGGCCCGAAAACAAGACCGGGATGGTTTCCAGGTCGACCTTCAGCGCCTTGCCGACTTCGCGGTAGACGGCGTGGTCGTAGTACGAAGGTTGTACGTACGAGGGTCCGCCCCAACAATGACCGACATCGACGTTCACGAAGTCGAGCGTTCCGGTCTCGGCGACGTGCTGCATCATCTCGCGCAGTTCGAGCAGCGTATAACCGCCTTCGCGCGATTCCTGGCCGTTCACGCGGATGCCGATCGCGAGCGAGTCGCCGACGCGCTCCTTTACGGCGGTGAGTACCTCGCGCAGGAATTTCGTCCGCGCTCGGGTGCTGCCTCCCCAGGCATCGTCGCGCGTGTTCATCGCGGGTGAGAGGAAGGTCTGCGGCAGCGTCTCGTGAGCGCAGTGAATCTCGATGCCGTCGACTCCGGCCTTCATGAACGCTTCGGCGGCATCCGCATAGGTGCCGATCAGAAAGCTGATTTCGTCGTCGTCGAGCTGGTGCGGGATCCAATCGTAGGCTTCGACGATCGGAACTGATGACGCCGCCAGCGTGAAGTTCAGCTGCGTGAGCTGGCAGACCACCACCGCGCCGGTTTCGCGCACGGCGGCGTGAAATTT
>CAXMSF010000302.1:0-4489 GCA_964196055.1 uncultured Gammaproteobacteria bacterium | reverse complement strand
TCGAGCACCGGAGCGGGCAGGTCGGGGTCCGGGATGCCGAGGAAGTCGAAGACCAGCGGCAGGAAGGCGCGAAATTCCTCGTCGATCAGCAGCAGGCGCCCGGCGACCTTCTCGCGCGCTCCCTGAGGATCGTCCCGGTCTTCGATGCCGAAGTAGGCGCGGAAGATTTCGAGGATCGGCAGCAGCGGGATGTTCTTGCCGTGTGCGACGCCACTCGCCTGGAGCACCGCCACACCCGCAGCCCGGCAGTGCTCGGTGAACTCGAAGCACAGCCGGCTCTTGCCGACGCCCGCGTTCGCGACGATTCCGACCGCGCGGCCCTTGCCGCGCTTCGAGGCCTCGAGCGCAGACTCGAGCAGGCTGATTTCGCTCGTGCGCCCGACGAAGTGAGTGAGTCCGCGCGAGCGCGATACGTCGAAACGCGTGCGGAGCGCACCGACTCCGGCGAGTTCGAATACCGGCACCGGTTCGGCGATACCCTTCACCTTGAACTCGCCGAGATCCTCGAGTTCGAAGAATCCTTTCACCTGGCTCGCGGTGGCGGCCGTCAGATAGGTCTTGCCCGGCTCGGCGAGTGCTTCCATTCGGGCCGCGAGCCCGACGCTCTGGCCCTGGGCGGTGTAGTCCATGCGGAGGTCGTCGCCGATCCGGCCGACCACGACTTCGCCGGAGTTGATTCCCATTCGCGTCGAGAAATCGAGGCTGCGTTCGCGGCGCAGCTCGCGAGCGTATTCGCGCAGCGCGTCGGATAGGTGGACTGCCGCGTAGCAGGCGCGTTGGGCGTGGTCCTCGTGGGCGATCGGTGCACCGAACAGTGCCATGATCCCGTCGCCCGTGTACTGGTTCACGGTGCCTTCGAAGCGGTGAATGCTGTCGGCGATAATCTGGAAGAAGCGATCCATGATCCCGTGCCATTCCTCGGGATCGAGGTCCTGCTGGAGGTCCAGTGAACTCTTTACGTCCACGAAGAGCACGCTCACCTGCTTGCGCTCGCCCTCCATCGCGGACTTCTGACTCAGGATCTTGTCGGCGATGTGCTTCGGCGTGTAGGCCTGCGGCGAGCGCTCCGGCCCGGAGTCGTCGGCTGCCGCTTCCGGGTCTTCCGCCTGCGTGCCGCCGCATTGATTGCAGAAGCGGGATCCGGCGGGAAGCTCGGCCTCGCAGTGTCGGCAGCGCAGCGCGAGGCCCGCGCCACAGCCGAGACAGAACTTCGAAGCTTCGGGGTTCTCGTGCCGGCAGGCCGGACAGATCATTCGCCGCTTGTACCCCGGATCGGCGCTCCGAGTCAAGCACTCAAACGAGACTGGACGCCCCCGCAAGCAGGCGCTCGAGGACGCGGGCGACGACTGGGCCTGCGGCTACTCCTCGTCTCCCGCCGCCCAGTCGTCGAGTCGCTCCATCGTGTCAGCGTATTCGCCCGCGAGTTCTTCGACGACGGTTCGAACGGACTTCACGTGGTTCATCGAGCCGACGATCTGGCCCACGAAGTAATTCGCCAGTTGCTCGGCGCCGGGAGATTTGTGGGCCGATCGTTGGATGCGATGCTGGGCCTCGGCGACGAGCATCGGCTGCAGCGGCATCGGCAGCGGTTCGGGGTTGCTGGGGTCGTCCCAGGCGTCGGTCCAGGCGCAGCGGAGCTGCCGCGCCGGCTTGCCGGTGATGGAGCGACTTCGAACGGTGTCGCTCGACGTGGCTTTCAAGAACTTCTGCTTCACCACGGGGTGGGTCTCGGCCTCTTCCGTCGTCAGCCAGACCGAGCCGGTCCAGACTCCCTGTGCTCCGAGCGCGAGCGCTGCGGTCAACTGGCGTCCGTTGCCGATGCCGCCGGCGGCCAGCACCGGGATCGGATCGACGGCGTCGACGACCTCGGGCACGAGCACCATGGTCGAAACCTTGCCCGTATGGCCGCCCGCCTCGTAGCCCTGGGCGATGACGATGTCTACGCCCGCTTCGGCGTGCTTCCGCGCGTGATCGACGGTGCCTGCGAGTGCTGCCACCTTCACGCCCTGCGCGTGACCCCGATCGACCATCCACGCAGGCGGCGGCCCGAGCGCGCTCGCGATCAGGCTGATGTCGTGCTGGAAGGCGATATCGATCACATCGCGCTGCTTCTCGAAGCCGACGTTGAAGAGGGTCGGGGCCCGCTCGCCTTCCGGTAGCGGCGGTACTCCGTGTCGTTCGAGCAGGTCGGCGAGGAATTGTCGGTGGGCCGGCGGGATCTTCTCGTCCAGACTGGAGCGGTCGAGGCCGCCCTGGTCGCTGCCCACGAAGTTCGTGGGTAGCAACAGGTCGACGCCATAGGGCTTGCCGTCGACTTCGTTTTCGATCCATTCGAGCTCGGCCGCGAGGCCCTTGGCGGAGTGCGCGGCTACGCCGAGCACGCCCAGTCCGCCCGCCTTCGAGACGGCGGCCGCGACGTCGCGGCAATGGGTGAAGGCAAAGATGGGAAACTCGAGGCCGAGTTCTTGTGCAAGTTTCGTATACATCGTCGGACTCTCTCCTTGCGGCGGCGCTCAGGCGGCCGCCGTCAGTTCCTGGAGTTCTGCGGCCCGGTTTCGAAGGAATTCGGGTCCGCCCAGCAGGTGGCGTGCGACTCCGATGCGCTTGAACCAGAAGTGCAGGTTCTGCTCGTCGGTCCAGCCGATGCCGCCGTGTACTTGCGTCGAGGTGCTCGCGATCTCGCGCGCGATCTCCGAGATGTGCGCGAGCGCGTGGCAGGCCATCAGGGGCGCTTCGGCGGGCAGCGCGTCGAAGCTGTGCGCCGCGTACCACAGCAGCGATCGCGCGGGCTCGAGTTCCGCGATCATTTCGGCGCACAGGTGCTTGACCGCCTGGAAGGAGCCGATCAGGCGATCGAATTGCTTGCGTTGCCCCGCGTAGGCGACGGCCTGTTCGATCATCGCTTCGCAGGCACCGAGCGAATCGGCCGCGAGCGCGATACGACCCGCATCGAGCATGCGGGCGATCGGGTCGCGCGCGTCTTTGAAGACGGCCTCGGGCGTGACCGCGTCGAGCACGAGTTCCGCCGTGCAGCGCGTGCTGTCGATGGTGCTGAGGCGCGACTGCGTGAGGCCGGCTGCGCCGCCGCCGACCACCGCGAGTGTGTCGTCGTCGACGGCTAGGAGCAGGTGATCCGCGCCGCAGCTGTCGAGCGCCATCATGGCCTTGCCGCTGAGTTTCCCGTTCGAGAGCGCGACTCCTGCACCCTCGCGGATCGAGAAGGTCTCCGTTACCGCGACACCGAAGGTCAGTTCTCCACTCGCGATGCCGCCGAGCCAGCTGGCTGCTTCGGCGCCTGCGAGCTTTCGCAGCGCGATCGGCAGCATGACTGCAGAAGTCAAATAGGGCGTGGGGGTCACCGCGTGGCCGAGCGACTGGGCGACCAGTGCTGCGTCTAGCAGCGAAAGGTCGCTGCCCCCGTTCGCTTCGGGAATCAACAGGCCCGTCGCGCCGAGTTCGGCGAGCGCGCGCCAGATGGCCCGATCATTCGGGCAGTTTTCGCCGCGCAGCGCCCGGACGCGGCTGATCGGGACCTGGTCGGCGAGGAAGGCGCGAAGGGTCTGCTCGAGCAGCTGCTGCTCTTCCGAGAGTCCGAAGTCCATGCGGATCGCTCCCTTACGCCCTGGCGGGCTTGGGCTCGCGCGGCAGGCCGAGGCCGCGCTCCGAGATGATGTTCTTCTGAATCTGCGCGGTACCGCCGCCGATGATCAGACCGAGCGAGAAGATCGAATGGACCTGCCAGAAACCGCGATCGCGCTCGTAGCGGCTGTGGTCGTAGAGGCCGCCGAGTTCCCCCATGACATCGATCGCGAGTGCTGCGATGTCGAAGTTCAGCTGGCAGTTCTGGAGCTTGGTCACGAGTCCCGCCACTCCGGGTGACTCCTGCTTCAGGCTGCAGGTCAGCATTCGCATGCCGTGGTGCTTCATCGTGAGTACGCGGGCCTGAAGCTTCATCAGCCGGTCGCGATAGAGGGGGCTCGCCATGGCGGGCACACCGTCCACCGTCTCGCTGCGCATCAGCTTCATCAGGCGTAGCAGCGTGCCCTCGGCGTTGGCGTTCAGGCTGTTGCGCTCGTGCTTGAGCGTGGTGTTGGCGATCTTCCAGCCCTCACCACGTTTGCCCACGACGCACGTCTTGGGTACTCGCACATCGCTGAAGAACACCTGGTTGAAAGAGTTGTCGCCGAGATCGCCCGACATCGTCCGCAGCGGCTGCACCTCGATGCCCGGCGCGTCCATCGACAGCAGTAGGTAGCTGATGCCCGCGTGCTTCGCGGCGTTGGGCTCCGTGCGCACCAGCACGAACATCATCTGCGAAGTGTCCGCGCTGCTGGTCCAGATCTTCTGACCATTGATCACGAAGTCGTCGCCGTCTTCACGCGCCGAAGTCTGCAGGCTCGCGAGGTCGCTGCCGGAGCCCGGCTCGGAGTAGCCCTGGCACCACATGATTTCACCACGCAGGGTGGGTCCGATCCAGCGTTGCTTCTGT
>CAXMSF010000301.1:0-2919 GCA_964196055.1 uncultured Gammaproteobacteria bacterium | reverse complement strand
ACACCGACGTGATGTACGGGCCGACTCGTCTCACCGTTCCGCTCAAGCGGGAAGGCGAGCGTGGCAGCGGGCGCTGGCAGCGCATTTCATGGGATCAGGCCCTGCGCGAAATCGCCGCCAAGCTCGTCGACATCAGCGTGACACACGGAGCCGATTCGATCGTCCAGGATCTCGGCCCACACTTCGACCTCGGCGCCACCACCGTCGCTCGCAATCGCTTCTTCGGAATGCTCGGCGCCTCGCTTCCGGACGACTGGGCCGAAATCGGCGATCTCAACATCGGCGCAACCCTCACCCTCGGAATTCCGCACGTGGGCGGCTCGAGCGACGAATGGTTCCTCTCTGATTTCCTGGTGGTCTGGATGATGAATCCGTCCGTCACGCAGATTCCCGATGCGCACTTCCTCTACGAAGCGAAGTACGACGGTGCGGAACTCACGGTGATCGACCCGATCTACAGCGCAACCGCGATGCACGCCGACTCGTGGCTCCCGATCGCACCCGGGACGGACGCCGCACTGGGCCTCACCACGGCTCGGCACATCTGGGAGAGCGGCCGGATCGACACCGCCTATGTGCGCGAGCAGACCGACTTGCCGCTGCTCGTCCGACTCGACACGGGGCGCTTCCTGCGCGAGAGCGACCTGCACGAAGGTGGGGCCGACGATCTCTTCTACCTGTGGGACCAGAAGCAGAACGCCATCGCTCCCGCGCCCGGCAGCCCGGGCAACAATCGGCGGCCAAGGCTCACTCTCGAGGGGCTGCTACCCGAAATCCAGGGCCGATTCGAGGTGGAGCTGGGCGACGGGAGCAATGTCGCGGTCGCACCGGTGGGTGCTCTGCTCCGGGAACGGCTCGAGCCGTGGACCTTCGAGCGCGCAGCCGCGGTCACAGGCCTCGACGCGGAGCTCGTCGAACGATTCGCCGAGGGCTTCGCCGCCGCCGAACGACCGATGGTGCTGTCGAGCTGGGGGTCGAACCGCTACCTGAATTCCGACCTGATCAACCGCACCAAACTACTCTGCCTCGCACTCAAGGGCGCGATCGGAAAACGCGGCGCGGGCTACCAGGCCACGAGCTGGATTGGAATCGACGGCTACAACGCCGTTGCCGCCGACGCGGGAGAAGGCACCTGGGGCCGGCTTCGGGGAACGCTGAAGATCTTCAGCGACCCATTTGCGCTCGGCTTGCTGATCGACCGCATCGCGGGCAAGAAGTCGCAGGCCCAGCTCGAGCACCAGCTCATGCGCCACCTCGCGAATGCAGACGACTCCTGCATCACGAATTCGGCGAGCCAGAATTACGATTTCCAGGGAATTCGCGAGGATCTCGCTCGTGAGGAGGACCACCTCTACCCCAGACCGCTCGAAGACTACGTCGAGGAGGCCAAGGCAAAGCATTGGATGCCGACGCACCCCGACGGCCCGGCGATCCGAGCTTGGGTGACGGGCGGGAGCAATGTGCTCCGGCGCTCGAACCTTCCGGATCGGATGCTCGAGAACGTATGGCCCAATCTCGAACTCGTGGTCGACGTCAACCAGAAGCAGACCTTTACCGGTATCCACGCCGACTATCTGCTCCCGGCCGCGGGCTATTACGAGAAGCCTGGAATCAAATACCCGGTCGCGTATGCACCCTATCTCCAATACTGCGACGCCGCGGTGCGCCCGCTGGGAGAATCCAAGGATGAGTGGGAGATCTACTCGCTGCTCGCGCAGGCGGTCGAAAAGGTCGCCCGCGAAGGCGACGTCGGGCCGGTCCGAAGCTGTGGCGGAAAGACGATCGATCTCCAGACCATCTCCCAGCGCTTCTCGTTCGGCGGGGACTACGGCCCGGAAGATGCCGAGAAGATCAATGCGCTCGTGATCGAGAAGAGTCCCTCGGCCGAGGGCATGACGGTCGAAGGCTTGAAGAAGACCGGGATCGCGAAATTCGCGAACGTCGGCGGCGTCGCGATCCAGGAGAACATCTTCAACTCCGACTGGCGCGGCAAGGGTGTGCTCGAGTCACTGACCGACATGACGAAGCATCGCTGGAGCTGGCCGACCCTGACGGGGCGGCAGCAGTTCTACATCGACCATCCCTGGTTCCTCGAAGCCGACGAAGCGTTCCCGAACCACAAGTCGAGCCCGACAGCCGGCGGCGATCATCCCTTCCAGTTCATCTCGTGCCACTCGCGCTGGAGCATCCACAGCGTCTGGCGCGACACTCCCTCACTCTTGCGACTTCAGCGCGGAGAGCCGGTCGTGTATCTGAACCCCCGCGACGCCGAATCGCTGGGCGTTCGCGACGGAGATTGGGCGCTGATCTCCAACGATTACGGCGAGATCCGCATGCGCGCCAAATACTCGAGCATGGTCCGCCCGCATGTCGCCTACTACTTCCACGCCTGGGAACCGCACCAGTTTCCCGAGCACCGAAGCTACAAGTTCCTCATCCCCGGGCTCATGAAGCCACTGCACTTTGCGGGCGGCGAGGGCCAACTCGGCTGGACCTTCGGCCACTTCGAACCCGGAACCCACGTGCAGGACACACGGGTCGCCATCCGGGCGCTGGACACCCCCGCATGAATCCCTCCGATTCCCACCGAGATGTCAGCAATCTGCAACAGGCTCAGCGGGAATCGCATCAGCTCGCGTAGCGAGCGCGCGATTCACCCCTGGGGCGGCGAGCCGAAAAGCACGTGGACCCTGCTACCGTTCCGGCCACAGAGGCAAGTGTGACCGACGGACGCGAAGCAGAACCGTTCGAACAGACGACACGCCCCAGCGCCTACGTTCCGCGGCCGGAGACCGAGCAGTTGCTCGATCACCTGCAGACGTGGGCTCGGAGCGGTAGTACGGCTTCGAGCCGCCTCACCGGCGCAGCGGGCATGGGGAAATCGCTACTGCTCAAGGTGCTGGCCGAGCGCACAGCCGG
>CAXMSF010000300.1:0-5770 GCA_964196055.1 uncultured Gammaproteobacteria bacterium | reverse complement strand
CCTTGCGGGTGCTCAGCTGCTGCCGCTGATCTGGTGTCTCGAAGGTGGGGAATCGCGCGCGGCGATGGGCTTCCTCACAGGCGCCGCGTCCGCGGGGCTGCTCGGCCTCTGCATGCGCTTCGTGGGCCACGCCGAGGGCGATCTCTATCGGCGCGAGGGCGTGCTGATCGTGGTCGGGGCCTGGGTCCTGGCGTCGATTACCGGCGCCATTCCGTATCTCGTGAGCGGTGTCCTGCCGGGCATCGCGGACGCGCTGTTCGAGTCGGCTTCGGGCTTCACCACGACCGGTGCGACCGTGCTGACCGACATCGAGGGGGCAGGGCATCCGATCCTGTTCTGGCGCAGCTTCACGCAGTGGTTGGGCGGCATCGGAATCGTCGTCCTCTTCGTGGCACTGCTCTCGGAGCTTGGCCCGGGCGCCCGATTCTTGTTCAAACTCGAAGTGCCGGGCCCGAAGGCCGAGGTATTGCACGCCCGGGTAAAGGACACAGCTCGAGAACTCGCGAAGATCTACCTGTACCTGAGCGCGGCCGAGGTCGTGTTGCTCCTGGCCTCCGGGCTCGGGGTGTTCGACGCCCTGACTCACACCTTCTCGACCGTCTCGACCGGCGGCTTCTCGCCGCATTCGGAGTCGATCAGCTACTTCTCGAGCACGGTTCAGATCGTCGTGCTGGTCTTCATGCTCGCAGCGGGCGTGAACTTCTCGCTCTATTTCGCCATGTGGCGTCGTCGCAACCTGGCGCCGCTTCGGGACGTCGAGCTTCGCGTCTACGGTGTGCTGATTGGCATCGCGGTAGCCGCAGTTGCATTCGACCTCTTCCGGTCGGGTGAAGCGCCGGCCACACGGACGGTGCTGGATTCGATGTTCCAGGTGGTGTCGATTCTCACTACGACGGGCTACTCGACGACGGATTTCTCGCTTTGGCCCGATCTGTCGCGCTCGGTCCTCGTGGCCTTGATGATCTTCGGTGGCTGTGCGGGCTCGACCGCGGGCGGAGTGAAGGTGGTGCGGGCCATCATCGGATGGAAGGCGGCGATGCGCGAAGTCCGCCTGACCTTCAGCCCGAACTCGGTCGTTGCGATCACGGTCGGGCGAGTAGCCGTGCCCGAAGAATCCGTGCGTAGCGTCATCGCGCTGTTGCTGCTCTGGATCGTGGGCTGGGGGCTCGGAACCATTTTGCTCTCGATCGGCGACGCGAGCCTGGTGACCGCCGCGACGGCATCGATCGCGACCCTGTCGAACTTCGGGCCGGGCCTCGCCGCGGTGGGCCCGTTCGGCGATTTCGCGTTCTTCGCCTCTTGGCAGAAACTCCTGATGGTGGGCCTGATGTGGCTGGGGCGGCTCGAGTTCTTTGCGGTGCTGGCGCTCTTCCAGTCGCGTTTCTGGCGGCTGTAGCCGTCGGTTTCGGCAACCGCTCGTGCGGGAAACGTTCGATTCCAAGGGCGGTCGATCGGCTTGAAAGGCCCCGTCCTAACTGCGAACCTAGGCGATCTCGGAGCCGCCGATCCCTTCGGTGGAGTCCTGGAGGCGTCCTCCCGATGAATGCTGCTGCTCCGGAACCCTGCTTCGACGAAGAGAGCGTTCTCGAAGACGCGCGCGGCTCGACGGGCCTGTCGGATTTCGGACCGGACGACTTTCACGCGGGCCTGCGCGTGCTGCTGCGCACCTACGCGGAAGGGCCGCTCACCGAACGTGGGCGCAAGAGTTCACGGCGCCGCGTCGTGGGCTTGCTCGCGACGAGACTCAGGGTTGCGGAGGCGCTTCGCCGGCACAGCGAGATCGCGCAGCGTGAATTACCGCGCCCGATGGTTCTGACGGGACTGCCGCGTTCGGGAACTTCGGCCCTCTTCAATCTGCTTGCGAGCGATCCCTCGGCGAGGGCGCTTCTCCTGTGGGAGACGCAGTTTCCGGACCCGCTCGAAGGTGCCGAAGCAGGTGCTCCGGATCCACGCCGCGCTGCGATCGAGGCGCATTACGCGAAGAGCCGAGAGCAGAATCCCGAATTCACGAAGATCCACTTCGCGAGTGCCGACACGCCCGAGGAATGCGTCCTGCTTCACGCCTATTCGATGACCGGCGTGCACCTCGGCACGGAGGTGATGATCGAACCCTACGCGTCGTGGTACCGCCATCACGACCTGCACGGGATGTACGCCTACTACAAGACATTGCTCCAGATGCTCGACTGGCAGCGCCCCGGCGAACGCTGGCTCCTCAAAGCGCCGGCGCACATGTGGGGGATCGACGCACTCATCGACACCTTCCCGGACGTTTCGATCGTATGGAGCCACCGCAACCCGCTGGCCTGCACCGCGTCGATCTGTTCGATGACCCACGCTCTGATGGACGGAAAGATCGAATTCGAGAAGACGGCTCTGGGTCCGGTCGTGATGGACTTCTACGCGACATCGCTCGAGCGTGGTCTGGCGGCGCGAGATCGGCGCGATCCAGCGCGTTTCATCGACGTGACGTACGATGAGTTCGTCGATCGACCGCTGGCGGTCGCAGAGAAGATCTACGGACAATTCGAACTTCCGCTCGATGCCCCCGCCCGCTCGGCGCTGGAGGCCCACACGAGGGCGAACCCGAAGGGGCGACACGGCGCGCACGAGTACAGTCTCGATGACTGGGGGCTCACGAAGGAAGAGGTGCGCGCCCGTTTCGCGCCCTATGCCGAGCGCTTCGGCATCGAGACGGACTGAAATCGGGCGCCGGGAGGAAACATGTCGGACGACGCGGTTGCCAAGGTCGTAAACGCGGAAGCGTGGAACGAGTTCTGCGATCTGCTGAAGAAGGCCGGAGAAGTGATTCTCCGAGAAGATCTCGAGACATCGCCATTCGATCGCGGGGAAGGCCTGCGATACCTGTCGCGACTGCTGCGCGCTGGATTCGTCTCGTTCGCCGAGAACACCGGCCCCGAGCACCCCTATTTCCGCGCAATGCCCGACCTCGTGAAGATGGGACTCGACAACCCGGACAACTACTACCTGAGCGCGGGCGTCGATCCGCGGTTGGACTATCGCATTCGCGGCAAGCGCGGCAGCATTCACTACATGAGTTTTGCGGCACAGAACCAGAACTTCGCCGCGCGCGACAAGATCACGGGTGGTGCGGGGCACCTGAACGACGCCGAGATCGAGATTGAGCCGGACGGCAGCTTCGAGATCATCGCGAGCCAGAACGAGCAAAGCGGGAACTGGTTGAGAATGACGTCCGACACGAAGCAGATTCTGCTGCGTCAGACCTTCCTGCATCGTGAGCACGAGACGCCCGTCGAGGTCGAGATCGACTGCCTGCAGTCGGAGGGTCCGCCGCCGCCGCTCGACCCGTCCCGTGTCCAGGCCGGGCTGATGGGCAGTGCGATGTACGCGATCGGCTGCGCGCAATGGTTCGCAGACTGGGTGAGAGAATTTCTCGACAAGGCACCGGTGAACAACTTCCACCTCCCCGATCTCGAGACCCACCGAGTCGTCGGCGGCGATCCCAACATTCGCATTTGGCTCGGCCGCTGGCAGCTGGCGCCCGACGAGGCACTCGTGATCGAAATGACGCCGCCCGAATGTGACTACTGGAACTTTCAGCTCGGGAACATCTGGGCCGAGTCGCTCGACTACCGATTTCGCCGAGTCCACGTGAACAGCGGCAGCGCGAAGCGCCGCGACGATGGCTCGGTCCGACTGGTCGTCGCCCATGAGGTTTCGGGCGATCCCAATCGGCTCGATACGGCGGGCCATGACCACGGGACCATGTGTGTTCGCTGGGTGCGCGCTACCTCGCATCCGGAACCCAAGTGTCGCGTGGTAAAGTTCAGCGAACTCGACGACTGATTCGCGGCGCTACGGCGCCTTCGCGGGCGCGGAGATCCCCGAGAAGGGGTGTGTGACCGCTACCTGACGCAGCCTGCGAGCGAAATCGATGTCGACCAGTCGATAGAATTGGATCTTCTCGGTTTCGTAGCTGGCCTCGTACAGGTCGATATCGCGGTAGATGGCGCCGCGCTTCGCGGTGCGTTCGACGAATCTCCCGTCCTGTACCTCGGGAAACCAGGCCGATCCGTCGTCGCGATAGCGAATCTCGTTTCCGTACAACCATTCGTAGAAAGCCCGACGTTCGTTCCGAACGCGGAGCCTGTGGGCCTTCTTCTGCTTCAACGAGAACGCGATGAAGTATTCGACCCCCATGATCTCGGGTGCCATGTCGCCGTCGATGTCGAAGACATCGTAGTTGTAGGAGCGGTTCAGGAAGACGTCGACCTCGAACAGCTTCGCGACCTCGGACGGCAGTAGCTGCCGCAGCTCCGCGATGTGGCCCACATTGACGTGGGTGCAGCCGTGCGACATCGGGCCACGCGACAGCAGCCAGAGGTAGCGTGATGGCCCGGTCTTGCGGCGCGGATCGTTCTCCGTCCATTCGGACGGCAGGAATGCGGTCTGCTCGGGTTCCATGCGCCACCAGAGCGTGTGGAAGGAGTTGTGCATCGTCTTGCCGACATGCATGTATGGGAGCCACGGCGAATAGCTGTAATTCGCCTTCGTCGGGATGTGGTCGGGAGTCTTGCTTCTCTGGTGAGTCGTGAGCGCGCGGCGCCCCGGAGTCGGGTACAGCGGGATCTTGTGCCCCTTGTACTCGGTGTATTCGTTGAACGTGCCGATCGGGTAGATCGCCGTGAACTCGACGAAACGGATCCGCCCTTCCTTGCGTGGGTAGCGGTCGCCGGTCAATCGGCCGAGCAGTGCGAAATAGGCTTCGCGAAACGCGTCCGAGGCTTCTGTGTTGGCGTCGCGGCCCGGTTCCGGCGCGAGCTTCACAAGGGTCCGCAACTCCTTCTTGGCGGTCGCGTCGAGTTCCGCCAGCCAGATGCGGGTCGGAAGCAGGGCA
The DNA here is from genome assembly GCA_964196055.1 of uncultured Gammaproteobacteria bacterium. Lineage (GTDB taxonomy): Bacteria > Myxococcota_A > UBA9160 > UBA9160 > SMWR01 > JAFDEI01. The sequence goes on along the minus strand of CAXMSF010000300.1, from coordinate 891 downwards.
TTTGCGAGCTCGAGCAACCGGTCGCGGTCGAGCTTCGACCGGTCTGCGGGATTGAGTCCGGCGATCCATGCTTCGAGCAGAGCCTCTTCAGGGAGGTCGATCTCGAAGACGCGGCCGGGATTGAGGCGTTTCATCAGCTCGACGTTCTCCGCACGAATCTCCGCCGGCTCGCGCTTCTTCTCGTCCTCGATCCGATCCGCGAGGTCGACTTCGTCGAGCGTGGTCTCCATCTCGTCAAACGAGTCGTTCTGAGACGGCAGCAGTCGCTTCCGATCGATCAGCGCGCGGTAGGTGGAACGGCGGGCCGCTAGATCACGGGCGTAACCCTCCAGGACTTCGTCGGAGAGCACCGCGGTTGCGCGAAGCTGGTTGCCGCGGCCGACATGCAGGTGCAAGCGCGCGGGCTCGAGCGTGCGCGGCGCAAAGCCCGTGTAGAATGTCGGCTCGTAGCGATCCCAGTAGACGCCATACTCCGGCGGCTGTTCGAGCATCTGCGTACGTGCCTTCGGTGGCGGGACCTCGATTCCGAGATCGTCCGCGCGCGCCGTAGACCGCACGGTCAACGGTGCGCTCAGCAGCACGATCGCGAGCAAGGCACAGGTGTTCGTTCGCCGAATCGGTTGACGCATCGCCCCCCCCCTTCAACACCCAGGAAACTACACCTGGCTGCAGCGAGGTGTGACCTGCTTCACACCCCGCCGGAAACACGAAGATTCTCTGCCTTGTACCTCTATCCGATTCGCTCAGCCGTGTCGGCAGGCGCTTTCCTGGGTGTCTGCAAGACCCGCCGCAGTCGGGCGGGGGGAGGGGGCTCCGCTCGAACACAGTCGCTTCGACCCCTCCCCCCGCCCGACTGCGGCTCCCCCGTGCCAACGACAGGCCCCGATCGGT
>CAXMSF010000299.1:0-2256 GCA_964196055.1 uncultured Gammaproteobacteria bacterium | reverse complement strand
GATCGACGGACCCCATCCCGTGCGTGACCTCGCGCCATCGATGGCGATGGTCGAGTTCGATATCCCATTTCGCGTCGATGGGGTGCACGGTCAGCGTTTTCAGGGCGCCGGCATCATTGCCGACACCGAGCGTGGCCTGATTGTCGTCGACCGGGAAACGGTTCCGATCGCGCTCGGCGACGTGACGATCACGTTCGCCGAGTCGCTCGAGGTGCCGGGCGAGGTTGCGTATATCCATCCCGCGCACAATCTCGCGTTGGTTCGTTACGACCCCGCGCTGATCGGCGATACACCGGTGCGCGCTGCGAAATTCCTGTCTGCCGACCTCGCGACCGACGATGAGGTATGGCTCGTCGGGATGACGAGCCAGCAGCAAGTCATTTCGAGGAAGACCCGGGTTTCACGTGTCGAAGCACCGCATCTGGGCCTCAGCAGCCCGCCTCGTTTCCGCGAGACGAACATCGAGTTGGTGGGACTGTCGGATTCGGCGCCGACCCTCGGCGGAGTCATCTCGGACAAGAGCGGGCGCGTATACGCGATCTGGGCGGCGTTTTCGATCGAGGGTGACGCAGGTCCGGCCTCGCTGTTCGCGGGAATTCCAGCGCGCGCCGTGCTCGAGATGCTCACGATCGCGCGCTCCGACGGCGCGTACGCGTGGCGTGGTCTCGGCGTCGAGCTGAAGCCCGTCCCACTATCCGATGCGCGCACTCTCGGACTCAGCGCTGCTGCCGCGAAGCGCGTCGAGGACTTGCCGCCCGGACGCCGCCGAGTGCTGTCGGTGGCGCGGATCGGAGGCGGCACTCCTGCGGCTTCAGTCTTGCGGCCGGGGGATCTGCTGCTCTCGATCGACGGGAAACCCGCCGATTCGTTTGCGACGGTCGAGCGCGCAGCGCAGGCCGAGAAGGTGAAGCTCAGCGTCCTGCGCGACGGCAAGGAGGTTGCGCTCGAAGTCGCGACCATGGCCCAGAGCGGGCGGGGCACGGAGCGCTTCCTGTTCTGGGAGGGCGCGGTGCTCCAGGCGCCGCATCCGGCCGTCGCGGCACAACGCGGCGTGGATCTCGGTGGCATCTACGTGGCGTGGTTCTGGTACGGTTCGCCGGTGAACCGCGCGCGACTCCAGGCGACCCACCGGATCGTCGAGGTCGATGGGATCTCCGTGACCGACCTGGACTCCTTTCTGGCCGCGCAGCCCGACCGTGCGGATGGGCGTGCGGTGCGACTCAAGACGATCAGCCTCGAAGGCAAGGTCTCGGTCGTCACCCTCAAGCCCGACACGCACTTCTGGCCGACCCGCGAGATCCGACGCGGCCCGGACGGCTGGGAGCGTGTGGATCTCCTGACGGGGCAGGGCACGTTGCGCGATCAGGCGGAGGCCCAGTGAGCGCGGAAGTCCGTCAGGCGAAGTTTGCGATCGGGGATGTCGTGAAGCACCGCTTCTATCCCTTCCGGGGTGTGGTCTTCGACGTCGATCCGACATTCGGCAACACCGAAGAATGGTGGCTGTCGATCCCCGAAGACGTCCGTCCCGTTAAGGACCAGCCCTATTATCATCTGCTGGCCGAGAACGCCGAAGGCACCTACGAGGCCTATGTGTCCGAACAGAACTTGTTGGCCGACGCGACCGGCGAACCCTGTCGGCACCCGCTCGTCGAGCAGCTATTCGAGGGAGTGTCGGACGGTCGCTATTGCCGGCGCCGGAATCTGGCGCACTGACGATCACGCTGGGCGTCTCGCCGGAACGGCCCCGAGACCTGCGCTCTAATCCGGTTGTCGAAGGAAGGCGCGCTCGAGGCGGGCGACATCCTCTCGCCGCAAGCCGCGCAGGCTGAAGAGGTCGTCGGCGATGGGGCGTTCGTAGCTCCGGTCGCGGAATACGATCTCGGTCTTGTTGCCGGTCTGGAGGTTGTGGGCAGTGGCCTTCGCGACCTGCGGGCCGTCGTCGTCGGTTTCGACGACCGCGATCCGGATCGTTCGTAGCGGTGTTCCAGCGAGATCGTCGGACTCGACTTTCAGCCGCATCCAATTGCGGCCGTCGATGAAATTTCGCATCCGGCTCACGCCGAGTTGATTCGCCAGGCCTCTGCTCTTCGGACGTTGCACCACTTCGTGAATGGTGCGGCCGTCGATTTCGCGACTCGCGACCCGTTCCCACTCGTAGTCGTCGACCTCGATCCGGAAGACTTTCTTGACGTCCTCGAGGCTGAACTCACTTCCGAGGAAAGACTCGCGGCGGTTCGTCGCTGCGATCCTGCGCGG
>CAXMSF010000298.1:0-15763 GCA_964196055.1 uncultured Gammaproteobacteria bacterium | reverse complement strand
CACACGCGACCAGCCAGAGCTTGAAACCGGCAACTCCGAAACAGAAAATCAGCAGCAAAACGGGGCGTTTCGGTGCAAGTCGCCCTTCGGCGGCGAGTTCCAGGTCCATTTGCGAAGAAATACTCCAATCTGCGGATTCAGCTATTGCCGCGGGGCCATTTCACGTGTTAAAACTAGATGAGTACGGGTAAAAATCTGCGTTTAGCTCAATCGAGCCGAGCCCAAGACTCCCACCCGTCAAGACACTCGGTTTCACGACCGATGAACCGGCTGGGCCGATAGACTCAGCCAAACAAAGCAACTGGGAGAAACAAGCATGCGAAAGCCTCTAGGACTGTTACTCATTACTCTGTTAGCCCTCGGATTTGCCGGCTCGGCAAGTGCGAAGACGCTCGGTTGGCACGGTACGTTGGACCTCGACCTCGGCGCGTTGCAGACGCTCCGACTCGGAGGCAGCGGCGTTTCGACTGTCAACAACTCGGGCGGCGGCACTCACCTGACCACGCTGCGCATTGCTGGCGGCATCACGGGTTCCGGCACGATTCCGGTCACCGACCCGGACGCGACCTTTACGATCAAGTCGATCCGGATCACGGCAACTCTCCGCACGGGTACCCTCAGTGGGATCTCCGGCGCTGCGCCGTTGAACCCGCCCGCGGCCCTCCCGGTCGGCGGCGTCACGCGCGTCTGCATATTCGTCCCCGACTGTGACTTGTTCCTGCCAATGATGAACACGGTCAACAGTGGCGCGACGGGTATCGGCGTCGGCGGTCTCCTGACGCTCGGCAATAAGGGCGACATCCGGATCTCGATCGTCAACGGTCCGTGGACCCTCGGAGCCGCGAGCGGAATCAACCAGACGAAGGACGGTGACTTCGTCACCTTTACGCGAACAGGTTTCGTGCACGGTGCTGCGTCGGACAACTCTTCGACGGCAAAAGGATCGGGCGTGATCCAGTTGATCGCACCGCAGCAGGTCACCGTGGCGGGACTCTCGAGCAACAGCGAGGCGCTGACCCTGTTCAGCACGCTGACCCTGCACTTCGTTCCCGAGCCGGGTCTGCTTCTGCTGATCGGCTCTGGCATCGTGGGCATCGGTCTCCTCGGCCGCAGCCGGATGAAGAAGTAGCTAACGCCTAGATCGAGCCCTTAACGGGCCCGACCAAGCGGCTGCTCCTCACGGAGCAGCCGCTTTTTTTTGTGCTCCTGCACGCGGCGATTCGCCGGGCCGGGCTAGGAGAGGAGAGGAGAGGAGCCTGGCCCAAGACTGTCTCAGGCGTTCCACGAGCGGCGGATCGAGACGCGGCAGTTGCCGCAGTGCAGCGGCATCAGCTCCGATACACGTTCGAGCGGGTTTTCGGATTGGCTCGAAGCCGGGCCGGGCGTGGCTTCGTTGCCGACATTCCTCGGGGCACGGCCATGATTTTGGAAGCAAGACCGGCCGGGGTCGCACCGGCATCCACTTGCTGGAGAAGGCGCTGATCCCTCGACCGCCCGAGGGGGCGCAGAGAAACGAGTCGGGCCCGGAACCGGATCTCCGGCTCCGGGCCGCCCTGGGAAGGGGACTCTTCGAACTGTGTAGGGAGTGTGGTGTCTTTCCCGCTTACGTGTCACACAATTTCGCAGCGACGCGAAAGAACCGGCGGCTGGTGGCGCAGTGCAGAACGAGCCGCGCGAACGAAGAAGTCGCTTCAGAAATGCGGCTCGAGGCTGATCACGAGTCGTCCGCCTTCGAAACGTCCGGCCCCGATCGCGACGAGATGCCCGTTCGGAACCTGCATGTCCGACTGGACGGAGCCCTCGACATTGACCGCGACGAGAACGCCGCGATCCGAGATGCTGAGCGGCCGCAGCTCGAGCTTCTTGCCATTGGGGAGCTTCACCGTCGCGAGTTCATTCAGCTCGATCGATAAGCGCTCCTGCGCCAGCACCTCCAGGCTCTCGTAGCGAAAATCTCCCCGCAACTGAGTGTCGAGCCGGCTCGCACGAGGATCGACGTCGCCCGGCTGCTGCGAAATCCGGCTCACCATCACATCGAAGCGAATCTTGTGGGCGCCTTGCGCTGCCCCGATTCCCGGCAATCCCAGCACCATGATCACGACGACCATCACCCACATCAGATTATGCCGCCCCACGCCGTCCTCCTCTGGATGCTCCATCGCCGATCGGGTCGAAGACCCAGATGACGGTCACATCGCCTTCTCCATCGAGCACCATGACATTGCGTGTGCCGCTGTCCACCCAATGAACGACGCCACTCGGAACAGTCTCGCCGCTGAGGAGCAACATGGCCAGCGCTGCGGCAGCTGCACCGGCCGCCACCAGCGCACCGGCCGGCCGGAACAACCACTCGAACACCACCGCACGCGGCGCTGCGGGCTCTCCGGCGGCCCTTTCCGCATCGACCGCAGAGAGACCCCGCGCGATTCCGGTCCACAGGTCCGGCACGACGACTTCGGGCGCACTCTCGAGTACCAGACCCGACAACGCCTCGAGTTCGGCCAGCTCGTGGCGAAGCCCGGACGAACGTTCGAGACGCCGCTGCACCTTCCACCGAGCCCAGTAGCCGAGTTCGCCGTCGTGATAGGCTTGGAGCGCTTCCTCTTCCCGGCGTCGGTCATCGTTCGCAGCCATCAAGTTTCTCCCTTTGCGCGCAATCCCGCTCAGCGGGATCCTGTGCTCGCTTCGCTCGCCAGTTGCGCCAACCCGCCGCCCGCGTCGATTCGCCCCGACGCGAGCAGGATCTCCTTGAGCCGCTTGCGCGCGTTGTGGAGCCGGCTCATCACCGTACCCTTCGGCACGCCGAGGCATTCCGCGATCTCGGCGTAGCTGAGCCCCTCGACCTCTCTCAGAACCAGCGTCTGGCGGGCATCGTCGGGCAGTCTTTCGATCGCGTCGGCGACCACCGAGCGGAGTTCCGCACGCTCGAGCTGCCCGGACGGGCTCGCGCGTTCGCGCGCCAGCTCGGCCACCGCGTCCGCTCCGCCCGGGTCGATCTCCATCGGCGCGGTCTCGTCCCATTCGGCGTGCCGGCTGGAGCGATCACGGCGCTTGGCGTCGAGGCAGAGGTTCATCACGACGCGATACAGCCAGGTGTAGAAGCTCGAGCGACCCTCGAAGCGATCGAGCGAGCGATAGACCTTGAGGAATCCCTCTTGTACAACATCTTGGGCCGCTTCCTCGTCGCGCAGGACCCGGAGCGCAAGCCGATACGCACGCTCCTGATAGCGCTCCACGAGCACCCGAAAGGCGTCGTGATCGCCCTTCCGTGCTCTGGCAATGACGTCCGCGTCACTCGGAGATACCGGGGCCGTTCGGGCCGAAGCGCCCATCGCCTGAGAACCTCCTCGCGACTCGTGCCGTCACCCCGATTCGACGCAGCCGGGGCCGGTTCTATTCGCAGAGAGCTCCTGGAGCGCCCTGCGGGTCAGTGTGCCGCGCGCCAGTTTAGCCCGGATCCAATATCGACCACGAGCGGAACCCGCAGCGACGCCACGCCCTCCATCCGCTCGGCCACCAGGGTTTGCAGCCTCGCGACCTCGGCTTCCGGAGCCTCGAAGACCAGCTCATCGTGGACTTGGAGCAGCATTCGCGACTCGAAGTCGCCCGCCGTGAGCTCCGAGTCGAGCGCCACCATCGCCGCCTTGATCAGGTCTGCGGCGGTCCCCTGGATGACCGAATTCGTCGCCATCCGTTCGGCCGCCTGCCGCAGCGTGCGGTTGCGGGAATTCAGGTCAGGCAGGTAGCGACGGCGCCCGAGCAGCGTGGTGACGTATCCCCGCTCCTTCGCCTCGCTCACGGTTCGGTCGAGGAATTCGCGGACTCCGCTATAACGCTCGAAGTACGCGTCGATCATCTTCTGGGCTTCGGCCGAGGCGATGCCGAGCTGGTTCGCGAGCCCGAACGCCGACAGCCCGTAGATGATGCCGAAATTGATCGCCTTGGCGCGCGCGCGGGCGTCATCGCTCACGTCCCCGGCCGCGAGGCCTTCGACTTCTGCAGCCGTCTGTCGGTGGATGTCGTCCCCACGATCGAAGGCCGCCATGAGCCCCGCATCTTCCGAATAATGCGCGAGGATCCGCAGCTCGACCTGCGAGTAGTCCGCGGAGACCAGCAGGCAGCCCTCGGCCGGAATGAACATTTCGCGAATCCGGGCGCCCTCCTCGGTTCGGATCGGGATGTTCTGCACATTCGGGTGCGTTGCCGACAAACGGCCGGTGGCGGCACCGAGTTGGTTGAAGGTCGGGTGGATTCGGCCGCTGGACTCGCGCACGAGCGGCGGCAATGCCACGATGTACGTGCTCAGGAGCTTCGCCAGTCGGCGATAAGACAGAATACGCTCCGGTAGCGCGTGTTCGGCCGCAAGCTGTTCGAGGACGCTCTCGTCGGTCGAGTAACCGGTCTTGGTCTTCTTGATCGCAGGCAGCTTCAGCTTCTCGAACAGAATGCGCTGGAGCTGCTTCGGCGAGGAAATCAGGAACTCTTCTCCCGCCAGGAGATGGATCTCCCCCTCGATCGAGGCGAGCTTGCGCTCGTATTCAACCGCAAGCACTTCGAGCCCGGCTTCGTCCACGCGAATGCCGGCACACTCCATGCGCCCCAGCACTCGGGTCAGTGGCCGCTCGACTGCGCCGAAGAGTTCGCTGAGTCCGTCCTCTTCGAGCCGACGCGCGAGCGGTGCATGAAGCGACCACACCGCGCAGACCTGCTCGGTCGCCCAACCCGCGATCTCGTCGAGAGGAATCTCTGCGGCGGCGCGGGCTTTGGCGCCGCGCCCCGCGAAATCCTCCCAGCTCGGGATCGCACGGCCGATGTGCTGCGCCGCGAGAGCCGACAGCGACTTTGCGCCGGTGGGATCCACCAGGCGCCCCGCGATCTCGATGTCGAAATGCGGCACGACCGCTTCCAGCCCGGATTCAACGAACAGCATCTGGATCCGCTTGCTGTCGCAAGCGACCCAGCCCACCGGCTCGACCCCTTCGAAGATCGGACGCAGCGCTGTGATCACGACCTCGAGGTCCAGGCCATCCGCACCGATCGGGACGTAGACGGCCGAATTCTCGTCGGTCGCGAACGCGAGTCCGACGACGTCGAGTTCGAGTGGACCGGATTCCCCGAAGACCCATTGGACCGGAACGCCGGACCGCTTGGCGAGTTCCTCGACGAGCGCCAGCAGCCCCTTCTTCGTGGTCTCGATGTTGCACGACACTTCGTGACGCGTGCCCTCCGACACTCCCGCATCGTCATCCATCGCGGCCAGCAGGCGTGTGAAGCCCATTCGTTCATACAGGGAACGCAGCGCTGCATCGTCCGCCGCTGCGAGCGCAGCGGCGTCCCAGCCGATCGGCAACGGCGTATCGGTGCGCAGGGTTGCGAGCCGCTTCGACAACTTGGCAGCGTCCGCGGAGTCGGCGAGTGCATTGCGCGCACGCGTAGACTTCACCTCGCTCGCATGTTCGAGCAGATTTTCGAGCGAGCCCCACTCGGCGATCAGCTTCGCGGCCCCTTTCTCACCAATGCCCTTCACTCCGGGGATATTGTCGCTCGGGTCTCCCACCAGCGAACGCAGATCGAGGACCCGAGTGGGCGGCACACCGAAGCGCTCCTCGACTTCGGCGGGCCCGTAGCGGCGGTCCTTCATCCCGTCGAGCAGCGTCACGTTCTCGTCGACGAGTTGCATCAAGTCCTTGTCGGTCGAGACGATCGCGATGACGGCTCCCTCCGGTGCACGCGAGACGAGCGTTGCGATGACGTCATCGGCCTCGAAGTCGGGAACTTCGACCACCGCGATACCGCGCGCGCCGAGGAGCTCCCGGACTAGTGGAAACTGCGCGACGAGATCTTCCGGCGTCGCGTCGCGGCCGGCCTTGTAGGCGTCGAACATGCGGTGGCGGAATGTCTTGCCCGGTGCGTCGAAGACCACCACGACGTAATCCGGCCGTTCCTCACGCACCACCTTGTTCAACATGTTGATGAAGCCATACGCTGCGTTGGTCGGCCTGCCGTCGGGCGCGCGTAGGTGAGGAATCGCGAAGAACGCACGGTACAGCGCATTGCTTCCGTCGATCAGCAGAATCCTCGGCGGGGACGTCGCGCTCACGGCGCAGAGGATACGGGAGGCGCTTGACCGATGCGAAACGACTCCATAGGCTCGGCGGGATGGCGACCCCTCCGTCCAGATCCCGGCCGCCGTATTACCGCAAGGTCGGGCCGACCTTTCAACCCCGCTTCACGCTCGGCCTCATCTACCTGTTCGGCTTCTTCTTCGTCTACTGCATGATCCTGATCGCGCCGTCGCTGATCGCAATCCTGGAGACGGTGCCCACGGGTCCGGAACAACAGCAGGCGGCCGAAGAGGTCGCCCACGAGCTGATGCGACCGAGACTCTGGATCGCACTCGGCCTGTCGGCGATCACGACCGTGGCCGGAGCACACTACCACCTGCTGCCGGGTTTCCGCGAAGTGCGCTAGCGGGGGTCGAGCCATGGAGCGCACGCGTGGATCCGGTGATGGAACGGCGCGGAAGCCATGGCCGCTACGCGGCCAACGCGCGGTCAGCTGGCGTGGGCGACGACGTACTGCTCGATGTCGCCGATCGTGCGCATGCCCTCGACGACTTCGTCGGGAACCTCGATGTCGAACATATCTTCGAGGGACATCACGAGTTCGACCACGTCCAGCGAATCAGCGCCCAGATCATCGAGGATGTTCGCCCCCGGAATCACTTCCGAGATGTCTACGCCGAGTTGCTCGGCGACCAGCGAACGGACTCGCGCTTCCAGATCGCTACCCGGCGCATCACCCATACTCTCCACCCTCTCCACTCTCTCCACCCGCCGCCTGGCCGCTCACTCTCGGCCATGTAACCTGTGACCGGTGGTCACTCTGTGTCGGCCCGAATTTCTCCCACGGCGCAGCGCTTGTCAAGCCAGCATTCCACGTAGGAACAACGAGATCGCATCGTTGAACGCCGTCTCGAGGCTCACGCGACGGAGACTTCGCCGCGTCGCACTCTTCTCGGTCTGAATCAATGCGTTGGCGACGGTCCAGAGGATGTTCGCAAGCTCCCAGGCGTCCGCCTCGCTGAATTCGCCGCGTTCGATCCCCTCGGCAATGATCCCCGCGAGAATTTCGATGCACTCGGCCCAGAGTTCCGAGACCTGACCGAGCACCCCCGGCGGCAGTTCCCCGATGACGCTCTGGTTCTCGATCGCCCAGAAGATCTGGAAATAGTCACGATTGCGAACCCAATGGTCGAAATAGAACTTCGAAACACGGCGGATCCGATCGGACGCACTGCCGGAACCGCTCGCGGTCTCGTACATGCGCTGTTTGAAGATCTCGCCGTTGTGCGCGAGTACCTCGACGTAGAGTTCGGCCTTGCTCTCGAAGTAGCGATAGAGCGTTCCCTTGGCGACACCTGCCCTCTGGGCGACCTCATCGAGGTTCGCCGCCATGAATCCGTCACGAAAGAAGACCTCACGCGCCGCCTCGAGGATCTTCTGGCGCAAGGCCTGCTTCTTCTCCGCCCGGCGTCGAACGTTGTCTCCGGGTGAACTCGAATCGCCGTTCGGCGGGGCAGCCGTCTTCATCCGATCATTACCTCGCCAACCCGAAGAATCGTTCGACACGGCGGGCGCGCACCCGCCGCGGTGGAGCAGCGATCAGAACGAGATCTCATCGCTCCCGTCGTAGCGATACGGCTCGAACAACTTGGTCTGGATGTAACGCTCGCCGTAGCTCGGGATGATCACGACGATCAGGCTGTCGTCGGCACCGTTCGTTCCCGCGTACTTGAGCGCAGCCGACACCGCAGCGCCCGACGAGATGCCACAGAGGATCCCTTCCTCCTGTGCCAGGCGGCGCGCCATCTCGAGTGCTTCTTCGTTGCTCACGGTCACGATGTGATCGACGATGCCGAGATCGAGGACATCGGGCACGAAGCCCGCGCCGATCCCCTGGATCACGTGCGGCGAAGCCTTACCGCCGGAAAGCACCGGGCTCGCTGCAGGCTCGACTGCGACGACCTTGATCGACGGCTTCTTCGCCGAGAGCGCTCGCTTCACCCCGGTGATGGTGCCGCCGGTTCCCACGCCGGCAACCAGCGTATCGACCTGGCCGTCGGTGTCGTCGAAGATCTCGATCGCGGTCGTCTTCGCATGGGCATCCGGATTCGCCGGATTCTCGAACTGCTGCGGAATGAAGCCGTCCGGAATGCTGTCGCAGATCTCGTTGGCCTTGTCGATTGCGCCGGGCATGCCCTTCGCCGGATCGGTCAGGACGAGCTTCGCGCCGAAGCCGCGCAGCACTGAGCGCCGCTCGGGGCTCATCGACTCGGGCATGGTCAGAATGCACCGATAGCCCTTCACTGCGGCGACCATTGCCAGCGCAATACCGGTATTGCCGCTCGTCGGTTCGACGATCACGGATTCACCCGGGGTCAACTGACCGGCCTTCTCGGCGGCATTGATCATCGCCAGACCGATGCGATCCTTGACGCTGTTGCCGGGGTTCTGGCTCTCGAGCTTCGCAACGATCTGTGGCTTCACACCGACCGCCACGCGGTTCAGGCGTACGAGCGGCGTATGGCCGATGAGTTCGGTCACGTCTCCTGCGATGTTCATCCGGGCCTCCTCCTTCGAGCACGGAGGATACCCCGGCCGAGCCGTCGGTGTCATCCGTGTTGCACGGCGCGATCGCGGCTTTCGAGCATTTCCTCGATCAGAACCGTGGCATAGCTACCCGGAGGCAGCGAAAATCGAAGCAGCAAGCCGTCGCCGTAGCGCTCCGCGTTCGCGGCGCCGGGCCGCACTCGCAGCGCTCGACGAGCGCCGCGCAACCGGATCCCGCGCGGTACGCTCAGGTCTTCCGGCAGCACCTCGAAGCGTTCGAGCAGCCGGCGTTCGCGCAGCCTCGCTTCGCCCTCCGCTTCGAGAACCTTCGTGCCGAAGATCGGCCCGGTCGCGCTGATCTCGAATGCCGCCGCGCGTGGCGCCTCCCGCGCGAGATCCTCCACGACGAAGCACCCCCCCGATGCGTGCACCATTGCGACTTCGCCCAAGTCGACCGTATCGAGGGAGGCCTTCCGGTCCTCGAGCACCGCGTTGAACACCTCCGCCTGCAAAGCCGAGAGCAGAAAGCGCGCGCTTCGGCGGTCTTCGCGCGAACGTTCGCCGCGCAGCAGACGTCGCCCGCGCTCGGCATTCTCGCCGTCCCGCCCGAAACGCTGCGCTCCGAAGCGGTTCGGCATCCCGACCCGCCGGATCTCCTCGAGACGCCGGATCGCCGCTTCGGATTGTCGCGCATCGACTCCCCCTACGAAGATCCGGAATCGATTCCCGCTCAGATGGCCGGTCCGAAGTTTGTGACCGTGACGAATCGCATCCAGCACGCGAACGCCCGGCAGCGCGAACTCTCGCGCGCGCTCCGGGTCGAGACCCGGAACCGAGTACCACTGGGTCGTCAGGGCGACCCGGTCCTTCCGACCTGCGAAGCCGACATCGCGCGTTCGCGCGCCGGCGAAACGCGCGAGCACGTGCGCGACATCTTCGGTGGTACGCAACCGCTTCTCGACGTGGAGGAAGGTGTGCTCGCCGCTGCCGGACGGTCGGTAGAGCGGGAGCTCGTCGACACAGAAGTCCTCGGGAAGCGAGCGCAATCGAGCCACGCGGGTCAGCGCCTCTCAGCTCTCGCGACGGGCGAAAACGAACGGCGGTGCACGGGCGACGGGCCGAGCCTTTGCAGCGCTGCGAGGTGCGATTCGGTGCCGTACCCCATGTGCTGCTCGAAGCCGTAGCCCGGATAGCGTTCGGCCAGATGCTGCATGATCGCATCGCGATGCACCTTCGCGACGACCGACGCGGCCGCGATGCTTCCGTCGCTCGCGTCGCCGCCGACGATCGCGGTCTGGGGCGTAACGATCTCGGGGATCGTGCGCGCGTCGACGAGCACGTGATCCGGAGCGACGTCCAGCCCGACGACCGCCCGCCGCATTGCCTCGAGCCCCGCGCGGTAGATGTTCAGCTCGTCGATCTCTGCGGGTTGCACCTTGCCGGCCGAGCACGCGACGGCCTGCTCGCGAATTCGCTGCGCGAGCTTCTCTCGTGCGCCGCGCGTCATCTGTTTCGAATCCTTCAAGCCCGTCAGATCGACGTGCTCGCGCAGGATCACCGCGACCGCCACGACGGGCCCCGCGAGCGGCCCCATCCCCACCTCGTCGACACCGGCCACGCAGCGTGCGCCCTCGTCGAACAGGCGGGCGCGACGGGCAAACAGCCTCTCGAGCCGCTCGGCCTCCGCGGCTGCAGCACTGCGCCGTCGTTCGAGTCGTTCGGCGAGTTCGCGCGCACCCCGACGTGGGTCGCGGCGCAAGGCAGCAAGGAATTCCTCCTGCTCGCCCACTGCGAGCTCTTCCGCGGCGCGCGCGCGCAGTTCGCGAAGAGGTCGGCCGGCGACATCCATCAAGTGCGACCCGGATCGTCGTCACCCGCGTTCATTCCGAGCCTGCGCTCGATCGCGCGCACGCGTCGCAACAGGCCCCTCACACGCCCGAGAGCGGCCATGTTTCGATAGAAGCCGCGACCTTCCTGCTGTGGATTTCCGAGCACACGCGTCCCAGGGGCAACGTCCTTGTGCAGCCCGCTCTGGGGCCCGACGATCGCGCCGGCGCCAACCGTCAGGTGCCCGGCCGCACCCGCCTGCCCGAGAATGACCGCTCCGTCCTCGACGACCGTGCTGCCGGAAAGGCCGACCTGGGCCACGATGATGACCTGTTCCCCAATCGTGCAGTTGTGCCCGATCTGCACCAGGTTGTCGATCTTCGTTCTGCAACCGACCTTGGTGTCACCGAGGGTACCGCGATCGATTGCGGTACCGGCACCGATTTCGACATCGTCGCCGACGACGACCCGACCGACCTGCGGAACCTTCGCGAGCCCGCCGCCCCCATCACCTAGATACGCGAAGCCGTCCGCACCGAGCACCACGTTCGGGTGCAGGACGACCCGATCGCCCAGCGTCGTTGCCTCGCGCAACACGCAGCCCGCGTGAATCCGGCAGTCCGATCCGATCGAAACCTCTTCGTAGAGGGTCACCCCCGAAAACAGCACACTGCGCGGCCCAATGCACACACCCGCGGCAATCGCACAGTGGGCGCCGATACTCGCCGAAGCGTCGACCTGGGCGCCCCGCGCGATCACCGCCGTCGGGTGAATGCCTGCTGGGATCGGAACTTCGGGCTGAAACCAGCGAACCGCCCGACTGAAGTCCAAACCCGGATCATGCGAACGCAGCACGGGTCGGTCCCCGACATGCACTCCCGGAGGTGCGATCAGCGCGCCCGCGCGCGAATCCGAGAGACGCGCGGCGTAGCGGCGAGACCGAACGAATGACAGGTCGCCCGGTCCGGCGCGCTCGAGACCGGCGATTCCCACGATTGCGAAGCTCCCGTCGCCCTCGACCGGCAAACCCAGGTGGGCGCCCAGGTCGTTCAGGCGCGGCGACTCCAGCGGCATCCGTCAGCGCGCGAGCAGGACCGCGATCGGCGACGTCCGAACGACCGCGGCGGAGTTGCTTCCGAGAAAATAGTCGGTGATGCGGTTGCGACCGAACGCACCCATCACCACCACACCGGCGTGGACCTCGCGCGCCGAGTCGACGATCTTCACGTCGGGGCGACCGAGCGTCGACGAAATCTCGCGCACCGGAACCGGTAGCGAACCGACGAGCCCGCGCACTTCATCGAAGCGCGCGATCGCGCGTCCCTTGTCCTTCGAATCGACGAAGACGTGGATCGGTTCCGCCGTGCGCGTGGCGAGCTGCACCGCGAGTTTCGCACCAATGCGCGATCCCGGAGAGCCGTCGAATGCCAACACGATGGGGCCGCTCATCTGTGCGCCCTTTGGCACGACGAGGGTCGGCTTGCCGGCTTTTCGGATCGTGCCATTCACCGTCGACCCGATCAGACCCGTGCGGAAATCGGCGTTCAACCCATCCCGGCCGACGACCAGTAGATCGGCTTGCTGGCCGCGCTCGACCAAGCGGTCGTCCGCGATGCCGTTGATCTTCTCGCAAGAATTCTCGACCGAAGCAGCGCTCGCCGCTTCGGCGATTCGGCGGCAGGCCGCATCGGCCCGATTTTCCAGATAGGTCGCGAGCGCGTCGAGCGGCGGGGGCGTGACACCGAGACCGTCCTCGCGCAGTCCCTGCGTCCAGCGATCTTCTACGACCGACAGGCCCTGTACGCGCGCCTTCAAACGCGAAGCGAGCGCGATGCCGTACCGCTCCGCCGCCGCCGCCGCCTCGGAACCGTCTGTTCCCACCAGGATCGTCGAGATCATTCCGTTCTCCGCATTCGCGTTCACCGAGCCTCCGTTCGCGGAACCAATCTGCCCGTGTCGGGAAGCTCGTGCGCGAAGCATCAGCGTTCGCGCAGAGCCAAGTTACCGGCGGCGCCGCGATTCCCGATCCACCCAGTGGGGCCGGAACTCCCGCGACGATCCGCAGCGTCGAGGTCAGACTACGCGACCCCCGCGGGAATTGTCAATCGAATCGAGCCACTGATCTGGAAGTCGTGTTTCGCCTCGGGGGACGGGTAGGCCGGCCGGGGCCTGAAACGGACCTACCTCAGCTGCACGCCCGCGAAATGCGAGAGCACGTCGGTGGTCGTCACCATGCCTACGAGGTCGTCGCCATCCAGCACCGGCAGGCAGCCGATCTTGTGTTGGGCCATCGACATCGCGACCTTCTCCATCGTCGCATAGGCCTCGACGGTGATCGGCGGGCTCGACATCGCCTGGCTGACGTCGAGGGCCTGGAGAAATGCACGACGGTAGTCATTGCCCTCGCTGTTCAGCGTCGAGAGGGACATCCGCAACAGGTCGGTCTGTGAAACCACTCCGACGAGCTTGCCGCCACGGACGACGAGGAGATGCCGCACGCCCCCGAGGCGCATGATATCCTCGACGGTCGACAGGGATTCGTCCACGCTGATCGTGACGATCTTCGCCTGCATGACCTCGCGTACCAACGTGGACCCCATGGAGGGCATCTTACACCGGTGGGAACCGAATCAGGGAAAGAATCCACGATCGCGAGCGACCCGACGGAGCCGCACGACGCGAGCGCCGAGGCGAGGGAAGAAGCCTCCACGGGGACACTCAATGCAATCCCCGAGATGATGCGTCGAGCCGTCGCAATGGGGCTCTCCGGCTTCTTCCTGACCGAGGAAGCGATCCGCAGAGCGGTCGGAGACACACTGCCGAGAGATTGGGCCGATTTCGCGGTCGAACAAAGTGAACGAACGCGCAACGAGCTGATGGATCGCCTCAGCCTCGAGCTCAGCCGAACCTTCGAGAGCCTCGATGTCGCGGAGATGTTCGGCCAGCTCGTCGAAGGCAGGACCATCGAGCTCAAAGCCGAAATTCGCTTGAAGCCCAAAGAGGAAGAAGCTCCACAAGTGTCCGGATCACGCAGCAAGGACGCTTAGAGCGCCTGTGACGGACCGAGAACGGGAGTCCGGAACGAAACCGCCTGCAGGTTCCGGCACCGCCGTGGGCCTGGAATGGGCGTTTGCCCTCAGCGCGTGCGTGTACGCGGTGGTGATCCACCACGGTGTTGGCCCGTCACAAGACGGGATCGACGGCGACCACTGGCTCCGGCCCACCGCTTTTCTCCTGCAGAGCGAGGGATTCGCATTCGCCTTCGAGTCCCTGGGCCGTGCGCTCGCGTTCATCGGGCTGCCAGCCTTCGCGCTCGTGATCGCGATCTTCGTCACCGGACGATCCGCGATCGCACGGTCGCTCGGACTTTGCTGCCTGTTCGCGTCGTTGCTGTTCGCCTTCTACGGAATTGCCGCTCCTCGCCCATGGGAGTTCTTCGAGTGGCGCGGCTCGGCCGCCTTGGCGATGACGGCCATCTGGGTGGGATTCGCAGCGGGGGCGCCCTTCCTCGCGACGAGTTGGCTGCGCCTCGGCACAGCGGCGCGTGTCGCGACCTACGCCCCGATCGCGTTCGCCGCAGTCGCGTTCATACGCAACACGACCGGCACTGATCCCGACCTGCGCTTCTCGCTCTCGCCATGGCCTGCGGTGACGGTCTTCGGAATCGAAGTGGCGGGACTCTTCCTCGCCGCAGCCTTCCTCGGCGTTTCGATTGCCACGCGAGCCTACGCTGCCAACGGCGCGCAGCGCTGCGCCGCTGCTGCTCTCGGACTGGCCGTCCCAGTGGGCGTGATCTCCCTCGGTGCGACACTCGCGCTATTCCCGTTCGCTCTCGGCGCACGCACGTTGTTCGCAGTGGCGGGTCTGTGTCTGCTCGCGATCGTCGCCGTCTCGAGCTTCGGCGCCCGGGCCGACGCCGTCGCGCGACGGTCCCGATCCCTCGCCGTCGCTGCGGCTCTGATCGCAGTCCCGCTGATCGCCGGGCAGATCCTCGCGCGCAGCGACTACCACATCACCCGCGACCGCCACGCGCAGCAATTGATCGACGCGCTCGACCAGCACTACCAACGCGAGCTGCTCTACCCCGACGAACTGCAGGAGCTGGTCGCGGCGGGCGACATCGACGCGATACCGACTCCTGCGATCGGTTTCCGCTTCCTCGGTGTGGCCGACTTCCACTACCAGAATTTCGGTACCAGCTACCTGCTCGACTTCGCAGCGCCGCGCTGGGTGGAGTGCGCGTACTCACCAGCGTATTTCGACGATGAGGAGGAAGACGACGAAGCGGCGGACGAGCCGCTGGGCGGATCGTGGTCGTGTCCCTCGGAACCGCCGGAGATGTGGTAGTGACCATGCGCGATTGGATGCTGGGGGCGCGTTAGAGTGCGCTCACGGCCCGCTCGAGCAGCGCGGCCGCCTTCTCGGACAGCGGGATCTCGCCTGCGGCCGCGTGCCCGTCGGGGTCGGACTGCTGGCCTCGGAATTCGCGTTCATGAATCTGCTGGCGGTGCTGCTGGGCGCGGCGCTCTGGGTACCGCTCTGAATGGTCCTCCGCGCGGAGGACGTTACTCTCCCGACCCGTGCCGATCCTCGACGCTCGCGACCTCGACAAGGGCTACGCCGACGTCACCGTCCTCGACGGTGTCTCGTTCACACTGCGTCGAGGCGAACGCGTCGGGCTGGTCGGCAACAACGGCTGCGGCAAGAGCACGCTCGGGCGAATCCTCGCGGGTGTCGACCTGCCCGACGGCGGTGAGGTCGCGCGACGGCGCGGTGCGACGGTCGACTACCTCCCGCAGGAACCACGCTTGCCCGTGGGCCAGACGATCCGGCAGGTCGTCGCCAGCAGCCTCACCGCATGGAATCGGGCGAAGGGTCGCTGGGACGACCTCACCGCAGCGCTCGCAGACCCCGCAGCGGACCACGACCGCCTCGCGATCGAACAAGCGGCTGCAGCCGACGAACTCACGCGCCTGGGCGGATGGGAGCGATTACACGAAGCCGAAGCCGTGATCGACCATCTCGGCCTCGACGACCCCGACCGATCCATCGAGACCCTGTCCGGAGGCGAACGGCGCCGGGTGGCGCTCGCGCGCCTGCTGGTCGGCACGCCCGATCTCGCGATCCTCGACGAACCGACGAACCACCTCGACATCGCAACCATCGAGTGGCTCGAAGACCATCTGCGCCATCGCTTCGCGGGCGCACTGCTGCTGATCACGCACGACCGTTACGTGCTCGACCGGGTCACGAGTCGCACGCTGGAACTCGAAGCCGGGCAGCTCACGAGCTACGAGGGCGGTTATGCGACCTACCTGGCGGGC
>CAXMSF010000297.1:0-7541 GCA_964196055.1 uncultured Gammaproteobacteria bacterium | reverse complement strand
GATCGCCGAGAAGCTGATGCCGGCGGAGCTCTCGGGTGGAATGATCAAGCGCGCCGCGCTCGCGCGCTCGATCATCATGGACCCCGCGTTGCTGTTCTGCGACGAGCCCTCGGCCGGCCTCGACCCGGTGGTGAGTTCCGCACTCGACGAGCTGATCCTGCAGCTGCGCGACGCGATGGGGATGACGGTCGTCGTCGTCACGCACGAGCTCGACAGCGCCTTTCGGATCGCGGACCGCATCACGGTGCTCGACCGCGGTAAGATCCTCGAGATCGGTACCGTGGACGAGGTTCGAAACAGCAAGAACGACCGTATCCAGGCGCTGCTGACGCGGCGATTCGAAGAAGAAGAGCTCGACGCCGAGGAGTACATCCGCCGGCTGGTTGGAGAAAAACAAGATGGTTGAATCGAACGAGGAAGCCTGAATCGATGAAGAACGATCAGAAAAATTACATCGTCGTCGGCGTCTTCGTGATCGCGATGGTCGCGGGACTGATTCTGTGGATCGCGCTGTTGTCCGGCGCCACCGGCGCGACCGACAGCTACCGAACCCGCTACGACTCCGTGCTCGGCCTGACTGCGGGCGGCACGCAGGTCTTCTTCAACGGTTTCCAGATCGGCAAGATCGAATCGATCGAGCGCGCCGAAGACGGCGCAGAGAAGATGTTCGTGCTCGAAATCAGCATCAAGAAGGGCTGGCAGGTCCCCGAGGACAGCCGCGCCGAAATCACCGCGGCTGGTCTGCTCTCGACGAACGTGGTCAACATCAATCGCGGCAGCTCTACCAGCTACCTCGAACCCGGTGACGAAATCCAGAGCCTCGAAGCTTCCAACCTGATGGCGGAGCTTTCCGATACCGCCGCCGGCTTCAATCAGTTCCTCAAGACGACACTGAAGCCGCAGATCGAGACGATCGTCGGCGATCTGCGGGGAACGATGGATCAGGTCAACGTGCTGCTCAGCACGGAGAACACCGGCCGAGTGGGCTCGATCCTGCGAAACCTCGAAGACGTGAGCCAGGAAGTGCAGGGGCTCACGGACGGGCTTGGAAGTACGCGCGAGACGCTCGACGGCGTAATCCGGAAGGTCGGCAAGGCGGTCGATCAGGTCGGCGAGCTGCTCGCCGATGTCGATCAGCTGATCGAGTCGAACAAGGACGACCTGGGCGCATCCGTGACCGACCTGCACGAGTCGCTCGAAGCGCTTTCGCGTCACACCGAGGCGATCGCGATCAACCTCGAGGCCACCACGCGCAACATGAACGAGTTCAGCCAGCAGATCCGGGAGGATCCGAGCCTGGTCCTGCGCCGCCGCGAATCTGCGGACGCCCCGGGAGGGTCGAATTGATGGCCTCGACACACGCCCGCCTGGTTGCACTCGCGATGCTGCTCTTCACCGGCTGGCTCGGCTGTGCCTCGGGCCCGGCGCCGCGCGATCACTTCTACCGTCTGGACATCGCCGCGCCGGCAGCGCTCCCGAGCCCCGCACTCCCCGGCGTTCTCGAGGTCGACCGCCTGCGCGTCGAGGCGATCGCACAGGGGCGGCGCATGCTGTACCGGGACGCGAGCCTCCCCAATGTGATCGGGCAGTACAGCTACCACTTCTGGGCCGACCCGCCCGGCGTGATGCTCCAGGATGAGCTGGCCCAGAGCCTGCGCGCGGCAGGCGTGGCGAAGGGAGTCGTCACGCCCGGTATTCACGTGGATTCGGACTTCGTGCTGAAGGGCCGGCTCGCTCAGTTGGAGCGCCACACCGGTAGCGGCGCAGCGCGCATCGCCGTCGAGATCGAATTCATCCTGCTCCGCAGCAAGGGGAACGATCTCCTGCTCCAGAAGAACTATTCCGAAGAGCGCACGGTCGCCGGCGACGGCATGGGCGCGTCGATCACGGCCTACCAAGATGCCATCGGCACGATCTTCCAACAGCTGCTCGCTGACCTTCCGCGTCTCTGAGCCGACCATTGCGCCGCACGCGCGATCTGGGGAATCCATGGCCACGCAGCTCGCGAACTCGAAGGGACGAGCCAGCCTGATTCGCGGCGAGCGCCTGATCGATGTCGAGCGGCGCTCGGACGGCCGTTTCGGCGCGGATCCGATGGCCCTGTTCGCCCGCTGGGGCGAATTCGCGGACTGGGCGGCTTCCCTCGACCCCCACGACGGCGACGACCCGCTGGTCGAGAGTTCACTCCTCGCATGCGTCCCGGGTCCGCAAAAGGTCTTCGGGATCGGACTGAATTACCGCGATCACGCCGCCGAAGCCGACCTCCCGATCCCCGAGCAGCCGTTGGTATTCACGAAGTTTCCGAACTGTCTCGTCGGACCGACCGCCGACGTGATCCTCACCTCGGACCGGGTCGATTGGGAGGTCGAACTGGTCGTCGTGATCGGCCGCGGCGGCACTGCGATTTCCGAGGTCAGCGCGTTCGACGCGGTCGCAGGCTATTGCGTGGGTCAGGACATCTCCGACCGCCGCATGCAGTTCGCGGGCAAGCCGCCGCAATTCTCGCTGGGGAAATCGGCGAATACCTTTGGGCCGATCGGCCCGGCGGTGGTTTCGCTCGATGCCTTCGCGGACCCCAACGATCTCGGACTCAGCTGCACGGTCTCGGGCGAGCGCATGCAGGACGGACGCACGAGCAACATGGTCTTTTCCGTCGCGGAACTCATCGCATTTCTATCGCGCCATTGCACGCTCGCACCCGGTGACTTGATCTTCACCGGCACACCCGCAGGCGTGGGTTCCACGCGGCGGCGTTACCTCCAGCCTTCGGATCTGATCGAGAGCACGATCGAGGGCATCGGCAACCTGCGCAACCGCTGCGTGAGCGCCTAGGCGGCGGCGCGTGAAGATCTTCGTCATCCGCCACGGCGAAACGCCGAGCAATGCAGCCCGGATCGTCCAGACCCCGGAAACGCCGCTGTCCGCGCGCGGCATCGAGCAGGCCGAGCATCTTGCGCGCCGGCTCGCGAACAGCGGCATCGAGCAGATCCTGTCGAGCGATCTGCCGCGGGCCGTGATGACCGCCCAGCGACTCGAAATCGCGACCGGTGCGCCGATCAGCCACGATCCGTTGCTCCAGGAGCGGAATTTCGGGGATGTTCGCGGCACCGCCTACAGCGACCTCGAGGGTGACCTGTTCGCAGCGGACTTCAGCCCGCCGAACGGCGAAAGCTGGGCGACCTTCGATGCGCGGGTCACGCGAGCCTGGGAACTCGTCACCGAGGTCGCCACAGCCACGACGGGGAACCTCGCGGTCGTGACGCACGGGCTGGTTTGCGCATCGCTCGCGCGTCACCACTTCAGCCTGCTCGAAGACGTGATTCCGCCACGGCACTTCGAAAACACGTCGGTCACGATCGTCGACGGCAAGCCACCGTGGGCGGTCGCCACGTTGAACTGCGACGCACACCTCGACGCCGATTAACGCCGTGAGCGTCTGCCGGCGTGCCCGCGGAATTCCAGCTTCCGGGCCCCCGTGAGGTGCTCGGGCAGCACCACGTAGTCGCCCTTCAGTGCCGCCCGATAGATCGGGCGCGACACGCGTTCGCTGCCGAAGGACCACAGCCAGGCCATGCTGCCCACCAACAGACCGCTGGCCGCATACGCGAGTTTGACCGGGCTGTAGACCAGCGTGCAGAGAAGCGACCCCGCGGCCGCGAAGCCACCGGGCGGTTTCTCTTCATCACCTGCGGCCGCCGGCCCCGGCAACAACACGAGCACGAGCACGAACAGCGCGACTGCGCGCCCCCCCCCAGGTCGCATTCTGGTCGTCAAATCGCATCCCCCGGGGCCGTCGGATGCAATGAAACCGCCCGACGGCGCCTCGCGATCGCCCCCAAGTTGTCGTTCTCGCCCGAACAGGTCAAGTGGCGCTTCGTACCCGGGTCTGGCGATTTAAATAATTAAACATATAATTAAATAAATGACAACCCGAGGACGAAGCCCGCAGCGACGCCCCGGCCGGCCCGCCGGCCCGCGCGCCGGCGAGGCGCGCGAAGCGCTACTCGCAGCAGCCCACGAGTTGATGGCCGAGAAGGGCTATCCGCGGGTCACCGTCCGCGAAGTGGCCGAGCGGGCCGGCGTGCAAGCGGGGCTCGTGAACTACCACTTCGGCGGCAAGACCGGATTGCTGCGATCGGCGGTTGCCTCGATCTCGGAAGAAATGCTCGAGCGCGTCCGCCAGGCCGTCGCCCACGAAGGGTCGACCGAGGAACGCATCCGAGCGCTGATCCGCGGCATCGTCGAGGCCATCAGCGCTGCCCCGTACGGGCCGCGTCTGATGGTCGAACAGATCCTGTTCGCAGACGCTGATGCGGTCGAGGAGTTCGTCGAACGCTTCGCCCGACCGAATCTGTCCGCGATCCTCGAGCTTCTCGACGAGGGCCGACGCGACGGTTCCCTTCGCGATGTGGATCCACGCTTCGCGGTTCCGTCGATGCTCGGCTCGTGCGTGTTCTTCTTTCTGAGTTCGCCGATCCTCACCCGCCTCTACGACATCGAAGAAATCGACGCCGAGATCACACAGGAGTTCGCCGAGAACACTGCGGACCTGATCCTGCACGGAATCTCGACGCGGCCGGCGACCTCTTCATGAGGCAACGTATCGATCAGCTGCTTTCGGCCTGGGGGCATTTCGCGTTTCGGCATGCGCGAACGATCCTCGTCGGGGCGTTGCTCGTCGTGGGCGCGCTCTCGTCGCAGCTCCCGCGGCTCACGCTGGAAACCTCGACCGAGGAATTCCTCAAGGCCAACAACCCTACCCGAATCGCATACGACGAATTTCGCAATCAATTCGGCCGCGACGATCTGATCGTACTCGCGATCCGAACCGAAACCGTCTTCGACCGCGACTTCCTCGCGCGGCTGCGCACGATCCACGAAGACATCGAGAACGATGTCCCAAACCTCGAGGAGGTCTCGAGTCTCGTCAATGCGCGCAACACCCGCGGTGAAGGCGACCGGCTGATCGTCGGCGACCTGCTCGAGGAGATGCCCGAAACCGATGCGGAGCTGGCGGAGATCGAGCGGCTGGTCCGCGCCAACCCGATGTATCCGAATCTGCTGATCTCCGAGGACGCTCGTTTCGCGACGATCCTGATCCGCACGAATGCGTTTTCCTCGTTGGGCGACGACTTCGACGAACTGGGCGGATTCGACGACGATTCATCTGCAGCGGAAACGGCCGAGCCCGCGCCCCGCGCGTTCATCACTCCCGCCGAGAACGCCGACATCGTCGACGCGATCGAAAGCGTGATCGAGCGTCATGACGGCAACGGGATCGAAATCTTTCTCTCGGGCACGCCGCCGATGATCGAGGCCATGCAAGACGCAATCACGCGGGACATGCTGCTGTTCACCAGCCTCGCGATCGGGATCATCATCCTGGCGCTCGGGGTGCTCTTCCGGCGCCTGGCCGGCGTGGTGCTCCCGGTCGTCACGGTGATCTTCTCGGTGATCACCACGCTCGCGATCATGGTGCTACTCGATGTCGCCATCACGGTTCCGACCCAGATCCTACCCTCCTTTCTGCTCGCGGTCGGAGTCGGCTACTCGGTTCACATTCTCGCGATCTTCTACCAACAGCGGCGTACGGGCGCCGACGTGGAGAGCGCCGTCGTCTTCGCGCTCGGCCATTCGGGGCTCGCCATCTTGATGACGAGTCTGACGACCGCGGGTGGGCTGCTGTCTTTTTCGGTCGCCGAACTCGCCCCGATCGCAGAGTTCGGCATCTTCGCGCCCCTCGGCGTCCTCATCGCGCTTGTCTTCACCCTGGTGCTTCTGCCCGCGCTCCTCGCGGTCTTCCCGATGCGCCCCGAGAGCAACACCGATTCCCGCGGCGGAAGCGCGTCCCAACGGCTGCTCATGCGCACCGGAGAATTCGCCAACGCGCACGCTCCATCGATCACCCTGCTGACCGCCGCCGTGATCGCGATCTCGGTGATGGGTGCTCTCCAGATCGAGTTCGCACACGATCCGATCTCCTGGTTCCCCGAAGACAACCGCTTCCGGATCGCAAATGACGTGGTCAACGACGAACTCCGAGGCGCGATGTTCCTCGAGGTACTGGTCGACAGCGGCCGCGACAACGGCATCCAGGATCCGGAGCTGCTCCACCGCCTCGACGAGATCCGGCAATACGGCGAAGCACTGCTGGTCGAGGAGGTGCAGGTCGGCAAGATCGTTTCGATCATCGACGTCGTCAAGGAGACGAACCGCGCGCTGAACGAGAACCTGGACGAGTTCTACCAAATTCCGGACGACCCGCTGCTCGTCGCCCAGGAGCTGCTGTTGTTCGAGAACAGCGGATCTGACGACCTCGAAGACCTCGTCGACAGCGGCTTCAGCATGGCGCGCATGACGCTCAAGGTCTCGATGGCCGACGCGATCCAGTACCAGGCCTTCATCGAACACATCGACCGGAAGTTCAGCAAGATCCTGGGCGGCACCGCGGAACTGTCCTTCACCGGCATCATGAAGATCGTCGGCGACACCATCAACGCAGTCATCATCAGCATGGCGAAGACATACGTCGTCGCCTTCGCGATCATCACACCGCTGATGGTGATCTTGATCGGGCGGGTGCGGATCGGGCTCGTCGCAATGATCCCCAACCTCACTCCGATCATCATCACGCTCGGCCTGATGGGCTGGACCGGCATTCCGCTGGACGCGTTCACTCTACTAGTGGGCAGTATCGCGATCGGCCTCGCGGTCGACGATACCATTCATTTCATGCACCACTTCCGCCACTACTTCGAAAAGACGGGGAGTGTGTCGCAGGGGATCCGCGAAACCCTCCGCTCGACCGGACAGGCCCTGCTCTACACCTCGCTCGTCCTCTCTTCAGGTTTCTTCATCTACATGCTCGCGTCGATGCAGAATCTATTCTATTTCGGATTACTGACCGGTTTGACTATCCTTCTCGCGTTCCTGTGCGATGTGATCCTGGCACCTGCATTGATCACGCTGTCGATGCGCGGCGAAGAATCACGCGCAGTCGCACCACAAACCATGGAGACATCCTCGTGAGACCGACAACCTGCATTTCGCTGTTCCTCACCCTCACCCTCGTGACGCCGATCGCGTTCGCAGATGGAGATTCCGTCGAAGGCGAATCGCTGACCGGCCGGCAGATCATGGAACTCGTGGACGCGCGTGACGACGGCGACAACAGCACCCAGAACATGGAGATGATCCTGATCGACAAGAACGGAAGCCGGCGCGAACGCACGATTCGCGCGCTCGGCCGCGATGTCGGCGAGGACAACCAGTCGATCATGTTCTTTCTTTCGCCGGCGGACGTGAAAGACACCGGATTCCTCACCTACGATTTCGACGACGACGAAAAAGACGACGACCAGTGGCTCTACCTGCCCGCACTCAAGAAGACCAAACGCATCGCGTCCAGCGACAAGAGCGGCAGCTTCATGGGCTCGGATTTCAGCTACTCCGACATGACCGACCGCAAGCTCGACCGCTACGACTACACCCTCATGAAGGAAGACGTGGTCAACGGGCAGAAGGTCTGGCAGATCGAGGCG
>CAXMSF010000296.1:0-11240 GCA_964196055.1 uncultured Gammaproteobacteria bacterium | reverse complement strand
GAGGGCGGTCGCACGGTCGGCGCGGGCGTGGTCGCAGAGATCATCGAATAGAGCAATTGCGAGCCGAGTGTCGGCTCGTCAAATGAATTAGAGGCGCGTAGCACAATTGGTAGTGCATCGGACTCCAAATCCGGAGGTTGGGGGTTCAAGTCCCTCCGCGCCTGCCAGTATGAAGCGACGCGAAGATCGGTAAGCAATCGATGCAGTGGAATCCCGCGATCCTGTACTCCGACGCAAAGCAGTTCACCCTAGAGGTGCGTTCGGAGTTTCGTAAGGTGACCTGGCCTACGCAGAAGGAGGCGGTCGGTGGAACGATCGGGGTCGTCGTCATCGTGGCGATCATCACCTCGGTCTTGAGTGTCGTGGATCTCGTGCTGGGTCAAGTGATCCAGCTTCTGATTCCCTGAAGCGAAGCGCGTCCCGTTCTTCGGAGAGCCCGATGTCGAAGCAGTGGTACATCGTCCATACGTATTCCGGGCATGAAGCCAAGGCGATGCGAGCGCTGCTCGAGCGCGCGAAATCGCTGGGCCAGGAAGATGCGTTCGACGAGGTGCTGATTCCCGAAGAGACGGTCGTCGAGATCGTCAAGGGACAGAAGCGGACTTCCAAACGGAAGTATTTCCCGGGGTACATCCTGGTGAGGATGGATCTCACAGACGAGACCTGGCACGTCGTCACCGGCACTCCAAAGATCACCGGTTTCGTCGGAGGCGATCAAAAACAGAAGCCGCCGCCGATCTCGGACGAAGAAGTCGCCCGCATGACGCAGCAGATCAAGGATGGGGCGAGCAAGCCCAAGCCGAAGATCATGTTCGAGGAAGGTGAGAGCATTCGTGTGGTCGATGGGCCGTTCGCGAATTTCTCCGGCTACGTCGACGAGGTCATGCAGGAAAAGGAAAAGTTGCGAGTGATGGTGCAGGTGTTCGGGCGGGCCACACCCGTGGTGCTCGATTACACCAACGTGGAAAAGGCTTGAGGAGTCTCTGAGTGGCCAAGAAAGTTATCGCTCTTGTGAAGCTCCAGTGCCCCGCCGGGCAGGCGAATCCCTCGCCCCCGGTCGGTCCGGCGCTCGGGCAGCACGGTGTGAATATCATGGAGTTCTGCAAGGCGTTCAACGCGCGCACTCAGGATCAGCCGGGGATGATCATTCCCGCGATCATCAGTGTCTATGCGGATCGTTCCTTCACATTCGAATTGAAGACCCCGCCGGCCGCAATTCTGCTGAAGAAGGCGGCGAAGATCGCCAAGGGATCGGGCGAGCCCAACCGGAACAAGGTCGGGACGGTGACGAAGACCCAGTTGAAGGAAATCGCCGACATCAAGGCCGCGGACCTGAACGCACTCGACGACGAGATGCGCATTCGGATCATCGCCGGAACGGCTCGGTCGATGGGCCTCGACGTGGTGGAGGGCTAAGCGATGGCTGCCAACAAGCGCTACAAGGCTTCTGCCGAGCAGGTCGATCGCGACAAGCTCTACGGCTTGACCGAGGCACTCGAGTTGATCGGCGGGCTGCCCAAGGCGAAGTTCGACGAGACCGTCGATATTGCGATCCACCTCGGGGTCGACCCGAAGCACGCCGACCAGATGGTCCGCGGTGCGATCGTGCTGCCCTCTGGAACGGGCAAGGAAACCCGAATTGTCGTGTTCGCGAAGGGCGACAAGGAGAAGGAAGCCGTCGAAGCCGGCGCCGACCACGTCGGGGGTGATGAAATCGCTGCCAAGATCCAGAACGAGGGCTGGCTCGAATTCGACCGCGTCATTGCGACCCCCGACATGATGAGTGTCGTCGGTCGGCTGGGGAAAGTGCTCGGCCCACGCGGCCTGATGCCGAACCCGAAGCTCGGAACGGTGACGATGGACATCGGAGCCGCTGTTCGCGAGAACAAGTCGGGCAAGGTCGAGTACCGGGTCGACAAGAACGGAATCATTCACGCCGCGATCGGCAAGCGATCATTCGACACGGACAAGCTGCTCGCGAACGCGGGGGCGCTCATCGAAGCCGTGGTCAAAGCGAAGCCGGCGACATCGAAGGGCATCTACATGAAGAAGATCGCGATCTCTACGACGATGGGTCCCGGCGTTCTCGTCGACCCCGCGGCTGTGGCCTAGGCGGCCTGGGAGAAGGACGGTGCTGACTCGAACACAAAAAGAAGAACAGGTCGCCGACCTCAAAGACAAGTTCGGACGCGCCAGCTGCGTCTACGTGGCGGGCTATCGCGGACTCGATGTCGAGGGGGCGAACGTGCTCCGGCGGCGGTTGCACACCGAGGGCGACGGGGACTTCGAATACCGCGTGGTCAAGAACTGCGTGCTCCGGCTTGCCGCCGGGGATACGCCGGTTGCTGACATCGTCGAGCACTTCCAGGGCCCGACCGCGATTGCGATTTCATATGGCGACCCGGTGGGGCTCGCGAAGGTCCTCTGGGATTTCTCCAAGGAAAACGAGGTCTTCGAGCTTCGTGCGGGTGTGCTGGAAGGCAGTGCAGTGGATGCGGCGGCGATTGCGACCGTTGCGCAGCTGCCCTCCCTCGATCAACTCCGCGGCAAGATCATCGGCCTGATCCAGGCGCCTGCCACCAAGTTGGTTCGGCTGCTCTCGGAGCCGGGTGCGCAGCTGGCGCGTGTCGTCAGTGCGAGAGGTCGCCAGGAGGGCGACGCATAGATGTTGAAGGCGGGCAAGATTGCTCGTCTTCGAACGGGGCCCTCGCCCCGCTGATTTCACGTTGCGGTGGAACCATTCCGCCAGAACCGCTCGGGTGGACTCCGAGCGAACCAAGAAGAAGGATTCCCAGTCATGGCCGATCTCAACTCAATCGTCGATTCCCTTTCGAGCCTCACCGTCATGGAGGCCGCTGAACTCTCGACACTTCTCGAAGAGAAGTGGGGCGTCTCCGCAGCCGCCCCCGTAGCGGTCGCAGCGGTGGGGGGTGCCGGAGGCGGTGAAGCCGCAGCCGAAGAGAAGGACGAGTTCGACGTCATTCTGCTCTCGCAGGGCGACAAGAAGATTCAAGTCATCAAGGAGGTGCGCGCGATCACCGGCCTCGGTCTCAAGGAGGCCAAGGAGCTGGTCGAGGGCGTGCCGAAGCCGGTCAAGGAAGGCGTGCCGAAGGACGAGGCCGAGAAGATCAAGGCGAAGATCGAAGAGGCGGGTGGTCAGGTCGACATCAAGTAGGGACTGGACTCGAATGGCGTTCACTGCAGTGGTGAGCCCGAATCAGCATCTCCTGGTCTATCCGGAGGGCGAGACGAACCCGTGAATCACATCCCTCATTCAGAAAACATTCTGCGTGTCCGCAAGGATTTCTCGAAGATCCCTTCGGTTCTCGATATTCCCAATCTCATCGAGATCCAGAAGCAGACCTTCGAGCGGTTCCTGCAGACCAATATCGAAGCCGAGAAGCGTGAGAACGTCGGACTGCAGGCCGTATTCAATTCGGTCTTCCCGATCAAGGATTTCAACGACACCGCGTCGCTGGAATTCGTGGGCTACACGCTCGAAGAGCCGAAGTACGACGTCCAGGAGTGTCTCGCTCGAGGCATGACGTATGCGACGCCGTTCAAGGTGACCATCCGCCTCGTCGCCTGGGACGAAGCAGAGGGCTCCCAGGCGATTCGCGACGTGAAGGAGCAGGAGGTCTACTTCGGCGAAATCCCGATCATGACGGACAACGGCACGTTCATCATCAACGGGACCGAGCGGGTGATCGTCTCGCAGCTGCACCGTTCGCCGGGAATCTTCTACGACACCAGCACCTCCACGACCGTCACTGCAGCGGGCAAGAAGATCTACTCCTGCCGGATCATCCCGTATCGCGGGTCGTGGCTCGATCTCGAATTCGACCACAAGGATCTGCTGTTCGCCCGCATCGATCGGCGCCGCAAGATCCACGTCACGGTTCTGCTGCGCGCGCTCGGCTTCGGGCCCGAAGAATTGCTCGAGTACTTCTATCCGTCCGAGACCATCCGGATCGATGGCAAGAAGCTGTTCCGCTCGATCGTACCGGAGCTGCTGATCGGTCAGCGCTGCACACGTGAGGTGAAGGACGCGAAGGGCTCGGTTCTAGTCAAGAAGGACCGGAAGTTCACGGCCGCATCCGTTCGCAAGCTGACCGAGGCGAAGATCAAGGAAATCCAGATCAACGTCGGAGACATCGTCAAGTCTGAAACGGACTCGATCCGGTGCGTGGCCCCCGTAGACATCGTCGACGAAAACACCGGCGAAGTCATCCTCGAGTGCAACGAAGAGCTCACCCAGGAGAAGTTCGACGAGATCAAGGAGCACGGTTTCACCGAGTTCCCCTTGATCCACCTCGATCCGCTCACCACCGGATCGGCACTCCGCGACACCCTGCTCGCCGACAAGATCGAGGACCAGGATCAGGCGATCATCGAGATCTACCGGCGCCTTCGCCCCGGTGATCCGCCGACCATCGATACCGCCACGAACCTGTTCCAGAATCTCTTCTTCAATCCGGAGCGCTACGACCTGTCGCGCGTCGGCCGGCTCAAGGTGAACCACAAGCTCGCTTGGAATCCGGATGAGCGCGTCGAGTCGCATCCGAACGGCATGTCGGGCCCGGTCGAAGAGGTCGCCCTGGGCGATCTGTCGACGCTTCGCCGCGAAGACATCATCGCCGCGGTCAAATACCTGGTCGACCTGAAGAATGGATCCGATCCGGACAAGCGGGTCGATGACATCGATCACCTCGGCAATCGCCGGGTGCGCGTCGTCGGTGAGTTGCTCGAGAACCAGTACCGCATCGGCCTGGTTCGGATGGAGCGCGCGATCAAGGAGCGGATGTCGCTCCAGGAGATCGAGACTCTGATGCCGCACGACCTGATCAACTCCAAACCCGTCTCGGCGGTCGTGAAGGAGTTCTTCGGATCGAGCCAGCTCTCGCAGTTCATGGACCAGACCAACCCGCTCTCCGCGGTCACGCACAAGCGTCGACTGTCTGCGCTCGGACCGGGCGGCCTCACGCGCGAGCGGGCGGGCTTCGAAGTTCGCGATGTCCATCCGACCCACTACGGCCGCATCTGCCCGATCGAGACGCCGGAAGGCCCCAACATCGGCCTGATCGCATCACTTTCGACCTTCGCACGTGTAAACGAACTCGGTTTCATCGAAACGCCCTACCGAACGGTCACGGAAGGCAAGGTGACGGGAGAGGTGAAGTACCTCTCCGCCCTCGACGAGGAGAACCTCTCGATCGCCCAGGCGAACGCGCCGATCGACGAAGACGGCCGTTACGTGCGCAGCACGGTGCAGTCGCGTCAGTCGGGCGAGTTCGTGATGAGAACTCCCGAGAACGTCGACATGATGGACGTGTCGCCGAACCAGTTGGTATCGGTCGCGGCCTCGTTGATTCCGTTCCTCGAGAACGACGACGCGAACCGCGCCCTGATGGGTTCGAACATGCAGCGCCAGGCGGTTCCGCTGATGCGGACGGAGGCGCCGCTGATCGGAACGGGTATCGAGGCCGTGGTGGCACGCGATTCCGGCGTCACCGTGGTCGCGAAGCGCGACGGTATGGTCGAGTTGGCGGATGCATCACGCATCGTCGTGAAGCCCGACGAAGACGAAGGTACCGGATCGAACGTCGACATCATCAACCTGATCAAGTACCAGCGTTCGAACCAGAACACGTGCATCAACCAGAAGCCGATCGTGAAGCCCGGTGATCACGTCGTGAAGGGCCAGGTCATCGCGGACGGCCCGGCGACCGAGTACGGCGAGCTCGCGCTCGGCCGGAACGTGGTCGTCGCGTTCATGCCGTGGGCCGGATACAACTTCGAAGACTCGATCCTCATTTCCGAGCGTGTCGTGAAGGACGACTCGTTCACCTCGATTCACATCGAGGAGTTCGAGTGCGTCGCGCGTGATACCAAGCTCGGCAAGGAGGACATCACCCGGGACATTCCGAACGTCGGTGAAGAGGCGTTGAAGGATCTCGACGAGTCCGGAATCGTGCGCATTGGCGCCGAAGTCCAGGCCGATGACATCCTCTGCGGCAAGATCACGCCGAAGGGCGAGACGCAGCTCTCGCCGGAAGAGCGGCTGCTTCGCGCGATCTTCGGCGAGAAAGCGGGTGATGTTCGGGACACCTCGCTGCGGGTTCCGCCCGGCGTCTCGGGTACGGTCATCGGCGCGCAGGTCTTCTCCCGCCGTGGCGTCGAGAAGGACGAGCGTGCGCGTGCGATCGAAGAGCAGGAGATCGATCGACTCCGAAAGGATCAGGAAGACGAGATCCGGATCATCCGGGACAGCGTGATGAACAATGTCCGTGAGTTGATCGTCGGCAAGGTGGCGGCAAACCGGATCGGCGATGAGCGCAAGGACATCACGTGGCTCGATGCGAAGAGCACGATCACTGCCGAGATCCTCGCTGAGATTCCGAAGCGCCGCTGGAAGGAGATCCAGGTCACCGAGGCCCGACTCCAGGAGCAGCTCGACCGGACATTCGGCAGCGTCGAAGAACAGGCTGCCGTGATTCGTGCCGTCTTCGATGAGAAGATCGCACGCCTTCGCAAGGGCGATGAGTTGCCGCCGGGCGTATTCAAGATGGTGAAGGTGTATCTCGCCATCAAGCGCAAGCTGTCCGTCGGTGACAAGATGGCGGGTCGGCACGGCAACAAGGGCGTGATCTCGCGAATCCTTCCGGAAGAGGACATGCCCTACATGGCCGACGGCAGACCCGTCGACATCGTCCTCAATCCTCTGGGTGTGCCGTCGCGGATGAACGTGGGCCAGGTGCTCGAAACCCACCTCGGCTGGGCCGCTCGCGGCCTCGGTGAGCAGATCGACGAGATGCTGCGCAACCAGCCGACCGCCGGCACCGACACCCTCCGCAAGGAGCTGAAGCGCGTCTACAACGACGACGGCATTTCACAGCGCCTCGACGCCGCACCCGACGAAGAGGTCCGGCCGTTGGCGGAGAGTGTCCGCAACGGGGTTCACCTTGCGACGGCCGTCTTCGACGGTGCCAAGGAGGACGACATCCGTGACGAGTTGACGCGGGCCGGACTGCCGGTGTCGGGCCAGACCGTGCTCTTCGACGGCCGCACGGGTGATCCGTTCGACCACGAGGTCACGGTGGGCGTGCTCTACATGCTGAAGCTCCACCACCTCGCGGACGACAAGATTCACGCCAGGAGCATCGGGCCGTACAGCCTCGTCACCCAGCAGCCGCTGGGCGGCAAGGCGCAATTCGGCGGCCAGCGGCTCGGCGAGATGGAAGTCTGGGCAATGGAGGCCTACGGCGCGGCCTTCTGTCTGCAGGAATTCCTGACCGTCAAGTCCGACGACGTGCTCGGCCGGACGCGGATCTACGAATCGATCGTGAAGGGCGAAAACGTGCTCGAGCCGGGGCTACCCGAGAGCTTCAACGTTCTCGTCAAGGAACTGCAAGCGCTGGGCTTGAACATCGAGCTCATCGAAGACAAGACTTAGAAGGGAGTTTCGATTGCGCGAACTCTACAATCTGTTCGAGAAGCCGAAGGATCCCCTGGCATTCAATGCCTTGCGGATTTCCATTGCGACGCCTGAGAAGATCCGTGAGTGGACGTTCGGGGAAGTCAAGAAACCCGAGACGATCAACTACCGGACCTTCAAGCCGGAACGCGACGGCTTGTTCTGTGCAAAGATCTTCGGCCCGGTGAAGGACTACGAGTGCAATTGTGGCAAGTACAAGCGCATGAAGCACCGTGGCGTCGTCTGTGAGAAGTGCGGCGTAGAGGTCATCCAGTCCAAGGTTCGCCGGGAACGGATGGGGCACATCACGCTCGCGACTCCGGTCGCTCACATCTGGTTCCTCAAGTCGCTGCCGTCTCGGATCGGCAATATCCTCGAAATCTCGCTGCGCGACCTAGAGAAGGTGCTGTACTTCGAGTCTCACATCGTGATCGAACCGGGTGAGACCGACCTGAAGTTCGGCGAACTGCTGAACGACGAGCAGTTGATCGAAGCGCGGGAACAGTTCGGGCGGGATGCCTTTCAGTACGGGATCGGCGCCGAGGCGATCCGCGAGATGCTCGGCCTCCTGCAGGTCGAGGAAGAGTGCAACAACCTGCGGCTCGAGATGCGCGAGGCGACGAGCGAGGCCAAGCGCAAGAAGATTTCGAAGCGCCTGAAGGTGCTCGATGCGTTTCGCGAGTCGGGGAACCGACCGGAGAACATGATTCTCGACGTGATCCCGGTCATTCCGCCGGATCTGCGGCCGTTGGTGCCGCTCGACGGTGGGCGATTCGCGACGAGCGACCTGAATGATCTCTACCGTCGTGTAATCAACCGCAACAACCGATTGAAGCGGCTCCAGGAGTTGAACGCTCCCGAAGTGATCATCCGCAACGAGAAGCGGATGCTCCAGGAAGCGGTCGACGCGCTCTTCGACAACGGCCGTCGGGGCCGAGTCATCACTGGGCCGTCGAAGCGACCGCTCAAGTCGCTGTCCGACATGCTGAAGGGGAAGACCGGGCGGTTCCGGCAGAACCTGCTCGGCAAGCGGGTCGACTACTCCGGCCGCTCGGTGATCGTGATCGGCCCTGAATTGCGACTGCATCAGTGCGGCATTCCGAGCAAGATGGCGATCGAGCTGTTCAAACCGTTCATCTACTCGAAGCTCGAGCAGCGCGGTTACGTGACGACCATCAAAGCTGCGAAGAAGATGGTGGAGAAGGAGCGCCCGGAGGTCTGGGACATCCTCGAGGAGGTGATCACCGAACATCCGGTGATGCTCAACCGCGCGCCTACGCTCCACCGCCTCGGCCTGCAGGCCTTCGAGCCGACGTTGATCGAGGGCAAGGCTATCCAGCTGCATCCGCTCACCTGTGCGGCGTTCAATGCCGACTTCGACGGCGACCAGATGGCAGTGCACGTGCCGCTCTCGGTCGAGGCGCAGATGGAAGCCCGCGTGCTGATGATGTCGACGAACAACATCCTCAGCCCCGCGACCGGTCGACCGGTCATCGGACCCAGCCAGGACATCGTGCTCGGGTGTTACTACATGACACGCGAGCGCATGGGCGTGCGCGGCGACGGCATGCGCTTCTCGAGCGCCGAGGAAGTCCGAATCGCGTACGACTCGGATGAAATCGACCTGCTTGCGCCGATCAAGGTGC
Source organism: uncultured Gammaproteobacteria bacterium (assembly GCA_964196055.1). Classification (GTDB taxonomy): domain Bacteria; phylum Myxococcota_A; class UBA9160; order UBA9160; family SMWR01; genus JAFDEI01. The sequence goes on along the minus strand of CAXMSF010000296.1, from coordinate 2,120 downwards.
GAATGGATGGCGAGATCGTCGACACGACGACAGGCCGCGTGGTCTTGCGTGAGATCGTCCCCGACGAAATTCCGTTCGAGATCATCAACCAGGTGATGGACAAGAAGGCACTGGGCGAGCTGATCGACCAGGCTTATCGCCGCCTCGGCAACAAGGCGACGGTGATTCTTGCCGACCGACTACGCACGATCGGTTACCAGTTCGCGACGAAGGCGGGCGTCTCCATCGCGATCAAGGACATGGAGATCCCGAAGGACAAGGAGAAGCACATCGAGGCCGCGAACGCCCAGGTCGCCCAGATCGAAGAGCAGTATCAGGAGGGTTTGATCACCGACGGCGAGCGATACAACAAGGTGATCGACATCTGGGCGAGCGCAACCGAGCTGGTTTCGGCGCAGATGCTGAAGAGTCTCGAGACCGAGATCGCCATCGACGACCAGGGAGAGAAGCACCAGATTCCGAGCTTCAACCCGATCTACATGATGGCGGATTCCGGGGCGCGTGGTTCGGCCCAGCAGATGCGGCAGCTTGCCGGCATGCGTGGCCTGATGGCGAAGCCGTCGGGCGAGATCATCGAGACGCCCATCACCGCGAACTTCCGTGAAGGGTTGACGGTGCTCCAGTACTTCATCTCGACTCACGGCGCGCGCAAGGGCCTTGCCGACACGGCGCTCAAGACCGCCAACTCGGGCTACCTGACACGGCGGCTGGTCGACGTATCGCAGGACATGATCGTCCGCGCGGTCGACTGTGGCACCAACGAGGGCATCGAAACCGGCCCGCTGGTCGAAGGTGGCGACATCATCGAGCCGATCGGTGAGCGGATTCTCGGGCGCTGTGTGCTCGAGCCGGTGCTCGACCCTCTCAATGACGAGGTGCTCGCCGAACCGGGCGAGGAGATCACCGAGGAGAAGGTCCGGATCATCGAGGACGCTGGTGTCGAGAAGGTGATGATTCGCTCGGTGTTGACGTGTGAGACGCCCTTTGGTGTCTGTGCGCAGTGTTATGGCCGCGATCTATCACGCGGCACGATGGTGAACATGGGTGAAGCGGTCGGTGTGATCGCTGCGCAGTCGATCGGTGAACCGGGCACGCAGCTGACGATGCGGACTTTCCACATCGGTGGTGCGGCCACGCGGCGCGCCGAAGCGTCGAGTGTCGAGGCGACGGCGGAAGGTGGGGTCAAGTTCCTTTCCGGCCTGCGCACCGTCGAAAATCGCGACGGCCATCACGTCGTGATGAGCCGCAACGCCGAGATAGCGGTCTTCGATGCGAGCGGTCGCGAACGCGAACGTCATCCGGTGGTCTATGGCGCCCGGGTGGCGGTTGCAGATGGCGAACACGTGAAGCCGGGGGCTGTCCTCGTGGAATGGGATCCCTTCGCAAATCCGATCCTCGCCGAGACGGGAGGTGTCGCGAGATACGGCGACATCGTCGAAGGCGCGACGATGCGCGAGCAGGTCGACGAGTTCACGGGCCTGTCGTCGAAGGTGATCGTCGAATCGAAGGACCCGGACCTCCGACCGCGGATCTCGATCAAGGACGCGGCCGGCCAGTCGCTGGCGCGTGCGTTGCTGCCCGTCGGTGCGACGGTTTCGGTGCTCGATTCCAACGAGGTCGCGGCCGGTGATGTGTTGGCGAAGATGCCGCGCGAATCCGTCAAGACCAAGGACATCACCGGCGGTCTGCCGCGTGTTGCGGAACTCTTCGAGGCCCGCAAGCCGAAGGACTTCGCCATCGTCACCGAAATCGACGGCATCGTTTCGTTCGGACCCGACTCGCGTGGCAAGCGCCGCGTGATCGTGACTCCGGATGGCGTCGAGAACGTCGAGCCGAAGGAATACCTGATTCCCAAGGGCAAGCACATCAGCGTCCATGAGGGTGACCGGGTCCGTGCGGGTGAGGCGTTGATGGACGGTTCCTCGAACCCCCACGACATTCTCAAGATCAAGGGTGAGAAAGAGCTCGCCAAGTATCTTGTCGACGAGGTCCAGGAGGTCTACCGGCTCCAGGGCGTGCGGATCAACGACAAGCACATCGAGGTGATCGTCCGGCAGATGCTGCGGCGCGTGCGGGTCAAGGACGTCGGCGATACCGACTTCCTGGTGGGCGAACATGTG
>CAXMSF010000295.1:0-2192 GCA_964196055.1 uncultured Gammaproteobacteria bacterium | reverse complement strand
GTCCCAAGGGCGGGCAGGGCTATCGCAAGGAGCTGGGGCGGCGCGCTGGCCGGGAGCAGTTTCCCTACCTGGTGGACCGCGATCGGGCGTCCGTGCAGTTTCTGCCAATAAGGGGGGACGCCGAGCGTGACGTCTTCTGCGAGCACTCGCTCGAGGCCGGCCCGGTCCTTCTCTGCGACGATCCTGTGCCACTCGCGTTCGAATGCGTCGAACGGGTCGGACATGGGAACCTCCTTGCGTCCCATCATGCCAAACCGGCCCGGGCACTGCTCGCGGATCGCCGTCGGCCTCAGGCGGCTTCCGAGCTGTCGCCGATTCGGCGGTAGACGAAACCCGCGGCGACCGCCCCCGCGATCGGTGCGATCCAGAAGAGCCACAGTTGTGAGAGCGCCCAGCCCTGGACGAAGAGCGCGGGCCCGGTGCTGCGCGCGGGGTTCACGGAGGTATTCGTGATCGGAATGCCGACCAGGTGGATCAGCGTCAGGCCGAGCCCGATCGCGATCGGTGCCAGACCGGCGGGTGCGCGCTCGTCGGTCGCCCCGAGGATGATGATCAAGAACATGAAGGTGAGGACGAATTCGGCGACGAATCCAGCCGAGAGCGAGTAGCCGCCCGGAGAGTGCTCGCCGTAGCCGTTGGAGGCAAAGCCACCTGCGAGGTCGAATCCCGCCGCTCCACTCGCAATGAAGTAGAGGACCGCGGCGCCGAGCACGCCGCCGGCGAGCTGCGCGGCAATGTAGGGCCCGAGTTCCGATGCGGGAAATCGCCCGCCACTCCACAGGCCGATCGAGACGGCGGGGTTCAGATGGCAACCCGAAATGTGGCCGATCGCGAAGGCCATGGTCATGACGGTGAGGCCGAATGCGAGCGAAACGCCGAGCCAGCCGATGCCGACATCGGGAACGCCGGCGGCCAGCACCGCGCTGCCGCAGCCCCCGAATACCAGCCAGAAAGTGCCGATCAGTTCGGCGGTGGTCTTGTTGACGAGCGACATGGGCTTCTCCTCGGTGTGGGTTGCACGCCCGAGGGTATCACGATCGATCGAGGCTACTCATCAGGTATTCAACGGATATCGGTGTTGGATCGGAACGCTGTCCCGCCGCTCGAGCGGATCGAATCGGGACCCGTGCGCAAGCGCGTAATCGGCGAGGTCGAAGAAATCTTCGCGTTCACGCCCGTTCCTTCCGCCCCGGCCAGGTCGCAGGACGCTGCCAGAATGAATCGTCGCGACCGCCGTAATAGTCGCTCAGCACGGCGTCCATCACGGCCGCGGTGCGCGCGCCGCTCTCGCCCGTGCTCGGACACCGGCCACGGCCGAGCAGGTCGTCGACGATCGTCTGGATCAGCGGCTGTTGTATGGGCTGGTGATTGGGCAGATCGAATGTCTCGACGCCGCCGCTCGTGTGCAATTCGACCGGCTCGTTGCCGAAGGTCGAAATGTCCACTCGCCCCACGGTTCCGATGAGGCTGAGCCGATCTTCTTCCGATTGGGCGGCGAAGTGCCACGTCGCAGCGCCGAGCGCGCCGTCGGGCGTGCTGAAATGCATCGCGACGCTGTCCTCCACGTCGTGTGCAGTGGCAACGTTCGCCGCCGTACCGTGCACGTCGCCGAGCGGTCCGAGAATGAAATCGAGGATGTCCAGCGTGTGCGAACCCAGGTCCATGAACAGCCCGCCACCGGCGTGTTCGGCGACCCGTCGCCAGGGCGGGTCGGCCGCATCGAAGTCTACGTGCGCAGGCGAAGCGTAGTGATATGTCACGCCGGTCACGCGACCGATGCGACCGCCGTCGATCAATTCCTTCGCTTTCAAGAAGCGCGGCAGGGCGCGGCGGTAATACGCGACGAAAAGCGGCACACCGGGCGCTGCGAAGGCTTCGACCATTCGCTCGCACTCCACGTGATTGCGGGCCATCGGCTTCTCGACGTAGCAGGGCTTGCCCGCCTCCGCGACCGCGAGCGCACATTCCAGGTGCGCGCCCGGAGGCGTCGCGATGTAGACGGCATCGACTTCCCCGTCGTGAATCAGCGCAGCGGGATCGTCGTACCAGCGCGGCACCGCGTGGCGCTCGGCGTAGTCGCGTGCGGCAGCGGCGTTGCGGCGCATCACCGCGACCAGCTCGCTGCCGTCCGCACCGCGAAAGCCCGGACCGCTCTTCATCTCCGTCACGTCGCCGCAACCGATGATTCCCCA
>CAXMSF010000294.1:0-6351 GCA_964196055.1 uncultured Gammaproteobacteria bacterium | reverse complement strand
CGCGTTGTCGGTCGCGCAGCTCGCCTGCACGACCTACGCACCCGTCCACAGCGATCCGCGACCGCGCGATCATGTCGTCGAGTCCTGCCAGCAGTCGGTTCGCGTCCAGCTGAGCGACCGCTTCGATGCTTCCGTCCGGGTCGGATTCGACACGCCCGAGACCTACTACATCTCCAGCGCCCGCCAGGGCGTACGCGGTGGCGGCGTGATCGGCTCCGGAGGCGACCGCGCCCGCATCCACTACGACTGCTCCGTGAACATCCATTCGGGTCGGGTGGTCGACGTGAACCACCGCCTGGTCGATGCAGGCCGGCGCAGCAGCGAGTGGTCCGTAGATGCTTGCCAGAGCCGGATTCGCCATGAGGTGGCGTCGGAAAGCCGCCGCCACACCACGCTGAATTTTGAACCGGCCAAGACCTGGTTCATTTCGCTCGACCGAGAGGGTGTGCGGGGCACCGGCAAGCTCGCGTCCGGTAACCAGCGCGAGAAGATCCGTTACGAGTGTGAGGTGGACATTCGCCGGGGTCGAATCGAGGCGGCCCACTACCGTCCCGTCGAGAAAGCCCCGATGACCGACAAAGATACCCTGAGGCTGTGCCAGGCGAAGATCACGGAAGAGGTGAAGGAAGATCGCGGGCCGGGCACGAAGATTTCATTCGTGGAGAGCAAAACCTATTCCATCTCACGCTTCGAAAAGGATGTGCAGGGCAAGGCGAAGTTGAAATCGAAAGGTCACCACGATTCGATTGCCTACGAGTGCAGGGTCAGCACGCACCGAGAACGTGTAGCCGACGCGCACTACCGCCTGCTCGATAAACCGCGACCCTCGAGGGAACGTGTCGTCGAGCTATGTCAGATGGTGACGCGCGAGATGGCGGCGGCAGACCACGGTCGGCGCGCCGCCGTCGAATTCGACGACGCGGTGACAAAGGCGGTTTCGGAACGTGAGATGCAAGTGCTAGGCAGCGGCAAGTTGAGGGTCCGCGGCGACCGCGATCCGATCCGTTACAGCTGCAGCGTGGACCTTCGCAAGGTTAAGGTGACCGACGCGCGCTACCGAACCGTCGAGCAACCCCGGCAATCGACCCAGCGAACGGTGGACATGTGCCACGCGGAGCTGCGCCGGCAGATCGCATCGGACCGCGAAGAATCCGCGTCGCTGAAATTCGAAACTTCCGAAACCTTCTTCGTTTCCAACGCCGTCGAAGGCGTTCGCGGCGAGGGCGTGGTCCGGGTCGGCCGCCGCGAACGCGATCACATCCGCTACGAATGCGAGGTGAACATCCGCCGCGGGAATGTCAAAGAAGCCCGCTACCGATACCGCTAGGAGTGCATGGGCCTCCGCGGTCCGGCCCGGGCTGAGCGGGTTCTAACGCTTCTTGCGCTCCGGGGCATTTGCGTTGTCCTTTCGTCCTCCGCCTGGGTGGTTCGAATACGGCGCCGAATCAAGCAACCACCTCCGCCGCGGATTCTCGGATCAGAATCTCATTCTGACCGTTCCCTGGTCTCCACGCGTTCTCGAGATTCCCCCGCCGTCTCCCCGTGGGATTCGCCTCGCTACCTTCCCCAAGCCCGCCAGAATCGATCGTTCGTCTGCCGCATCTCCCGGCCATCTGGCAGGGCAGAAATTGCCGCATCGGTCGATTGGATCCGGCTCGACGGCCATGCCCGATGAGTCCATAGTGGAACCCGGCAGGCCAACTCAAACCTCGCACGCGCGAGTCAGGCGGACCCGAAATGGATCGACTCAGCTTCCTGGACGCTTCATTCCTCTACATCGAAAACGAGGTCAACCACATGCACATCGCGGTGGTTGCGCTCTTCGAAGGGCCGCCGCCACGCGGTGGCGAGATCGAAAAAATGGTTGCTTCCAAGCTTCATCTCGTTCCGCGCTATCGGCAGAAGGTGCGCTTCGTCCCGTTCGACATCGGTCAGCCCGTGTGGTCCGACGATCACCACTTCAACCTCGGTTATCACGTTCGCCATAGCGCACTGCCTGCGCCCGGATCGGATGAGCAATTGCGGACGCTCGTGGGTCGAGTGATGTCGCAGCAACTCGATCGCGCGAAACCGCTCTGGGAAATCTGGGTCGTCGAAGGCCTGACGGATGGCCGCTGGGCGATCCTCTCGAAGACACACCACTGCATGGTCGACGGCATCGCGGGAAGCGATCTGCTGAGTCTTCTCATGGACAGCGAACCGGACAGCGGCGAGAGTGCTCCAGCCGAGGCCTGGGAGCCGGAGGATCGGCCCGCATCCTTGTCGCTGCTGGCCGACTCCGTCGCCGCAGTCTTGAAGAGCCCGAGCGAAGGCCTCGATTTGCTCCGCAAGGCCATCGCCGCTCCGGCGCGTGTATGGAAGAGCCTCGAGGAGTTGGGCGATGGTCTTTCGACCTTCCGCAGGTTCGTGAGCTCAGAAGTGGAGAGTTCGCTGAACGGCCCCATCGGGCCTCATCGCCGTTGGCACTGGGCGGCCTGCAACATCGCCGAAATCAAGAAGATCCGCAGCGCGCGTGGCGGGACGGTCAACGATGTCGTGCTCGCGGCCATCACCAACGGCTTCCGCGAACTCATGCTCTCGCGGGGCGAGCCCGTCGAAGGCCTGTTCGTGCGCACCCTGGTGCCGGTCTCGCTGCGTCGCGAAGACCAGCACGGCGAGTTCAACAATCGCGTCTCGGCGATGTTCGCCGAGCTGCCGATGGAGATCGAGGACCCGGTCGAGCGGCTCGCAGCGCTCCATGCGCAGATGCGTGATCTCAAGGAGCACCATCAGGCTGCTGCGGCCGAAACGCTGACCTCACTCTCCGGATACGCCCCGCCCGCGCTGCTCGCCCTCGGAGCGCGACTCTTCGCGAACTTGGAGCAGCACACGGTCCAGACCGTGACGACGAACGTCCCGGGCCCGCAGCGCGTACTCTACGCAGCGGGGCGACGAATGCTCACCGCCTATCCCTACGTGCCCCTCGCCGGATCGGTTCGCATCGGTATCGCGATCTTCTCCTATGCGGGAGAAATCACCTTCGGAATCACCGGAGACTGGGAGACCACAGAGGACATCGACGTCCTCGCGCGGGGAATCGAGGCCGGCATCGCGCAGCTGCTAGCCACTTGCTAGGCGAGGTTGCAAACCACGCGTCACGGTGACGCACACGAAGTCCAATCCCGACCTTCGAGAAGTTGCCGAGAGGCGGCTCCGGTTCATTCGACTCCAGCGTGTGGATCCGACGATTAACGGCTAGATGGCGCGTTCCTTGCCCTCCCAGTACGGGTCGCGCAGCTTGCGCTTGTAGAGCTTGCCGTTCGGGTCGCGGGGCATCTCGTTGGTGTAGTCGATCGATTTCGGCGTCTTGAATTTCGCGAGTTTCTCCTTGCAAAACGCGAAAATTTCCTCGGTGAGGGCGTCGCCCGCAATCGCGCCTTCGATCGGTTCGATCACGGCCTTGATTTCCTCGCCCCAGTCTTCGTTCGGGATGCCGAAGACGGCGACGTCGCCGACCTTTGGGTGCGAAAGCAGAACGTTTTCGATCTCGGCCGGGTAGATGTTCGCGCCGCCGGAGATGATCATGTCGATCTTGCGATCGCAGAGGAACAAGTAGCCGGCTTCGTTCAGGTAGCCGACATCGCCGACCGTGAAGAAAGTCTTTCCGTCGTCCGTAGCGAGGCGGTTCTTCTTCGTCTTGGCTGCATCGTCCTTGTACTCGAATTTCGCAGTCTCGCCGAGCAGCATGTAGATGGTGCCCTGTTCGCCTCGAGACATTTCGCGGCCATCGTCGTCGAAGATCCGGATTTCGGCATTGGTCCACGGACGGCCGACGGTGCCGGGGTATTCGAGCCATTCCTCCGGAGTGACGAGTGTGCCGCCGCCCTCGGTCGCGGCGTAGTACTCGTAGATCGACGGGCCCCACCATTCGATCATGCGGCGCTTTACGTCGGGCGGGCAGGGCGCGGCGGCGTGCACCATCGTGCGCGTCGACGAGCAGTCGTATTTCGCCCGGACGGCTTCGGGCAACGCGAGCATGCGGTGGAACTGGGTCGGAACCATGTGACTGGTCGTGCATCGGTGTTCGTCGATCAGCCGAAGCATCTCTTCGGCGTCCCACTTGTCCATCAACACGACGGGGTGCCCGAAATGGAGTGATGAAGACGACCAGATCAGCACTGCGGTGTGATAGAGAGGTGAGCCGCAGATGTGGACGTTGTCGTCCTCGGCCTGGATGCCGAACATGCCGAGGAAGATGGTCATCATCGAGAAGATCACGTCGGGGTCGATTTCGGCGGGGGCGAGCGGCCGCTTCACCCCCTTCGGGTTGCCCGTCGTGCCCGAGGTGTAGTTCATGATCGTGCCCGCGGCGCGATTCTCGGGCATTGCAGCGCTCTGCCCTTCGCCCAGGTCGCTGAAGGGTCGGAAGCCGTCGATGGCTCCGATCGCGAAGCGTGCATCCGTCGGGAAGGCGATCTCGTCGGCGGCCTTCGTGCAGATTTCCCCGACCCGTTCATGGCCGATGAACGCCTTCGCGCCGCAGTCCTTGACGATGTACGCGACCTCGGCGGGTGCGAGGTGCCAGTTGATTGGCGTCAGGTAGAAGCCCGCCTGAGTGCAGGCGAGCGCCAACATGTAGTACTCGGCGCAGTTGGGCGAGTTGATGGCAACGACATCGCCGTGCTCGAGCCCGAGTGTGCGCAGGCCGCCGACCAGCTTGTTGCATTCGGCGAGCAGTTCGCCGCGCGTGAACTTGCGCCCGCTCGGATCGATGAGTGCGAGCGCATCGGGCTCGCGCTGTGCGTAGTTCCAGAATCCGTGATCGGCCATTCGGCTTCCTTTGTGTCGAAATCAGGTCGAGCGAGGTGACTTCGAAGTGGTCGGTGTCCGTCCATGGACACGTCGGCTGTGTTCCTTGCCGAGATCCGGTAAAATACCTTCCTGGTCAGCTATTCGTCAATTCGCCCGGTGAAGCCGGGGAAGGTGAGCCGTGGGAATCGGCGACAGAACACACGATGAGGCTCTGGGTCGCGATCGCACGGCCTTGCGCCGAACGCGCCTGCCGGAGCGTTGGCGAAAGGAACTCGGCCGAGTCGACGAGGACACCGTGCTCGTCATGGCCGGCCTCGCGCGACTGAGCCGCACGATCGACGAAGTCTACCGAGCCGATCTGCACTCGTTTGGCCTCACCTATTCCGAGTACACGGCACTTCACACCTTGCGGATCGAAGGGCCGCCGTATCGGATGTCGCCGAGTCGCATCAACGAGGCATTGGCCCTGTCGTCGGGTGGGGTCAGCAAGACGATCGACCGACTCGAGTCGGGCGGGCTCGTGAAGCGCACGCCCGACCCGAGTGATGGCCGCGGCGTACTGGTCGCATTGACTGCGCGCGGCCGCAAGTTGGCGGCGAAGATATTCGATGCCGGTCTCGCGAAGTACGCTCGAACCATCGAGCCGCTGAGTGGTCCGGAGCGGCGGCAGCTCGTCGAGTCGCTTGGAAAGCTGCTCGACGCGTTCGAGGCATCCGCGACCCGCTGAGTCGAACGGCATGCTTTCGCTTCACGCCGTAGTCCGCGGCTTGCTTGCCGCCTATTTACCTTCCTGGTAAGTTATCTGTTCCAGTTTCCAGCAGCGCCCGGCAGGCCCGCGTGGGCGTGTCGGCGCAAACGCCGCGGAGCATCCCCATGGACCTGCGCTACACGCCCGAATACGACGAGTTCCGTCAGGAAGTCCGACAATTCCTGGAAGCGAACTGGCCCCTCACCGGTGAACAGGCGAAATTGCCCGAAGCCGAACGCGTAATGCTCTTTCGCGACCTGGCCACGGAGCACGGCTATCTCTACCGCTCGATTCCACGGCAGTACGGCGGCTCCGAACAGCCTACGGACATCTTCAAGTCGAAGATCATTCTCGAGGAGTTCACGGCGGCGGACGCGCCTCACGAGCTCTCCGATCAGGGCGCCGCAATGCTCGTGCCGACACTACTCGAGTGCGGCAACGACGCGCAGAAGGAACGGTTCATCCGCCCGACGATTCGGGGCGAGATCAAGTGGGCGCAGGGCTACAGCGAGCCCGGAGCGGGCAGCGACCTGGCGTCGCTCCAGACCCGTGCCGAGCTCGATGGCGACGAGTGGGTCATCAACGCGCAGAAGATCTGGACCTCGGGTGCGGATCAGGCCGACATGATGTTCTGCCTCGTCCGCACCGAACCCGACGCGGGCAAGCACGCTGGCATCTCGTACCTGCTCGTCGACCTGAAGACGCCCGGTATCCGTGTCAGCACGCTCAAACAGATGACCTCGACCGACGAGTTCTGTGAAGTCTTCTTCGACGACGCGCGCACGCCGGCCGAGAACATCGTGGGCAAGCGA
>CAXMSF010000293.1:0-8032 GCA_964196055.1 uncultured Gammaproteobacteria bacterium | reverse complement strand
ATCGAATCACCCGGGTCGGTGCTGCCGACATCGAAAATCGAGCCGATCTGCCCGAGACGGGGTTTACCCACGACGCCGTTGCCGTTGATGTCCGCCCCGGTCGGGTCGACGGTCGAGCGAGAGGTGTCGAGTACGAGAATGACGTCGAAGTGTCGCAATTCGCCGTGGTGTGCGATCGCACGGCCGGATACGTAGGCACCACAGATCGAATCGGCGATCTTCTCGCCGTCCGACGGGAATTCGACCTCGATGCGGACGTTGGTCTCGAGGTTGTCGCCCTGCTTCATCAGCGAGCCCGCGCGGAGCGATTCGGGCGGTCGCTCTCCCGCTGGTGTCTGCGATCGCGTTCTTGCGTCCTGCGAGCGTCGGCCGGCTTCGGGCGCGAAACGTGCGAAGGCCCGACCGGCGCCGCCTTCGAGCGGCTTCTTGATGGCTTTTCGAATGCCCGTGATCGACCCGATGCTGACGCGCGCCGGGCTACCGCTCGAGTTCGCCTGGAGGATGCCGATGACTTTGCCCTCCTTGGCATCGACGACCGGGGCACCGCCCCAGCCGCGCAGATTGGGCGGAACCTCGAGGTCGACTTCGATGTGGTTCAGGCTCAACTCGGCGATCTGTCCCGCGAGTTCGCTCTGGTCGCCGCCGGACTGTGGGATGCCGAGGATGCGCACGCGTGTGCCGAGAGTGAGGTCGTTGCGGGAGGAGAGTTCGAGCACGCGCGCACCCTTCGGGCGCGCGACGAGCGCGTAGACATTGAAGTCGTCGCGCAGCGTCGCGCCGGGCTCGGAGAAGGGCCGACCCGGCAAGGTCAGCAGCCCCTTCGAGGTCGCGACGCGCTCGCCCGAGTTGCCGAGCTGGAAGTGCACCTCGGACGTCTGGGCGAGTTGGTCGAGGGGGAAGGCGTGCGCGGTGCCGACCGCGGCATAGCCGACGCCGGTGTCTACCCGAATGAAGAAGGCGGTTCCCTTGGCGGTGGCGAGTCCGTTCGCGTCGAAGCTCGGGCGTGCGACCGCCGGGGCCGACGTCTGGGCAATCGCGGACGGGGCTCCGGCAAACGTGGCCCAGAGGAGCACGACAACGGCAATGGCTCGATTCACGGGGCTCCACCATACGCAAGGTGCGTGCAGCTGTCACGGCAGACGCACCCCGGTTCGGGACTCTATGATAGGATCGGCTCGCCTCCCTCCGGTCTTGTCGGTTTTCTGATCCTCTCCGGGCTCGGATCGTTCATGAGCGAAGCTTTGCGAACATTCTGGTCACCAAGGTGACCTCGCTCACAAGAACGCCCGATCGTCTGCGGCGGTCCCTCGACCGGCTGCGGTCCGGCGGTGCGCCGATCGCGGTCGAGCAATTGGCCTGCGAGATCCTCGCGCTGCGAGCGCCGATCGAGCGAGGCCTCGCTCGCCGCGTCGTTGCGACCGCCCTGGGCCTCCCCGAAGCCGCGTTGCCCGATGAGATCGCCGCTCGGCACGTGCGTCCGGCCGAGGAAATCGCGGTCAGCGACCGCCCGCTCGCGCAGGCGGATTTCGTGGTGGTCGATCTAGAAACCACCGGTCTATCGCCCGAAACCGCGAGCATCGTCGAGATCGGCGCGGTGCGGGTCGCCGCGCTCGAGCCGGCCGGGAAGTTCGAGACACTGATCCGTGCCCCCGCGCCACTCTCGCGCGCGATCGCGGACCTGACGGGCATCGACGACACGATGCTGGCCGACGCACCGGATGCGCGCTTCGCGCTCCGCGGTTTCCGCAACTGGTTCGAGCGGACCGGCCCGGCCCCGTTCGTCGCTCACAACGCGCGTTTCGATGCGGGTTTCGTGAAGCGCACGCTCGAGGACCTTGGGCTGCCGCCGCTTGCGGCGCCCGTGTTGTGCACGCAGAAACTCGCGCGCCGCGCGTTCCCGGATCTGGGGCGATACAACCTCGACCATCTCTGCGCGCACTTCGGCATCGGAAACCGTGCACGACATCGTGCGCTCGGTGACGCGCGCGCGACCGCTAGCTTGCTGATCGAGGTGCTCGAACGCGTACGGGTGCACGACGGCGTCGAAACGGTTGGCGAGCTGCTCGACTACCAGGATCGTCCGATCCGGCGCGCTCGCCGTCGCAAGGGTCGGTCCGGGTCCGGGAGTCGCAGCTGATCGTCAGCGGCCGCGCGCCCCGCCCAGTGGGCGCAGTTCGCCGCGGATGCTGGCGAGCACATAGGGACCCTGCGGCAGCACTGCGACGCGTGCCCCGGGGCCGAGATCAGCGAGTGCGGCCTCGACCCCCGCGGCGGGCGAGTCGGCGGGCTCGACCAGCCACTCGCTGACAGCGGCGGCTGGGAAGGCATCGGTGTAGAGCAGCACCCGCGCGCGGCGCCGGGCCTGACACAGATGCTGAATCATCCACTGGTCGATCGCGAAGAACTCGGGGTCGTTTATCCGGGTCTCGAAGTCGCTCGGATCCGCGCAGGCGCGGATCAGCTTTTCGAACGATGGGCTGCCGACACCTTCCGAGAGCGAAGCGCACAACAGGATCGTCCCGCCGGGCTTTACGATCGAAGCGGCGGTCGATATTCCCTTGATCGATTGGTAGAGGGTGCTGTCGAGCGGCGCGCCGCCACCGGAGGTGACGACGAGATCCGCGGCAGCATCGAGCGAAACCAGTGATTCGGATGCCACGAACGCCATGCCTTCGGTATGCGCTGTTTCGGGATGCCCGCAGAAGATCCCCGCGATGTCGCGGTTGCGATCGATCGCAACGTTCACGAGGAAGTCGACCCCGACCTTGCGAAGGACTTCGACGAGTGCAGCGTGCAGCGGATTGCCGTCGACGATGCCCGGTCCGACCCGGCCTTCGAGCATCGCGGGCCCGTGTGCGACTCGAACGGTCTCGACCGCGGCCAGGCCGGGGCAGACCGCCTTGCGGCCGCCCGAATAGCCCGCCATCAGGTGCGGCTCGATCAGGCCGGTGATGATCTTGAGGTCGGCGTCGAGGAAGCGTCGGTCGAGCGATACGGGTACCCCGCCCGTGGTGTGGCCGAGGTGGCGATGGGCTGCGGCATCCCGCGCATCGTGCTGCTCGACACGCAGGCTGCGCGCGAGTTCGGGGCCGAGCATGCGGGCGAGTTCAGCGGCCGTGTTGGGCCGGTGAAGTCCGGTGGCGACGAGGATCGTCACTGCCTCCGTCGGCAGACCGCCCGCCCGTAACGCAGCGAGGATCGGCGGTAGCAGCGTCGCATTCGGAACCGGTCGCGTGAGGTCGGATACCACGATGATTGCGTCGCGCCGCCCGCGCGCGAGCTCGCGCAACGGTGCGCAGTCGGTCGGGGCTTCGAGTCCCGCCCGCAGTTGGGCGTCCGGGTCGGCGATCGGCGGGACCGGGCGCTTCTCGAGGATGTCGACCGGGTGTGACTCGGGGATCGGAACATCGATTTCGTTCTGGCCGTATGCGATGCGCACCAGCATCACGCGACGGTATCGCCGGAACCCGCAGCTCGCCAAAAGCGTGGTAAGTTCCGCCTTCGGGGGTGTTGTGTGATTCGAATTCGGCCGATCGGCCTGCCGGTGATGGCAGTTGTTCTTGCCTGCGCCGTCGCCAGCGCGCGTGGCGACGAGCCGCTTTCGCAGGAGCGCTTCGACACCATCGTGCTCGACGCCGGTCACGGCGGTGAAGACGACGGCGCGCGCGGTCCGCGCGGTCTCGTCGAGAAGGAACTCGTCCTCGATGTCGGGCGCCGCGTCGCAGTTCGACTGCGCAAGCACGAATTGCGAGTCGTGATGACGCGTGACGACGACCGCTTCGTGCCGCTCGAAGAGCGATTTGCGATTGCGAACGACGCTCGCGGCGACCTCTTCGTCTCGATCCACGCGAACGCGACCGACAACGCGAGCGTGCGGGGAGTCGAGACCTTCTTTCTCGCGGTCGACGCGAGTGACGAGGATGCGCGTCGCGTGGCGTCGCGAGAGAACGAGGCGTTCCGAGGGGCGAAGGGCCTACCCGATCTAAACGACCCACTGAGCGCGATCCTCGGCGATCTGATCGTCAGTGACTACATGAACGAATCGAACGAATTTGCACGCCTGGCGCAGCGCCGTCTCGCGAACGGAGACCCGCACCATTCACGCGGCGTCAAGCAGGCGCCATTCGTGGTCCTGCAGGGCGTGCAGATGCCGTCGTCGTTGGTCGAAATCGGCTTCATTACCAACGCGGAAGAGGAAAAGAGCTTGCGGACCAGCCGGACGCGTGACCGTATCGCGAAGGCGCTCGTCGCGGCGGTACTCGAATTCGGCGAGCATTTCGACGCGCGGCGTGGCGTGGGGCGGCAGTCACCTGCCGGTTTCCGCAGCTACGCGCACGCCAAGGAGGACGAAGGTGCGAAGTGACGGCCGCGCGCCGGACGAGCTGCGGCCCGTTCGCATCGATGCGGATTTTACCGAGAACCCGATCGCGTCGATCGACTGCGCGCTGGGGCGGACGCGCGTGTTGTGCACCGTCTGCGAAGAGCCGAACGTGCCGCGCTGGATGCAGGGGCGTGGGCGCGGCTGGGTGACGGCCGAGTATTCGATGCTGCCGGGTTCGACCGACCGTCGCAGTCAGCGTGAAGCAGCACGCGGACGGCAATCCGGGCGCACACAGGAGATCCAGCGCCTGATCGGTCGCAGTCTGCGCGGTGTGACCGACCTCGGGCTGCTCGGCGAGCGCACGCTGTGGGTCGACTGCGACGTACTCCAGGCCGACGGCGGCACGCGCTGCGCGTCGATCACGGGCGCCTACGCGGGGCTCGCGCTCGCGATTCGCCGACTGCTCGCACGCGGCGACCTCGAACGCAACCCACTGCGTGATTCAGTGGCTGCGGTCTCGGTCGGCATCGTTCGGGACGAGATCGTGCTCGATCTGCCCTACGAAGAGGACTCCACGGCCGAGGTCGACATGAATGTCGTCGCGACCGGCAGCGGGCGTTTCATCGAAGTCCAGGGAACGGCCGAGGGCGGAACCTTTACGCCCGAGCAACTCGGCGCGATGACGAGCCTGGCACTCCGCGGGATCGCGCAACTAACGGAACACCAGCAACGCGCGATCGAAGCCGCTGCGCCGTGAGTCGATCCGATGGCGAGGTCGTGGTTGCGACCTCGAACGCGGGCAAGCAGCAGGAGATTCGAGAGATTCTCGCGGATCTCCCGCTTCGCATCCGCGGGCTCGATGAATTCGCAGCGATCGATTTCCCGGAAGAGGGCGCGGAGTACGAAGCGAACGCGGTGATGAAGGCCGTCACCGCAGCGCGCTCGACCGGCCGCCCCGCGCTCGCGGACGACTCCGGCCTCGAGGTGGATGGGCTCGCTGGTGCGCCCGGTCCGCTGTCGGCGCGCTACGGAGGCCCGGGTCTTTCGGATCGCGAGCGCGCTGCGCACCTGCTCGAGCAGCTCGGCGATTGCAGCGGGGCCGGGCGCAGCGCGCGTTTCGTCTGCGTCGCGGCGCTCGCGTTTCCGGGCGGCGAAGTCGTGACGTCGCGCGGCGAATGCCCGGGGCGGATCCTCACGGAACCGCGTGGCGTGGGCGGCTTCGGCTACGACCCGGTGTTCGAGGTGAGCGAGGGGGTCGCGATGGCGGAATTGCCGGCTGCGAAGAAGAACGAAATTTCTCACCGCGCTCGCGCACTCGCGGGCCTGCGCGAAGCACTGGCGAGAATCGTCGGCTAGCCGCGCGTTCGCCGCGTCGCGCGGAAAACACTTCGGCTTGCCTAGATGCTTGCCATTCTCTCGTACGGTGTCGGAATCTCGGGGTCGAAACGCGCGACCGCGCGGCGCAGTCGCCGGGCTTGGCGGGGCGTGAGCGCGTGTCCGAGATGCGCAAGAAACTCGTCCAGGTGCTCGTCACAGAACTCGATTGCGACTTCGCGGCTCAGGAAGTCGGGGTCCGCGCCGAACTCCTTGAGGGTGAGCCAGAGCGGATAACGCGGCAGGTTGCGGTCGACCGCCAGTGAGAGTTCCATGATCAGGTGGTCGAATCGGCGGCGTTGCACGCGGGGCTCCGATGACGGGGCGCGAGGTTGCGCTCCCATACCCGGGTGTGGTCGCAGCCACCCCACTGTGTCATCGGAGTGGTGCTTTTTCCCTACTCGTGCAGGATTTCCGCGAGATGCCGGCGCGCGCGGAAGGCGCGGCTCTTCACGGCGGCCGGGTGGAGCCCGGTCTGATTGCTGAATTCGGCGTAGCTTCGGCCCTCGAGCACGCAGCATCGCAGTACCTCGTGCTCTGCGAGCGGGAGCCGGTGGAGCGCATCGCGCAGTCGGTCGACCTGCTGCCGCCACTCGGCGAGATCGGCCGGGCTGCGCGGAACCGGCAGGTCCGTGCGCGGTGTTTCGCCGCGATCTTCGAGCGGCGACTCGCGCCGACGCTTCTGCTTGCGCCGCCACATCAGCGCCTCGTTGGTGACGATCCGATGCAGCCAGGTCGAAACGCGCGCCTGCCCGCGAAACTTCTCGCCGTGCCGCAGCACCTTCTCGAAGGCATTTTGGAGCACGTCCTGCACGGCGTCGGGATCCTTCGTGACGCCGAGCGCCACGGCGGTCAGTCGCGGTTCGAGGCTGCGAATCAGCGCCCCCATCCGTTCCGGGTCGCGCAGGGGCAGGCACCTCTCGGCGGCGAGGTGGGGCGCATGTGCGGATTCCGCGGGGCTGTTCATCGAGGCTGCTCCGGGCCGTTGGGCCTCAGTCGCTCATCGATGCGTTACGCTCGCAGCGCCGCCCGAGTTACGGTCCCATGTCGGTAACCATCGGGGACGTGCAGTCGTAATGATCGAGGGCCCCTGATGCACGAAGAGCGCGAAATTCGCTGGCGTGCTGGGATGGTCGCCGCGCAGCAGGGAGATTCTGCGGCCTACGATGCGCTGCTGCACGAGCTGGTCCCGTATGTACGCAACCGTGTGCGGCCCCAGGTCTTCGATCCGAACGCAGTGGAGGACATCGTGCAGAACGTTTTCGTTTCGCTGCATCGGGCACGCCATACCTACCGGCCGGAACGTGCGTTTCACCCTTGGATCAACGCCGTCGCGCGGAACGCGGTGGTGGACTACATCCGCGATCGCCAACGTCGCGCACCGCGTGAGATTTCACTCGAGGCGGATGGCGTCCCGGAGCCCGCGGTCGCAGCCGCCGCACCGCGCGAGCAGGTGCTGTCGGACGAAATGACGGCTGCGCTCGAAGAGTTGCCGGACGGGCAGCGCCAGGCGGTGCTGCTGATTCACTTCGAAGGCCTGACGGTCGCGGAGGCGGCTGAGCGCGCGGGCATCTCGAAGGCCGCACTCAAGGTCCGCGCCCACCGCGGCTATCGCGCGTTGCGGGCATTGCTCGAGCAGGAGTCGACTTGACCCGGATTTCGACCGAACGACTCGTCGAAGATCTTGCGCGGGATGTCGCGCCCGTGTCGCCGTTGCCGCGTCTGCGAATGGTGCTGCTCGCCGTGTTCGGGGTCTGGGCGATTGCATTCGGCGCGATGCTGCTGCTCGGCTCAGGAGTCACCGCTCCAGCGGATGCCGTGCCGCACGGCGATCTGCGCTTCCTGATGATCGGCGTCGGAGCCGGCATCTTCGCAGTCGGAGCGATGTTGCGCGCGCTCGCGGGCGCGATTCCGGGCCGGGAGCCGGCCGCGCGCGCCGGGGTGAGCATGGCCGCGATCGGTGCGGCGGTCGTCGCGCTCGGCGGCGTCTGGGCGCTCGCCGCCGGGCTCGAGCGCGGCAACCTCGACCTCGGTGGGAGCCTGATGTGCATGGGGCACGCCGCCTTGCTCGCCTTGCTGCCGATGATCGGGGTGTCGCTCTTCCTCGCGCGCGCCTACGCGCGCCGACCGCAGGTCGCCGCGATCTTCGCCGCGACCGGCACAATGGCGCTCGGCGTCCTGGCGGTACACTTGAGCTGCCACGCGGGCGGCTGGCTGCATATCCTGCTGGGGCACGCGTTTGCGCCGTTCGCGGTCGGCTGCGTGCTCGCGGTCCCGATCGGTTTCGTACTGCGCACATGGAATCGGCGCGGCGTCGAGTAGCGGCCCGTCGAAGAA
>CAXMSF010000292.1:0-3562 GCA_964196055.1 uncultured Gammaproteobacteria bacterium | reverse complement strand
TGCGATCGCAGCGCCGATGTCGCTGGCGGCGCCCGAGACCACTGCGGTTCGGCCCGAGAGTTCGAAGGACGTGAACGGTTCGTTCAATGAAATTTCCGTGCCGCTCGTGAATTCGAAGCCGATGCTAAACGAGGTCGACGGCTTCCGCTGGTCGGCACATCAGCTCGCGGTGCAGTGGCGGATTCGTTCGACGAGGTCGTCAGCGGTGTAGGGCTTGGCGAGGAATTCGACACCCGCGGCACCGGCGACGAAACGCTCGGCCGCCATCTCTTCGCTGTAGCCGCTGACGAGGATGACCGGAGTATTCGGGCAGCGTCGGCGGATCTCGGCATAGGTTTGCCGGCCGTCGATGTCGGGCATGCTGAGGTCGAGCAGCACCGCGTCGATCTCTTCGGAGCGGGCTTCGAAGATCCGGAGGGCCTCGGCGCCGCCGTCCGCGGTGAGTACCTCGAAGCCTGCGCGCTCGAGGAATTCGCACGCGAGCTCACGCACGGCTTCGTCGTCGTCGACGACCAGCACGCGAATGCCGCCGACCGGGAAGTCGGCTGCGGGCTTTGGCACCGGGGTGGGTCGTGCTTCGGCTGCGCGCGACTCTTCGGAGCAGGGCAGCAGCACGCGGAAGCGGGTCTCGCGATCCGGATCGCTGTCGAGTCGGATCACACCGTGGTGCGCCTGCACGATGCCGTGGACGGCTGCGAGTCCGAGACCGCGGCCCGAAAACTTGGTGCTGAAGAATGGCTCGAACACGCGTGAATGATTGGCGGCATCGATGCCCGGTCCGGCATCTGCGACTTCGATGAAACCGTAGTTACCCTCCGAAGGTTCGGCCGTGCCGTAGGTATCTGCGAGGTAAGTCGCGTCGGCGTACATGCAGCCGGTGCTCAGCGTGATGGTTCCGCCCGCTTCGCCGAGTGACTCGCAGCCATTGCTGACGAGGTTCATGATCACCTGGCGGATCTGGGTCTCGTCGCCATCGATGGGAGGCAGGTCGACGCCGAGCGACAGTTCGATGCGGCACTTTGGGGACACTGACGCCCGTAACAGGTCGAGCATCCCCGTCACGACCGCAGCGAGGTCGATCGGCGAAACATCCAAGGACGAGCGCCCTGCGTAGGTGAGGATCTGATCGGTCAGCGCGACTGCGTAGTTCGCGGCCGAGCGGATCCGGTCGAGCCGTTGTTGCAGTAGCATGGGGGACGAAAGTTCGCCCGCTGCGAGTTCCGCGTTGCCCGCGATGACGGCCAGCAGGTTGTTGAAGTCGTGCGCGACTCCGCCGGCGAGAACGCCGAGACTCTCGAGGCGTTGAGTTTCCTGCACGTGGAGTTCCTGCCGGTGCTCTTCTTCGGATGCCTGCTTGCGGTCCGAAACGTCTAGAATCGCGCCGATCGCACGCATCGCGCCGCTTTCCTCGTCGCGTTTGGCCAGGGTGTGGGATTCGAGCCAGCGAGTTTCGCCCGACTTGGTGAGGATGCGAAATTCGATTTCGACCCGTTCCCCGGCGATCAGCGCAGCGGCTCGATCGGTGATGCTCTGGACGTCGTCGGAGTGAACGACGTTGCGCCAGTCGAGGCTGGCGAGCTCGCCGATTTCGTAGCCGGTCAGGCGTACCACGACAGGGGTGATCCACTCCCAGGTGATCTTGCCGTCGGCACTGATCAGGAACGCGAAGCTCAGATCGGTACTGAGTTGCGCGACCATCTTGTAACGCTCCTCGCTACCGCGGAGCTTTCGTTCCATCTCGCGGCGAACACCGATCTCCTGGCGGAGACTCTCCACGGCGGATTCGAGTTCGCGCGTACGATCGGCGATACCCCGCTCGAGGGTGTCTCCACGCTCGCGCGCCGCTTCGTCGGCGCGTTGACCGCTCCGGCGCAGCCATAGGGCCCAGGCGATGGCCAAGCCGGCGATGATCGTGGATGCAATCAGGATCGGCAGTGCACTCGGCGACACCCGAACGCTCCCGTGCCCATGCGAAGCTCGTAGGTCGAGTCTACCAGACGCTTCCGGGGGATATCCGAGCCGAAGCGCTCGCCGGCAGCTTTCTGCGGTCCGGTATTTACTATACGCAACGTCTCGTATATATTCTCGACTCATTCCCGGCGCGGTGAGTCCGATTTCTGCGCCCGCGGGTCGACCCGCTTCTCGCTTCCCGGAGGAGGTCACGATGGATTTCGAATTCAACGAAGCCGAACAGGCCTTTTCAGCCGAGGTCGACCAATGGCTCGAAGACCATCACGACCCCGTCGTGATGGATCTCACGCGCGAGAATTTCTCCCAGCTCTGCGACACGCCGGAGCGGCGCGCGTTCATGAAGAAGCTGGCCGCGAAGGGCTGGCTTGGAATCACGTGGCCGAAGGCGTACGGCGGGCAGGACGGTGAGGGCGTCTACGAATTCATTCTGAACGAGGCGCTGGCGCGCTGCGCCGCACCCCAGATCGGCAAGGGCGTCGGAATCATCGGCAAGACGTTGATTCGCCACGGCAGTGAGAAGCTCAAGCAGGAATTCCTGCCGAAGATCATCAACGCCGAAATCGAGTTCGCGGTCGGCTACAGCGAACCGCAGGCGGGGTCGGACGCCGCAAACATGCAGCTCAAGGCCGAGAAGGTCGAAGGCGGCTGGAAATTGAACGGCCAGAAGATCTGGACCACCTCGGCGCACTTCGCCGATTGGTACTGGTTCGGCGCACGCACCGATCCGGATCCGTCCAAGAAGCACGACGGGATCAGTGTGTTCCTGCTGCCGATGGACGCGCCGGGCCTCGAGATCCAGAGCATGCCGACGATCGGCAAGGACACCACGAATCAGGTGTTCTTCACTGACGTCTTCGTCTCCGACGATTATCTGGTCGGCGAGCCCGGCAGGGGCTTCCAGTACATCTCCGAGGCGCTCGATCTCGAACGCTTCACGATGTTCACGTTCTCGCCGATCGAGGCGCGCACCGAGTTGCTCTGCGACTACGTGCGGCAGGCCGAGCGAGACGGCAAGCCTTTGCGTGAGGACCCGGTGGTCCGCCAGGAAATCGCGCAGTTGGTGACCCAGACCGAGGTCGCGCGCGTACTCGGCTTGCGATTCGTGGCTGCGTCGATCAAGGGCGGCAAGCCGCCGACGGTCGAAGCCTCGACCTACAAGCTCTTCGCCACGCAACTCTCGCAGCGGACCGCCAACGTCGCACTCGACATCCAGGGCGCTGAGGGCCAGATCAAGGTCGACACCGAGGATGCGCCGCTTCAGGGACGCTTCGAGGGGACCTACCGCTGCACGGTCGTCGAGACGATCGGCGGCGGCGCTTCGGAGATCCAGAAGAACATCATCGCGCGTCGCGGCCTCGGGCTTCCGCGCAATTTCTAGTGCGGTGGGCGGCGGGCCGAGCCCGCCGTTCGCTGCGTGAAGGGAAGGCATGTCCTCCGACACCCCGCTGCTCGACGGCATCCGCGTGCTCGATCTCTCGAGCGTCGGTCCGGCTTCGCGCGCGTCGCGAATGCTGTCCGACTACGGTGCTGCGGTGATCAAGGTCGGCCCGACTGCGAAGAAGGGTGGGGTGCAGGTGCGGCCACCGTTCCA
>CAXMSF010000291.1:0-3813 GCA_964196055.1 uncultured Gammaproteobacteria bacterium | reverse complement strand
CTCGACACGCCCCACGAGCTGGCCGAGTGCGTCGAGCGCGCGGACCTCGACCCCGGCGTCCACGTGATCGCCCTGGCGGGCAACGGCAAGGGCTTCTGCGGCGGCTACGACCTGGTCTCGAACGCCGAGCACATGCACGACCAGGCCGAGGGCCGGACTCCGCCCGGCGATCGCGGCCGCGAGGTGCCCGCGGGATCGCCGATCGATCCCGCCGTGTCGGCGAGGAACCACGATCCATCCCAGGTCTGGGACCCGGTGATCGACTACCAGATGATGAGCCGCAACGTGCGAGGCTTCATGAGCCTCTTCCACGCCAACAAGCCCGTCGTCTGCAAGGTGCAGGGCTTCTGCGTGGCCGGCGGCACCGACATGGCGCTCTGCAGCGATCTCATCGTCATCGCCGAGGACGCCAAGATCGGCTACCCGCCGTCGCGGGTTTGGGGCACGCCGACGACGTCGGTCTGGGCGCATCGCATCGGCATCGAGCGGGCCAAACGCCTGCTCTTCACCGGCGACTGCCTGAACGGACGCGAGGCCTACGAGTGGGGGCTCGCGTCCGAGTGCGCTCGGCCGGAGCATCTCGACGAGCGTTTCGAGATCCTGCTGGGGCGCATCGCCCGGCTGCCGGTGAACCAGCTCGTGATGCACAAGCTGCTGGTGAACCAGGCGGTGCTGAACGCCGGCTTGCCGGCGACCCAGGTCCTGGGCACCTTCTTCGACGGCATCGCGCGGCACACACGCGAGGGCTACGCCTTCCAGCAGCGGGCGGCCTCCGACGGCTTCAAGCAGGCCGTTCACGAGCGCGACGACCCATTCGGCGACTTCGGACCGAGCACCTTCAAGGGCTAGCGTCCACTCTGGAGACGAGCGCCCTGCAACATCATCGACGCTGCGCCCGCAGCGCCGATCCGCGCGGGGAAGCCGTGTCGCGGAAGGTGGTGTGCGGCTCGGGTCTGCTCGTTTCGCCGCTATCCTCGTCCAGGGGGCGAAATCACCGAATGACCGACACCTTTTACGAGCGGCTCTCGGCCATGGACGCGATGTTCCTCGAGATCGAGGACGAGAACGCCCACATGCATGTGGGTGCGGTGGCGATCTTCGAGGCGGCGCCGCTGCGGGGTCCGGGCGGCGGGCTCGATCTGGATCTCGTCCTCGGCTTCGCCGAGGCGCAGCTCCACAAGAGCCCGCGGATGCGCCAGAAGCTCGTGACGATTCCCTGGTTCGATCACCCGGCCTGGGTGGACGATGCACACTTCAACCTCGCGTATCACGTGCGACACTCCGCGCTGCCGCCACCGGGCGACGTGCGCCAGCTGAAGCGGATGGTCGGCCGCATCCTCTCGCAGGCACTCGACCGCAGCAAGCCGCTGTGGGAAATGTGGATCGTCGAAGGGATCGAGGGGGATCGCTTCGCCGTGGTGAGCAAGTTGCACCATTGCATGGCCGATGGTTCGACCGGTGTGGATCTGGCGGGACTGCTGACGGGAACGAAGCCGCGCCGGACGCCGAAGCCGGCGCCGCCCTGGCGGCCACGCCCGGCGCCCGCGGGTGCCCAGCTCGCCACCTCCGAACTCCTACGCCGAGTCACCGCTCCGTTCTCGCTGCTGCGCGGCGCGGCGAACGCGGAAGCCGAGCGGAAGAGCGGGGGGCTGAGCGAATCGCTCGGTCGGCTGGCGCAGATCGTGCGCGGCGCCACTCACGCGGCGGAGGCCGGACTGCAGCGCGCGTCGGATACATCGCTCAACGTCGAGGTCGGCCCGCACCGGCGCTTCGACTGGGTTCGCCTCGATCTTCTCGAGATCAAACGGCTGGGTCACGCGGCGGGAGGCAAGCTGAACGACGCCGTGCTCGCGCTCGTGGCGGGCGCGCTGCGAAGTTCGCTGTTGCGGCGTGGCGAGGACCCGGACGAACTCATCTTTCGCGTGGCCGTGCCGGTCGACGTTCGCACCAAAGCTGACCGAGACAAGCCGGGGAACCGCGTGTCCTCGCTGATCGTCGAGCTTCCGGTCGCAGAGGCTGAGCCGTGGCGGCGGCTGCGCCGTATCGTGGCGACGACGAGTAAACTGAAGGACTCGGGCGAGAGTCAGGCCGTAGACCTGTTCGGGCGGCTCGCCGAATGGTTGCCTGCCGGCGCAATGGCGGGCCTCTCGCGCGCGGGCAACCGCGCCGTGAACATGATCGTCACGAACGTTCCAGGGCCGAGGGTGCCGATCTACATGCTGACCGCGCGCCTGCTCGCGAGCTATCCCTTCGCGCCGCTGATGGCCAACCAGGCCTTGAACATCGCCCTCTACAGCTACCAGGACGACCTCTTTCTGGGATTCCTCGCCGACTGGGACGCGCTGCCCGACCTGCACGACTTCGTAGAGGACGTGCCCGCCGAGCTCGAGGCGCTCGCGAAGGCGGTACTCGCCTCCGGCGACGCCGAAGCCCTCGCAGACGAACGAGACGGTCGATGAAAATGGCGTCCCAAAGCCATTCCAGTTGGAACCGGACCTGGGAGTGGCTGCGCGAGGTCGATGCCTTGCGGCGAAGCCTGACTGAACGGCGCGCGACGCCTTCCCATCTACTCGGGAGTGACCTCGGTGCCTGAATCGGACTCCCCCTACGGGCTTGGAACCAGCGGGAGCATCCGCCGGGCTCCGTGCCTCGGAGCAATCGAGCTAATCCAGCGGGTCGCACGCGGATGGCTATGATGCGTAGGTCCGCATCGCGTCGATGTAGGAGATCAACCGGAGTTCGGAGCATCTTGTTCTGCTTCCGGAGGAGGTCGGGTATCGCATGAAGTCTCGACCGGGGCCGGCGATTCTCGTGTCATTGGCGCTTCTGGCGTCGGTGGCCTGCACCTCGGAGCAGGCACTCCTCGACACCACGTCGCGCGGGCTCGATGCGGCATCGCGCGAGGTCGACGCAGCGGCGGCCGACGTCGACCGGCTCGCCTCCGAGTGCGAAAAGGACTCGCGCGGCCAGATCGGCTGGCTGAAGGCCAGCGCCACGGACGTCACCCCTCGCTTCCGCGAGCTGCTCGAGCGGGTGAAGGCCGGCGAGAAGGTGGTGCCGCCGGAGGCGCGCGAATACGTCTGGCTGCTCTCCCCCGGCCTGTTCAGCAACCTCTATCCGAATTACATGAAGGGGAATATCGAGGCCCTGAGTGACCTCGGCCTGCGCTTCGTCGAGGTGCCCCTCACGCCGGATGAGTCCGTGACGGCTGGGGCCAGGGTGCTTCGGGACACCGTTCTCGCCCACACGGACGCGCAGCAGGCGGTGATCCTGGGGCACAGCAAGGGCGGCGTCGATGCAGCCGCGGCCCTCGCCCTCTACCCGGAAATCCGTCCCCGGGTACGCTCCTTCGTCGCGATCCAAGCGCCGTACGCGGGCTCCCCGGTCGCCAACGATCTGGCGAACTGCGAAATGGCGGGAGCGGTAACCGCCCTGGCGATCCATGTCCTCGGAAACGATCCCGAGGCCGCCATGGAGCTCAGCTATCCGAGACGGCGCAGGTTCCATGCGAAGCATCCCTATCCGCGGAGCGTCCGCACTCTCTCTCTCGCCACCTCGCGCGTCGACATGCGATCCGCGGTCTTCTTGACCGGGAGCTACGTGCGCGAACGCTACGGCGTGGAGTCCGACGGCCTCGTCGTGCCCGTCGACGCCGTGCTGCCCGGGTCACGCGTGGTCTATCTCGACGACATGGACCACGCCGAGGCCGTGCTGAGCGGTGTGCCGGGCTTCATCAACTACAGCGCCAAAGAGGTCACCCAGGTCCTGGTCGCCATGGCAATCACCCCTTAGTTCGGAGCCTCGCCTCTGGAG
>CAXMSF010000290.1:0-28189 GCA_964196055.1 uncultured Gammaproteobacteria bacterium | reverse complement strand
TCGCCGATCACGAGTGTTCGCCGGTAGCAATTCGCTGCGACGGACTCCACACCCGGAATCGCTCTCACCGCGAGAAAGCGTTGCAGCGTGTTCCAGTCGAACGGCGGGCGGTAGGCGAGGCTGAGTGTGAGATTACAGCCGCCGTCGGTCGGGGCTTTGCGCCCGCGACGGCTGCGCAGTTCACGCGGCGATTGCCCATAGGTGCTGCGAATCGCGTCGTTGAAGCGTCGGACGCTCGAAAAGCCGGCCGACAACCCGACCTGCACCATTGGCAACGCAGTTTCGTCGATCAGCTTCTTGGCGAACAGGACACGTCGAGTTTGTGCGACGGATAGTGGGGACGCGCCGAGATGCCGCAGGAATAGTCGCCGGAGCTGTCGCTCGCCGACACCGACTCTGGCTGCGAGTTCGCTGACGCTGCCGCGATCGAGCGCACCGTCCCCGATCAGTCGCAATGTGCGAGAAACGGTCGTCGATGTACCGAGCCAGGCCGGTGTGCCCGGTGCGGTTTCGGGGCGGCAGCGACGGCAGGGGCGGTAACCGAGCTCCGCCGCCGCGGCCGCGCATGGCAGGAACAGGCAGTTCTCGGGTTTCGGCGTCGGTGCCGGGCAGATGGGGCGACAGTAGATTCCGGTCGACCGGACCGCCGTGAAGAATCGGCCGTCGAATCGCGGATCGCGGGTTCGCAGGGCTCGGTAACAGTGTTCGGGGTCGAGGTCCATGCTGAATGAGTATCGCGCGTCCAGGCCGATTCTGGCCATTTTCGGACATGCTCGTCGCCAGCGGGCTCTAGGGATTCGGCGGCGGCACTGCGGCCGGCTCGTCCGCGGGCTCGGCGCGGCGGATGACCGCGAGTAGTTCCGCGCCGTACTTCTCGGCCTTCGCGGGTCCGATCCCATGCGCGAACTGGAGCTCGGCCGGAGAACGCGGACGCAGTCGCGCGAGGTCGCGCAGGCTGCGGTCGCTTGCGACAACGTACGGCGGTACGCCCTCGCGGTGGGCCACCTCGCGTCGATAGGCCCGCAAAGCCTCGAAGATCTCGGCCGCGGCCGCGTCCAAATCGTCGGAGGACGTCGAATCCGCGCTGCGCCGAGTTCGCGTACCGGCCGATCCCGCGTGTAGCGGCGTCCGTCGAGAGGAGGGCAGCAACAGGCGGGCGGGACGTGTTCCGCGCATGACCGCGATGCCGTCCTCCGAGAGCACCACCACCGGGCGGTCGCCGCCGCTGAAGTCGACCCAGCCCGCAGTGACGCAGCGGCGCAGCAGTCGCAGCAGCCAGTCTTCGCTGTGCTCCGCGAGGATGCCGAAGGTCCGGGTGCGATCGAGGCCGGAATGCACGAGTCGCGGATCGGGGTCTCCGCGCAACAGTTTTGCCGCCGCCGCGATTCCGAAGCGTCCGTGGATTCGTGCGACGGCCGACAGCGCTTTGCGCACCACTTCGGTCACGTGCTCGGGGTCGGCCTGCTCGTTTTCGACGAGGTCCAGGCAGACGTCGCAGCGGCCACAGCCTTCGAGCGTTTCCTCTTCGTCGCCGAAGTAGCGCAGGATGGCGTCGTGGCGGCAGCTCCCGCCCTCGGCCCAGCGCATCAGTTCGAGGAACACGTTCCACTTGTGCTGGACGGTTTCGAGGTCGACCGAGCGGCCTTCTACATCGCTCTCGATCAAGTGCCGCCGCAGCGGCATGTCACCCGAATTGACGAGCAGGAGGCCGATGGCGTCGGCACCGTCGCGTCCGGCGCGGCCGACCTCCTGGTAGTAGGCTTCGATCGAGCCCGGCGGGCTCAGGTGGATCACGGCACGTACATCAGCGCGGTCGATCCCCATGCCGAACGCGTTCGTCGCCGTGACGACCTCGGTCTCACCGACCGCAAATGCGGACTGAACGGCATCGCGTGCGGCGCCCGAGAGGCCCGCGTGATACGCGGCAGCGCGCCAGCCCGCGTTCACGAGCCGCCGCGCTTCTTCCTCACTGGACTTGCGCGTGGGGGCATAGACGATCGCGGCGCCGCGATGGCTGCCCGGGGCTCCGAGTGTTTCCTCGAGCACCGCGTCGACGTTCGTCTCTCGCTCGCGTTTCGACTTCACTTCGCGCGCCCGCAGGGCGAGGTTCGGGCGTGCGAATCCGCGCAGGATCTGGGGGGTATCTGCGTCGAGACCGAGGCCTTCGAGAATCTCGTCGCGCACCACCGGGGTGGCGGTCGCGGTGCACGCGAGTGCTCGCGCCCGCGGCAGGTCCTTGAGCACCTCGCCGATCTGGAGGTATTCCGGTCGGAAATCGTGACCCCACTGGCTGATGCAATGGGCCTCGTCGACCGCGACGAGCGGGCAATCGAGGTCGCCGAGCAACGACCGGAAGCCCGGGAACGCCAGCCGCTCCGGCGCGACGTAGATGAGTTTGTAGGCGCCACGCGCGGCTTCGCCCATGCGCCGCCGCAGTTCCGAGGGCTCTAGCGTCGATGCCAGGTAACCCGCAGCGATACCGCGCTCGCTGAGTGCCGTGACCTGATCCTGCATGAGCGAGATCAACGGGGAGATCACGACCGTGGTGCCGGCAAGCAGGCTGCCCGGCAACTGATAGATCAGGCTCTTGCCGCCGCCCGTCGGCGCGACGAGCAGCAGGCGGCCGACATCGAGCAGGCTGCGAACGGCTTCGAGCTGGCCCGGTCGAAAACGTTCGTAGCCGAGCTGGCGAAGGCCCGTCTCGAGTTCCTCGTCGCTGAGCGACGCGGAATGGGTCGCGGGTTGCGGATCCTGCGCGGTGCTCGACATGGGCTCTCGTTCAGCGGGGCCGCAAAGGGTGGGAAGGGCAGGCTAGCACGACCTCGCTTGCGAAATCCTGTGTGCTGAGTGCTTCAGGCGCGGGTTCTTCGCGCTGATCGAAGGAATCGATCGAGTGCTAGCGGTCGCTGCCGCTCGGCGCGATGATCCGGCGCGCAAAAGGGGGCGAGCCGATGCTCGAGGGGCACATTCACCCGGATTTCTGGGGCGTCGCACAGACGTTCTCGAGCATTGTCGAGCGTGCGAATGGCGGCGGCGCGGCGGTTTGCGTCTATCACCAGGGCGAACGCGTGGTCGACCTCTGGGGCGGTTTCCGCAACGAGGCGGGCAAGCCCTGGGAATCCGACACCCTGGCGTTGTCGTACTCGACCACCAAGGGGGTCGCATCGACGTTGCTCCATATTCTCGCGGATCGCGATCTGCTCGACTACGGCGAGCCGGTTGCGCGCTACTGGCCCGAATTCGCGCAGGCGGGAAAGGAGCAGATCACGGTCCGGCAGCTCATGGGCCACCAGGCGGGGCTCTACGACATCCGCAGCATGATCAGCGAAGCGATGCAGATGCTCGACTGGCGCGTGATGGTCGACGCGCTTGCCGCTTCGCCGCCTGTCCATACGCCCGGGCCGCGGAGGGCTATCACGGCTTGACCTACGGCTGGCTCGTTGGAGAGCTGGTGGAGCGCATCACCGGCCAGTCCTTCTCCGAGGCCCTGCAGGCCGAAATTGCACAGCCGCTTGGACTCGAGGGCTTGTACTGCGGGCTGCCGGAGGGTCGCTTCGACCGGCGTGCCCATCTGGTCGATCAGGGGATCCAGCGAGGTGGCCGGCCCTCGAGCGAGCGAAACGAATCGGAAAGTTCGTCAATCGCGGGCTCGCGTTCGCCCGCATCTCGGTCGACTTGCGCAATCTCGCGGCGGCGTTGCTGCCGGCCGGAATGGAGCAGCTCGATTTCAATTCCGAAGAACTGCTTCGCGTCTCGATTCCGGCTGCGAACGGCATGTTCGACGCCCGTTCGCTCGCACGTCTGTACGCGTTGCTCGCCAACGGCGGTGAACTCGACGGGGTGCGCTTGCTGTCCGAGCGGACGCTGAACAGGGCCAATACGATCCAGAGTCGTCGACGCGACCGGGTCGTTCCGTTTCCGATGCACTGGCGTCTCGGCTACCACCGCGCTCCCGTCGCGAAGGCGCTGCCGAACGCGTTCGGTCACGCGGGCTTCGGCGGTTCGGGTGCGTGGGCGGACCCCGATCGGCGGCTCGCGGTCGCATTGGTGCTGAACAGTGGCGTCGGTACGCCATTCGGCGATCTGCGCATCGTTCGAATCGGAAATGCGGCCGTGCGCTGCGCGGAGCGCCGCTGAACACGGAACGCGCCGGTGGGCTAGGACGCCGCGAGCTTGCGAAGCAGCGGCGACGGCGTCCCGACGCAAGTGAGCCAGAGTTGGTGTACGGCGCGCGTTGCTCCCACGTGAAGCAGCCGCCGCGCTGCGGCTGTGTCGAGGAAGTTTTCGTAAGTCACATCCACCAGGATCACGTAGTCGAATTCGAGGCCCTTCACCTGCTCGATTTCAGTGACTTCGATTCCGGGTGCGAAGGTGAATTCCTGATTCACGACGCGGCGAACGCCCGCGAGATCGGTCGCGCGCAGCCCTGAATGGAAGCGCTCGCTGATCGCAGGCGATGGTGTGAGTAGCGCGACCGAGGCCATGGGCTCTTCTCTGACCAGGTCGGCGAGCGTATCGGAGAGAAACGCGATGCAGGCCCCGCGATCGCTGAAGCGGAACAGCTCCACGGGCGGGCCCGAGCGCGTGGTGATCGGTGCTTCATCGTCCTCGCGCAGGTCGCCCAGCAGCGACAGCGAGAAATCGACGATTTCGCGGGACGAACGGTAGGCGATGCGAAGCGTCTCGATTTCTGCGCCGGGAACTCCGAGTCGGCCCAGGAATGCGCTCCACGAAGTGAAGCCGCTCTTCGTGACGACGTGCTGCTGGGTGTCGCCCGCCAGCGTGATGCTGCGATTGCGGTCGAGGCAATCGATCAGGACCTGGATCTCGATCGGCGAGAAATCCTGAACCTCGTCGATTGCAACGTGACGGAATCTCAAAGGTCGTTTGGCCTGGCTGCGAAGCGCCCCGACCCGCAACTGCCAGGCTCGCAGCAGCAGTGCATCGTCTTCGGGGTCGAGTTCGGCATGTGCTTCGGGTTCACGAGCGAGGTGAGCGTCGAGCGCTTCTGCAGCATGGCGATTGGATTCGACGAAGCGGCGGATTTCGTCGCTCGTGACTTCGCCGGGCGCCTCCGCGGCGAAGGCCTCTTCGAGGATCTCGCTGTGGGTGAGCACGCTCACCCAGTCGTCGACTGCCTGCGGCCCGCTGGCCGGGCCTGAGACGCGCGCCACCTGGTGCTGGAGCGCGCGGCCGAGCGCGGGGTGGAGCTTCAGGCGCTGTGTCAGCTCGGGGGTGTCTTCGCGAACGGCAACCGGGAGCTGCGGGAAATGCCGGCGGCGCTGTTCCGCAGCCCATTCGCCGTAGGTGAGGGTCCGCACGTGTTCGACCCCGAGTGCGGGCAGGACATGGCTGACGTAGTTCCGCAATGCGGGTGAGAAGACGATGAAGACGGTCTGCGCCGAATCGAAGCCGGGGTCGTGAAACGCGAGATAGGCGATGCGATGGAGTGCGACGGTGGTCTTGCCCGAACCAGCGGTCCCGCGGATCGCGAGGAATCCCGTCGACGGGCGAGTGATCAGCTCGAACTGGTCGGGATCGATCAGACTGGTGATCTCGGGCAGGTGCTTGTCGATACGGCGGCGCGCCCCCGCGAGGTCGGTGCCCAAGCGGCGCGCCGCACCGTCGTCTCCCGCATAGGCGCGCAGTGCAGTTGCCTGGCCGCCCGAGAGTTTCGGTCGCTCGCGCTGCACGTGCCGCCAGCCGCCCGTGGCGTCGGGGTCCGGTGTGAAGAATCCCTCGGGCGCCTCGATGCGTTCGAGCAGCCCGTCGTGGATCTGTACGGTGCGGCGAGCAATGATTTCGCCGGACCGGAGGCGCCCCGCAAGGTCTTCCTCGTACTCCTCGCCCTGTCGGTAGCGGTAGAAGATCCGCGAGATCGGAGCGTTTCTCCAATCGACGATTCGCACGCCGCCTTCGATACAGGTTGCCCGGCCGAGGCAGAGATCTCGCTCTTGGCCGTCCTCGAGTAATCGCAGATGGGCGAAGTAGGGCGTGAGGGGATCGACGGTCGGGGCTTCACGCGATGTTCGAAGCTGGCGAAGCAGCGCCGACTGACGGTGCCATTGCTGCGTGAGCGCTCCGACATCCTTGCGATCACTGCCTGAGACGAGCTGGTCGCGGATTCGCTCGAGTTCTTCGACGATCGGCGCCTCGGACGGGGTCGGAGGACCGGTCAGGCGCTCGAGCAGCTGCGAAACCCGGTTTAGAAGCGCTAGTTCCTCGGAAACGATCGGATGCGGCAATTCAATTCTCGTATTTGTGTGGTGGAGCCGTGGATTCGGACCGGACATTGTTCAGGATGAATGCCTCGGATGCCAATCGCGGCCGGGAATGGATGCGCCCGCGTAGACCGAATCGGTACATTGGCAGCATGCCTGCGACGAATGAGTGCGGTGGGGAACCGGCCGACGAGTACACGCGGCGGCTCGCATCTCGGCGAGCCGCCGCGGACGCGTGCCGCCGCCGCTCCGCTGTCGTGTCGAACGTCCGGCTCGCGGTCTTTGCGGTCGGGATTGCGGTCGTCGCAGCGGTGTTCGGTCCGAAGGTATTGAGCGTGGTCTGGTTGCTGCCCCCCCTCATCATCTTCATCGGCTTGGTCGTAGTGCACGACCGCGATATTCGGCGCGGGGATCGGGCCGAGCGCTCGGTCGCGTTCTACGAAGCCGGTGCGGCCCGGCTCGAGGGTCGTTGGATGGGTCGGAGCGAGAGCAGTGGGGAAGCATTCCGGGAAGCGGCGCATCCCTATTCCGAGGACCTGGACATCTTCGGGCAGGGCTCGTTGTTCGAGTTGCTGAGCCTCGCGCGCACGCGCGCGGGTGAACGCACGCTCGCAGCGTGGTTGTCGTCACCGGCGACAGCCGAAGTCGCGCTTGCGCGTCAGCCCGCCGTGGCGGAACTCGCGCCCAAGCTCGACCTGCGTGAGGACTTGTGGCTGATCGGGGCACCGGTCGGGGCCGGGATGCACCCCGACGAGTTGCGTAGCTGGGGTGACTGCGCGCCCAACGGCAGTGGGAAAGCGCTGCGGCTGATTGCGCCGCTCCTGGCATCGCTCACGATCGCCGCTCTGATCGCTTGGTGGGCGCTGGGCGTCGGGTCCGTGCCGTTCCAGGTCATGCTGCTGATCCAATCCGCATTTGCGCTCTCGCTGCGCGGTCGAGTGCGTCGGACGATTCTCGCCGTCGATGCGCCGTGTCGCGACCTCGCGCTGTTCTCGGCGCTGCTCGAGCGACTCGAGCGTGAAGATTTCGAGGCGCCGCGACTCCGATCGTTGCTAGCAGCGCTCGAAAGCAGGGAGCACCTCGCCTCCGAACGAATCGCGCGACTGCGGCGTTACGTCGACCTGCTGGACGCTCGACGCAATCAGCTCTTCGCACCGATCGGGGCCCTGCTGCTGTGGTCGACGCAGGTTGCGCTTGCGATCGAGGACTGGCGTATGGCCTGGGGGCCGAAGCTCGGAGAGTGGATCGAAGCGGTCGGTGAGATCGAAGCGCTTGCGAGTCTCGCGAGCTTCCATTTCGAGAACCCGGCGAGTGTGTTTCCCGAGATACTCGAGGCGGGAACCCGTTTCGAGGCCAGAGCGCTCGCGCATCCGCTGCTGCCGTCCGGACGTCGCATCGTGAACGATGTCGCGCTCAGTGAAGAACTCCAGTTGCTGGTCGTCAGCGGCTCCAATATGTCCGGCAAGAGCACGCTTCTGCGGACCGTCGGCACGAATGCCGTGCTCGCCCTCGCGGGCGGGGCGGTCGTCGCCGAGCGCCTGCGATTGAGCCGGCTCGCGATCGGTGCGTCGATCCGGATTCAGGACTCGCTGCTCGACGGGAGTTCACACTTCTATGCTGAAATTCAGCGGTTGCGGCTGATCATGGAGCTTGCCGACCGCGAGACGCCGCTGTTGTTCCTGGTGGACGAGATCCTCCATGGAACGAACTCGCACGACCGCGGCGTTGGTGCCGAGGCGGTCGTGCGCGGCTTCGTCGAACGCGGGGCCCTCGGTCTCGTCACCACGCACGATCTCGCG
Source organism: uncultured Gammaproteobacteria bacterium (assembly GCA_964196055.1). GTDB lineage: Bacteria > Myxococcota_A > UBA9160 > UBA9160 > SMWR01 > JAFDEI01. Next base: position 20,169 of record CAXMSF010000290.1, on the reverse strand, counting down.
CTCGCGCGGGTCGCCGACGCGCTCGCGCCGCGAGCGGCGAACGTCCACTTCGAGGACCATCTGGAAGCCGGTGTGATCGCTTTCGACTACCGGCTGCGTCCCGGGGTGGTCGAGAAGAGCAATGCGCTAGAGCTGATGCGCGCGGTCGGGCTCGCGGTCTGATGGAGTGAGTTCGATCTCGATGATCGCTCGTGCGTCGTAACGGCCGGTCAGGCGCGAGAAGAAATCGGTGAGACGCATCAGCCAGCCGTACTTCGCCCGAAGAGCGTCGTAGGCGGTCGCGACCGACTCTGCATCCTCCACTCGATGCGCACGGCCGTCGATCCACTCGGCGTGGACCTTCCCGCGCAGATCGCAGGCAGCCACACGGCAAGTAGGGTCGTTCTTGAGACGCTTCATCTTCCCCGCCTTCGACTCACTGAAGACGTACAGCTTCCCATTCGCTGGAGCGAACCAGACGGGGGTCTCGACCGCCTGGCCGTTGCGCCGCAGGGTCGCGAGGCTGATGTACGATTCGCGGGCGAGTCGGGAGGTCGGGTCGGAGGTCATGATCGCTCTCCAGGTCAGTGCTGGTATTCGGAATAGCTCGAAGGTTCCGGCACAAGGTACGGGATCGGCAGCGGATTCCCAGCCGGCAATTGTCGAATACTGAGGCCCGGAAGGGTTGCCCCCCAGGGAGTTTCCGTCGTGCGGGCGGCGCAACGCGATTGAAGATTCGAGGAGTCGTGCACGTCCAAGCAAGGACCTCGGTCTCGTCCAGTGACGATATTCACAGCGGAGCTGGTTGCGAGAACCTAAGGTGCGCAAGAAGTCGCAAGACGCTGTGAATTCGGATGAGGAGGAGAGAGCATGCGTGCATTGTGTTCGGGTGAAGGGCGCGGCGCGAAGCTGCTCGTGGCAATGGTTCTGCTGATCTTCCTGGGTACCGCGTGTGCGAATGCGGGACCGAAGACTGCAATCGGTGGAGCGACCGGTGCGGCAGCCGGTGGCCTGATCGGTCACGCGGCCGGGGGCGGAGCGGCCGGAATCGTCGGTGGCGTGCTGCTCGGTGGCCTGTTGGGCGGCGCGATCGGCAACGCGCTCGATCAGCGCGATCAGGAACTCGCCCTGCAGGCGGCCCAGAACAGCTTCGAGAACTCCCGGACCGGGACCCAGTCGACCTGGCGGAACCCCGATTCGGGGAACTCCGGCAGCATTACGCCGACTCGCACTTACGAGAGCTCGAGTGGCCGGTACTGCCGCGAGTACCAACAGACCGTGACGGTGGGCGGCGAGACTCAGGATGCCTATGGGACGGCTTGTCGCCAGCCCGACGGGAGCTGGCAGGTCGTCAACTGACTCGCTTCACGGGTGGCGGGCTGGCTAAGCCGCGCCACCCGTTCGGTCGATGGGTAGGGGGTGAAGATCTTGCTCCTGATACTCGTGGGCCTTCTCTGTGGTGGTTGCTTCGTGCTCGACGAGCTCGATCAGGGAATGGCGATCATGGAGGCCCACACGCCGCAGTCCAAGAAAGCCAAGGCAAACGCCGGGGTCCCGGGGATGGCCGAGAGCGATGACGGCAGCCCGAAGAGCGCTCGCGAACGCTTGAACGAGTACTATGCGAAACAGCGAGCGAAGGCACCTGGGTCGGCGAAGACCGCCGAGCCCGGGGACAAGGTCGGGCGCTGCCAGATACGCGGAGCCGTCCACTATACCCGGCGCTCAGACTGCCGATTGCGCGGCGGCAGTTTCCTGTAGGCTGTACCCGAGAGAATGTCGGTAACGAACTCCGACCGCTCCGGCTCGGATGCTCGTTCGAAGGCCAACAGGAGTTGCCCCCGATGTCTAAGACCGCGGTCGTACTCGGTGTGGGGCGGAGTGCGGGCCTGGGGGCGGCATTGTGCCGTCGCTTTGCGCGTGAGGGTTATCACGTGCTTCCTGCGGGGCGTACGGCCGAATCCCTCGCCACGGTTGTCGCGGAGATCGAATCCGAGGGCGGATACGCCACACCGATCGTCGCGGACGCGACCTGTGCGGACGACGTGCTTCGGCTGTTCGATGCGGCGGAAACCGCGGGCGGGGCGCCCGGGTTGGCGGTCTACAACGCCGGCAACAATCGTTTCAAACCGCTCCTCGCGATGGACGATGCGTTCTTCGAGGATTTGTGGCGTCTGTGCTGCTTCGGAGGCTTCTTGTTCGGCCGCGAGGCGGCTCGGCGCATGCTGCCGGGTGGTGGAAGCCTGTTGTTTACCGGCGCGACCGCGTCGATTCGAGCCCGGCCGCCCTTCACCGCATTTGCGTCCGCCAAAGCGGCGCTGCGCGCGTTGGCTCACGGGATGGCACGTGAGTTCGGGCCCGAGGGCCTGCACGTCGCGCACGTGATCATCGATGGGATGATCGACGGCGATCGACTGAATCAGCGCTTTCCTGAGCTGCAGCAGCAGAAGGGCGTCGACGGCATGCTGAACATCGAGGCCATCGCGGATGCGTATTGGTGGCTGCACTCGCAGTCCCGTAGCGCCTGGAGCCTCGAACTCGACCTCCGTCCTTTCAACGAGCCCTTCTAGCAGCACTCTTCGGCGGCGCGCTCCACCGCGGTCCGCAGTGCGTCCAATTCGTTCAGCATCAAGTCGAGCAAACGCAGCTGGGCGCGGGCGCGGTCGAGGTTCTGGTTGCCGCGCTGGATCCGAAAATACCGGTCACCGGAGAGATGGTCGGCGAGAAAGCGCACCGCGTTCTCCAACGTGAGGTCGGGACCCGCGAGCGGCAAAGCGGCGATCTCGCTCGGGGTGAGAAGCGACGAGGCGCCGGTGAGGTAGCCGCGCGCAAGCGCGTCGAAGAGCTCGTTGTCGAAGCGTATCGTGCTGAGATCCGTTTCGTCTTCCGGTGAACGGCAGGTGCCGCTGCGAACGAGCTCGCCGAAGTCGAACAGCACGCTTCCCGGCATCACCGTGTCTAGGTCGATCACACACAGCGCCTCGTCGCTGCGAGCATCGAGGAGCAGGTTGTTGAGCTTGCAGTCGTTGTGGACGACGCGTTCGGGTAGCCGCTCGGCGCCGCTCGCCGCACGCGCGGCATCGATCTGCGCGAATTGTCGCAGTGACAGGTCGAGTTCCTCTCGAACGCTCGCAGCACGCCCGACCCGATCGGCCGCCGCGGCGCTCTCGAGTTGTCCGATGCGCTTCGGCAAGTCGTGAAAGTCAGGGATCGTCACCGCGAGCGGAGGGGCGGGCAGGTCGACGAGGTCGGCTGCGAATCTGCCGAACGCGCGCGCTGCGGTGAAGGCCTGTTCGGGGCCTTCGACGCAGTCGACGGTTCGGGTGCCGTCGATGAAGTGGAACACTCGCCAGGCGTTACCCGCCGCATCGGCGTAGTAAGGCTCACCGCCGCGCGTGCCGACCACCCGCAGGCAGTGGCGCTCGGGCTCGAGGGTCTTCCGCTCGCTGAGTTTCGCGTGTAGGTGCGTCGTGATTCGATCGAGGTTCCGGCTCAACGCCTCCGGATCCGGGAAGATCTCCTTGTTGATCCGTTGCAGGATATAACGGGACTCTCCCCCGGAATCCTCGAAGCTGACCAGGAAAGTGTCGTGGATGTGTCCGCTGCCGTAGCGCCGGGTTTCACGCCAGGTGCCGTCGATGCAAAACTCGTCGATCGGCGCGGAGTCGGCGTGAGTCACATTCTCTCCCGTTATCGAGTTCGTGAGGTCGCTCCATGCGATACCGAGCTTTTTGGGCCCGCGCTATCTTTGGCTTCTCGGCGACCCCGGTGGTGTGGCGGCCTGCGAGCAACGCGGCTGTGCGTAACCCCCGATTGGGGTAGACGCCGTGTCGTGTTTCGCGCGTCTAGATGTCCGTTCTGGGCTACGGTGGTCGCGAGGGACGACGCCGTGAAGATTCCGTTCGCCGGCTTGCTGCAACCGACCCGCTTCGACGACGAGGCGCAGGATCTCCGCGCCGCAACGCTTCACCTCGCGTTGTTGCTACTGATGGTTGGTGGGGTCGTCTGGGCCGCCGTGACCTTCCCACTGGACGATGACCCGAGTACGCGGATCATCCTGGTTGCGGCTGGACTCTCGGCTGAACTCGTGGCGCTGATTGCGCTGCGCCGCCGCCGCCCGGAACTCGCGGCATGGATCGTGCTAGCTGCGCTCTGGCTTTGTTTTTCGATCGGCGGCTGGTTCAGTGGCGGCTTGGGGCGCTCGCTCGGTGCGGGCTATCTGATGCTGACGGTTCTTTCGGGGCTGCTGGTGGGAGGTCGCGGAGCCATCGTCGGTGGCGTACTCGCTTTCTCGGGGGTTCAGTTGCTGAGCTACGCGGAATCTCAGTCGTGGCTTCCCGAGCCGCGATTGATGGATAGTGGCGTCGTGCCGATGATGCTCGTTGTTTCATTCGCTGCGGTCACCCTGTTCCTGTATATGGCCGACCGCAATCTCCGGGCCGTGTTGAGCGAACGGGCGGACCAGCGGCGAGAAATCGAGGCCAGCCGCGAGCGCTACCGCGTGCTGACCGAGAATACGGTGGCACTCGTATCCGAACTCGATTCGGCAGGGCAGATCCTCTACGTGAGTCCGCAGCACCGGGAGCGACTCGGTTGGGATCCGGAGGAGCTGGTGGGGCACCCGGCCGCCGAGTACGTGCACCCCGACGATCAGGCGCTGTTGGTCTCGGCGATGCGCCGTATGCTCGAGAGCGGTGATCCGATCACCACTCGCTATCGGGTGCGGGCCCGGAACGGTGAGTGGCGGCATCTCGAGAGCGGTGGGCGCGCCTACACCGCATCGGATGGTTCGATCCGGATCATCGTCGTCAGCATGGACTCGAAAGAGCGGGTTCGCGCCGAGGCCGCCTTGCGGGAGGTCGAGACTCAGTTGCGGATCTCGCAACGGATGGAGTCGCTCGGCCGCCTGGCGGGCGGGGTCGCGCATGACTTCAACAATTTGTTGACCGTCATCCTGGGGTCGGCGCGTTGGCTGGAGCGCCATCCGGATCTCCCGCCCGAGGAGGTCCGTGAGTTTGCCTCGGGGATCGTTCAGTCAGCTCAGCGGTCGGCAGATCTGACAAGGCAGTTGCTCGCGTTCAGTCGCAAGCAGGTGGTGGAGACCTGCGTACTCGATCTCGACGAGCGGATCGACGATCTTGCGCGTATCTTGAAGAGTCTGGCAGGCGACGAGATCAATGTCGTCGCCGTGACGCATCAGGGGCGGCATTTCGTCGAGGCTGATCCGAGTCAAATCGAGCAGATCGTCGTCAACCTGGTCGCCAATGCATGCGATGCGATGCCGAGGGGTGGCACGGTCTCGATCCACACTGGGAAGACACGGCTTCCGGAACACGACGGCTCCGATTTGCCGGCAGGTGAGTATGTGCGTCTCGAGGTCGAGGACGACGGCATCGGAATGTCGGAAACGACACGCATGCGGATCTTCGAGCCGTTCTTCACGACAAAGGAAATGGGCAGCGGAACCGGCCTCGGTCTATCGACGGTCTACGGCATCGTGAGCCAGGGGGGCGGCCACATCCGGGTGAGCAGTGAGCCCGGGCAAGGGTCTCGCTTCCGGATCTTGTTGCCGCTCGTGGAGCAGCCCGCCACGGTGTCCGAGCCGGAATTCCAGGTGGAGTCGACCGCGAGCGGGCGCGGCGAGCGACTCCTGCTCGCAGAGGACGAACCCGCGGTGCGGGAGTTCACGCGAAAGCTGCTCGAGGAGGCGGGGTACTGCGTGACCGCGGCCACGAACGGCGTGGATGCGCTAGAGCGGATGCGCGAATCCGCTGAGGAATACGACCTGCTCGTGACCGACGTTGCGATGCCGGAGATGGGTGGCGTCGAACTCGCGCAACGCTGCGCGGAACGCAACTCTGAATTCCCGGTGGTCTTCGTCTCCGGCTACACCGATCCGGAACTGGCGAAAGAGGGCCTGCGGATTGCGCGAAGCCGCTGGTTGAAGAAACCGTTCGCGCCCGAGGAACTGCTTGCGCGGGTGCGGCAACTGCTCGACGCGAAGACACAGGGGGAAGCATGATCAAGGGATACGCCGGACGGGTCCTCGAAATCGATCTCGCCAATCGCAGTTTTGCCTTCAAGCCGCTCGACGAAGAGATTGCTCGGCTCTACATCGGTGGCAAGGGCTACGGCACGCGGCTGCTGTATGACCGAACCCCGGCGGGCATCGATCCGCTCGGGCCCGACAATCCGCTGATCTTCGCCACGGGTCCGCTGAACGGCTCCGTGGCTCCGCAGAGCAATCGCTTCGCGGTGGTGTGCAAGAGCCCGCTCACGGGCGGCATCGGCAACGCAACCTGTGGCGGGTCGTTCGCGCTCGGAATGAAGAAGGCCGGTATCGACATACTGATCGTCGAGCGCCGTGCCGACGCTCCCGTGCGAATCGAGATCGACGGCGATCGCGACGAGGTGCTCTTTCACGACGCAGCCGAACTGTGGGGCAAGGGAACCTACGCGACTCAGGAGTGTCTCGGGAAGAAGCAGCACCACGCCGTAATCGGTCCCGCGGGCGAGAATCAGGTGCTGTACGCGGGAATCGTTTCGAACGAGCGGATCGCGGGTCGGACCGGTGTCGGGGCGGTCATGGGTTCCAAGCGACTGAAGGCCGTGAGCGTCCGGGGCTCGCGCAAGCTCGACATGGAGGACCCCGAAAAGTTCAAGGAATACACGAAGGAAGTGCGGAATCTCTTCAAGGATCACCCGGTTTTGGGTGAGAGCATGAAACGCTTCGGAACCGGGGCGATCGTCAATACCGTCAACGCACGCAATATCCTGCCGACCCGAAACTTCCAACGTGGCTCGTTTTCCGAGGCGATGGATATTTCCGGGGAGTACATGGAGGATCACGAACTTCGCGGTGTGAAATCGAGCTGCATCCACTGCCCCGTGACGTGCGGCCGCGATGTCGATGTCGAGGGGGTCGGGCGCGTGAAGGGCCCGGAATACGAGACGCTCGCGCTGATGGGATCGAATCTCGAGATCGGGAACCTGAAGAAGATCTCCGAATGGAACTACCTCGCCGACGACCTCGGAATGGACACGATCAGTCTCGGTGCGTCGCTCAGTTTCGCGATGGAGCTGCACGATCGCGGTGTCCTCGATGCCGGAATCTCGTTCGGGGATCCTGAGGGTGTGAGTGAGCTGATTCGAGACATCGGGCACCGCCGCGGAATCGGCGACGATCTCGCGAACGGAACTCGACGCATGAGTGCGAAGTACGGCGGCGAGGAGTTTGCGATGCACGTGAAGGGACTCGAACTCTCGGCCTACGATCCGCGCGGTTCGTTTGCTCAGGGAGTCGAGTACGCGACCACGAACCGAGGCGGCTGCCACGTTCAGGGTGCGAGCATGTACATGGAATCGGTGGGTCCATTGACGATCAACCCGCAGAACCTCAAGTTGAAGGCCGACATTCCGGTGGTACAGCAGAATCTCGCATGCGCGATCAACTCGATGGTTCTCTGTATCTTCACGACCTACGGGATCGTTCCCAAGGCGGTCCACGAGATGAATCCGAATTCGATTCGTTATCGGGCGCTTGTTCTTGCGTTCGAGAACATGGGCCCGCTTCTCCGCACCGCGATGGGGATGAAGGGGCCGCCGATGCTGTGGTTCGAGAAATGGCTCAGCTACATCACCGGCCAGAAGTTCTCGGGTGGTCATATCCAGGAGATCGGCGCGCGGATCTTCAATCTCGAGCGGATGTACAACCTACGCGAGGGGTTCACGGCCGCAGACGACACGCTGCCCGGTCGGATCCTTCACGAGCCGACCTTCAAGCACATGCAGAGCGGGCACCCGCTTGGACAATTGCTTCCGAAGTACTACAAGAACCGCGGTTGGGACGCACAGGGCGTTCCCACCAAGCGCACGCTCGAGCGCTTGCAGGTCCGGATTTGAGCCATTCAGAACGAAGGGGCTGCCGATGCCCGTAACGCTTCAATTGACCTACGAGATGAGCAAAGCGTTGGGTGTTCCCCGTCTCGAACTGGAGGGCCCCGAGACGGTCGCGGACGTGGTCCGTACCGTCGAGAGCCGATTCGGCGATGTGGGCGCCGATTTCGCGAAGCTCACGCGGGTCACCGCGATCGCGGTAAACGGGGTGCTGATGAATTACCAGCGTGGCATGAAGACACGCCTGGGGGAGGGCGATGTCGTCGCGTTCGTGAAGGCGGCCGCCGGCGGTTGATCTTCGATATTCAGCGCGATCCAGAGATTGGGCAAGGATTGGCAACGGCGCCTCGTGCGTGTACGACTATGCGCGTGGATCGTCGACTCTTCCGTCTCTTGGGATTGCTGTTTCTGTGTCTGCCGCCGACCCCGGCGCTCGCAGACGCGATCATGCTTACGCGTGCGATGTCGGCGACGACGATCGCGGAATTCTTCGTGGATGAGGCGTCGGTGCGAGTCGAACTCGAGGTGGGATCTTCCGATTTGCGCGCGTTTCGGAAGCTGTTGCCCGACGAACTCCACGAAAAGCTCGGTCTCGGCTCCGAGGCGCTCAGCGATCGGTTGCCGGAGTTCTTCGGCGAGGACCTCGTGATCCGCACTGGCCGGGGTGAACGATTGTCCGGCCGGGTGGTGAGCCTCGAAAAGCGGACTAGGGTGCGGCGCGACGAAATCACGGGTGAGCCGATGGCCGCCGCTCCGGCGGACGAGTCCGAGGCGGTGCTCTACGCGGTCCTCGACTACCCGTTCGCAGGTCGGCCGGCCTCACTGGAGTTCGAGGCGATATTTTCCACCGAGAACGTCCGGCCGAATATCGGTTTCGTCGTCTATCACCAGGGGTTGGCCGTAAACGATTTCCGGTACATGAGCGGCTCGGCTCGCCTCGATCTCGATTGGCAAGATCCGTGGTATTCGCAATTCCGCACCAGGAATCTCAAGCGCCAGTACGATGCGCCGCTCAACGTCTTCCTCTATGCCGAGCCCTACGAGGTGCGCGTCGAAATCGTCGCGAGGCCCTTCGACCTCCAGCAGTGGGTCGACCTCGGGGTTCGCGGAGAGGCGGTCATCGCGGTCGAGCAACAGCAGGAGCTGAAGCGACGCGCGGTGGAATTCCTGGCCGAGCACATCGCGCTGACGATCGACGGCGAGTCGGTCGATCCCACCTTCGACCGCGTTCATTTTCTGCGGCGGACATTGCGGAGCAGTCGGGTGGTCGACCCGCCCGAAGACCTCGATCCCTATTCGGCGACGCTGGGAGTGATCTTCGTGGCGTCGACATCGGGCTTGCCCAACGAAGCCAGCTTGACATGGGACCTGTTCAGTTCGCGGATCACGCGGGTGCCCGCGGCTGCAACCGATGAAGCCGGGCCGCTCAGGTTCATGCTCGATCCCGGTGACCGGGTGCTGCGTTGGCAGAATTTCCTGAAGCACCCCACGCTGCCAACCCTCTCGCCCGTGGCGCCGCCGGCGAGCAGGACGGCTCGAATCGTCGCGGGGGCGGCGCCCTGGCTGGGGCTGCTGTTTGCTGTCGTGGTGACGAGACTGGTGGTCGGGAGGATTCGTGGGAGGTCGCCGCAATTCGCCGGCTGGGTGGCGTGTGGAGTTCTCGCATTGCTGCTCACGGCGTCCTTCATGGAGATGCGTCGAGTCACGGTCGATGAAGGCGAGGCTGCGGAGATTCTCTCGGCGGTGCTCCACAACGTCTATCGAGCGTTCGACTTCCGGGACGAGGGTGCGATCTACGACACGCTCGAGCGCAGTGTCACGGGGGACCTTCTAACCGAGATCTATCTGGAGACGCGGCGGAGCCTGGAACTGGCGAGCCAGGGTGGTGCTCGGGCGAAGGTAAAGCAGGTCGAGCTGCTCTCGGTCGAAGTCACGGATCTGGCCTCAGCGGCGGGCTTCGTTGCGCGGGGCACCTGGAACGTGATGGGCTCGGTCGGCCATTGGGGGCACATCCATAATCGGCAGAATCAGTATCAGGCAGACGTGACTCTCGAGCCGATTGCGGGGCACTGGAAGATCACGGCTCTCGAACTACTTCAAGAGGAGCGCCTCTAAGGTGCCGGTCGAGGCGATGGTGCAGCTCTCCGAGGTCGAATTCCGATATCCGGTCGGGGGCTTCGCGCTCCGAATCCCGATGCTCGAGGTCGCGCGTGGTGAATCGGTGGCGGTCATCGGGCCCAGTGGCTCGGGCAAGACCACGCTGCTGCAGCTCATCGCCGGCATTTCGTTACCCGCGAGCGGCACGGTGACGACGAATGGCACCCCAGTGAATCTTCTCGATGACGCCGCTCGGCGCGAATTTCGCATCCGAAACCTCGGACTGGTCTTCCAGGAGTTCGAGCTACTCGAGTATCTGAGCGTCCTCGATAACGTGCTGTTGCCGTACCGTATCCACCCGGGACTGACGCTCGATTCGGACGTTCGTTCGCGGGCGTTGGCGCTCGCTGAATGCGTCGGCGTTTCGAACAAGCTCGACCGCAAGGCCCGGAAGCTCTCGCAGGGCGAAAAACAGCGTGCTGCCGTCTGCCGCGCGCTCATCGCCGAGCCGAAACTTTTGCTCGCTGACGAGCCGACCGGCAATCTCGATCCGGACAACAAGCAGCGTGTACTCGATATTCTTTTCGAGCAGGCGAGCGATTCTCACTCCACATTGATCGTGGTGACCCACGACCGCGATTTGCTCGATCGCTTCGCGCGCGTGATCGACGTGAAGGAGTTCCACGCCGAGCGGGTGAAGTCGTGACGGACGTTCTCTTCCTGGCGTGGCGCTACCTAGCGCACTACCGCGTCAAGACCGTCATTCTGGTCGCGTCGATCGCCCTGATCGTGTTCCTGCCGGTGGGCCTCAATGTCCTGGTTGGTCAGAGCGCCGAACAGCTGACGGCGCGTGCCGAAGCGACGCCACTGTTGGTCGGCGCAATGGGCAGTCCACTCGAACTGGTGTTGAGTTCGCTCTATTTCGAGTCGGACGTCCCGGATGCGATCGCGTGGGCGGAGGTCGAGGCGATCGAGGATTCCGGGCTCGCGCAACCCATTCCACTCGATGCGCGCTTTCGTGCCCGCACCCACCCGATCGTGGGAACGTCGCTCGAGTATTTCGACTTCCGCGGTCTAAGGCTAGCGGAGGGCCGGCGCATGGCGGTCGTCGGGGAGTGTGTGCTCGGTGCACGCGCGGCCGCTGATCTCGCTGTCGGAGCCGGCGATACGGTGCTGTCGTCTCCCGAGAGCCTCTTCGATCTCGCTGGGGTGTACCCGCTGCGGATGCGGGTGGTCGGCGTTTTCGCAGCGTCGCACACCCCCGATGACCAGGTCGTCTTCGTCGACGTGAAGACGAGCTGGATCATCCAGGGACTCGGCCACGGACATCAAGACCTCGCGGCGGCCGGTGCGGCGGCCGCGGTGCTGAAGCAGGAAGGGGATCTGATTACGGCCAACGCCTCGGTCGTGCAGTACAACGAGATTACCCCCGAAAACATCGATTCCTTCCACTTTCACGGTGACCTCAGCGAGTACCCATTGACTGGGGTGATCGCGGTGCCCCACGATGATAAATCAGGCGTGTTGCTGATGGGCCGTTTCGAGCGACCCGGGGTGGCAACGCAGATCGTGCGCCCTGCGATAGTGATGACGGAGTTGCTCGACACGATCTTCACCGTGCGGGCCTACGTGGTTGCGGCGATCGGTTTCGCAGGCGCGGGAACGCTTGCCACGGCCGCGCTGGTGTTCCTGCTGTCTTTGCGATTGCGGGAGCGCGAGATCGAGACCATCGTGAAGATCGGTGGCTCGCCCGCGCGCGTGGCCGCGATTCTGGTGTCGGAGATCGTGGTCGTGCTCGTGCTCGGCGCGGCGTTCGCGGGCGTGCTCGCCGTACTCGCGAGCCGCTATGGATCCGAGGCGATTCGGATGTGGATCACATCATGAGGTCCGGATCGATGAGCGGATGGGGGCCGATCGTCGCAGCGATCGCCGGTCTGGTTGGACTCGCATTCGCAGTCGCATGCGAACCGGGTGAAGCGGAGAGGCCGCCGGGAACCGAAGCGAGTGCGCGCGATGAACGGCTTCGGGTATTTGCGGTGGCGTATCCGCTCCAGTATTTCGCGGAGCGGATCGGCGGTGACGCGGTCGACGTGCGCTTCCCGATCCCAACCGGGATCGATCCTGCGGAATGGTCGCCCAGCGCGGAGGTCGTGGCGGAGTATCAGGCGGCCGATCTGGTGCTGTTGAACGGCGACGGCTACGCGCAATGGCTGGAGCGCGCATCGTTGTCGCGGCGTAGGCTGGTCGACACCTCGGTCGGATTTCGAAAGCGACAGCTGCGTGACAGCGGCGGGGTCCAGCACGCTCACGGACCCGAAGGCGAGCACGCCCATGCTGGAGTGGCTCCGATGACGTGGCTCGACCCGGAACTCGCGATCGCGCAAGCGCGTGCCGTCGCGGACGCACTGATTACGGTCCGGCCGAGCGCGGCCGTACATTTCGAGAGCGGATTCGCCGCGCTCGAGCGTGACCTGCGCGGCCTGGAGCGTCGCTTCGCGGTGGCCGCGCAGGAACTCGGCGGCGCCCCGCTGTTCTTTTCCCACCCCGTCTACCCCTATTTCATCCGCGCCTACGATCTGAACGCGCGGTCGTTGCATTGGGAGCCACAGGAGGTGCCGACGGAGGCGATGTGGGCGGAATTCCGGGACGCTCTCGCCGAGCATCCGGCCCGGTGGATGCTCTGGGAGGCGGCCCCGGAATCGGCGAGCAAAGCGCTCCTGGAGCGTCTCGGCGTGCGCAGTCACGTGTTCGATCCCTGTGCGCGCCCTTCTGAATCGGGTGATTATCTCGACCGGATGCGTCGAAATGCCGAAGAATTCGAATCACTGGAGGTAAACCGCCCGCCGCCCTCGAGCGTCGAATAGGGCGGACGGTTCGAGAGGTGTCAGTGGAGTCGGTCGCCGTGTTGGAAAGTAGCCGGGTGGATCCCGATCTCGAGCGGCGTTTCGAGGCGCTGGTCCACTCCCACCGGGAGCGTGCACTGCGCCTGGCGTGGCGACTCGTAGGGGGGGATGCGGCCGCAGCGGAAGATGTGACGCAGGATGCGTTCGTGAAGGCCTTTCGCGGTCTGCCGAGATTTCGCGGCGAGGCCAAACTCGAGACCTGGTTCTACCGGATTCTGCTTCGTCAGGCCTACAGCTATCGGCGCTGGCGTGGCATCCGCGATTTCTGGGACAGCGGGTCGCTAGCCGAACCGCCTGATCCGTTTCCCGATCCGACTCGAGACCCGGGCTTGCAACGCCGGATCGCGGCTGCACTCGGGAAACTCACGCGCAGTCAACGCGATGTCTTCGTACTGGTCCACCTCGAGGGATTGCGGGTTCGGGAATGCGCCGAAGTGCTCGAGAAACCGATCGGGACCGTGAAGAGCCATCTGCACCGCGCGTTGGCGCGCATGCGCAGCGAACTCGCGGATCTCGCGAGCGTCGACTACGCGCCGGAGAATGGAGAGAAGGGATGAACGAGAGACCAGAGGAGCATCCGTCGCTATCGGCCGAGGACGAAGAGTTCCTGGGGCGTCTTGTCGAGCATTACGCTCCGCCTCCGCTCAGCCCCGCACGCAGGGCGGCACTCGATGCGGAGCTACGGGGTCGGATCGCTACGCCTCGCGAATTCGTCTTTGCGCGGCCGGCGTTCGCGTCCGCGCTGGTGGGTCTTGCGATCGGCCTGGCGCTGGCGTTCGGCGCCTTCGAATCGACCGCGCCCGAGAGCGCCCGATCCCGCGTGGCCGCCGTGAATCAACCGTCTGCAGCGGCCTGGGAGCGGGACCTCTTCGATCCGGAATCGTTCGACGATGTCGATGCAGACGGCGATCTGGAAGGGTTGCCGGATGACTATGCGGCAATTGCGGGAATTTTTCTCGACGGGTGAGCGAGTAAACCGTTTGGGCCGCTCGGCACTCCAAAGAGTCGAAGAGTTGCGGGCAATCTGGCCCGAGGAGGAAACATGCTGAAATTGAAGGGTGCTCTGGTAACCGCGATCGCGGCAATGGGGATCGCGTTGATGCTGCCGGCGCTCGCGCAGGCAGAGGCCGACGATGCCGCATGCATCTCCGATCGCGGGCCGCGCGGCCCGCATCACGGGGGTCCCCGCGGACCGGATCCAGGCCGATTCGTCGACGAACACGCAGACGAACTCGGTCTCGATGACGATGCCCGTGAATCGATCCAGGCCATCGTCGACGCGTCTCGGTTGCGGTCCGAACAAATGCGCGGCGAGATTCGGAGCGAGCACGAGAAGATGCACGAGCTGCTTTCGCAGTCGTCGCCCGATGAGGCCGCGGTGATGTCACAGAACGATCGCATCGGGGCGTTGAAATCACGGCAGCGGAAGAACCGTCTGGAGGCGATGCTGGCGATTCGCAAGCTTCTCACGCCCGAACAGCGTGAACAGCTGATCGGGATTCGCGAAGGTCGTCGGCGGGATCGCGGCGAAGGCCGCGGATGCACGGAAGAGGCTGGACCCGGCGGAGGCGAACGTTGCGGGAAGGGGCGGCGCGGGCCGCTGGCCGGCTGTCGTGAGGATGTGGCGGACCTGTGTTCGGGGGCCGAAGCCGGGCGAGCGCGGTTGCAGTGCCTGGATGCCGAGTGGGAGAACCTCTCGGACGACTGTCGAGCTGCGTTCGAAGGTCGCGGACGCTGTGGGCCGCGACACGATCGGCGCCTCGATTCCTGCTTGGAATAGCCGGCCGAGAAGTCGACCGAAAGGCTGTGGCTCAGGCCTCGTGTGCGCGCAGGAAGTCCAGCAGGCTGTGGGCGTCGAGGTAACTGAATTCCACCTGGCCGAGTCGCACGCTGTCTCCTGATTTGAGTTCCATGGGCGGGCCGTGACCCTGCGAAGGAACGGAATCCGAATTCACCAGGGTGCCGTTCGTGGAACCGGCATCCTGAATCGCGAGGCCGCCGCCTTCGACTTCCTTCGCGAATGCGTGAAAGCGTGAGACGCTGATGTCCGGGATCACGACGTCGTTGTTCGCGGTCCTTCCGAGCGTAATGAGGTGTCCCACCGATCGCTCGGTGCTGTGGATCGGGTAGGCGAGCAGCGAGAGTCCGGCCGTGTGGTCGGAGGTTTCGTCGTCGCTTTCGAGGTTGACGACGGTCATCGAGGGCCCGGCAGGCCGATGCAATTCGGCGGCCGTCAGCATCAGGAAAGCATTGCCATGGCGGTCCTCGAAGTCCTCCGAGGACAGCTCGTGGGCATCCGCACGCAACGCGCTGATTGGGACACCGCTGCCGTGTTCTCCGGGATTCGGGCTCGCTGACGGGCTCATGTCGGACTCCTGCGGTTGAGTGTCAGGTCGGACGTCAGGGCGGGTGACTTGAGGCTCCGGTTCACAGGCTGGCGCGGGCTGGAACCGAACTCGAAGCCGCGCTGAGCGAGACTGACCGAGGGTCGCGGAGGCCCTCGCGTCAGCGTCGGGCTCGAGTGCAGCACCTTCTAGACCGCGGCATTCCGGTTGTCTTCGATGATCGAATTCCGCGCGGCGCTCAGCCGAACGAAGCGCGCCGAATTCCGAGATTCACGATGCGTTGAAGCAGTTGGGGGTAGGAGATACCGGCGGCCTCTGCGGCGGCCGCAACCTCTTCCGAACGCGCGATCTCGGGGTTCGGGTTTGCCTCGAGGCAGTAGATCCGACCGCCATCGTCGATGCGGTAGTCGATGCGTGCGTAGCCTCCGAGTTGCAGCGTCCGGTAGACGCGCTTCGAGGTCTTTACGATCTGCTGCGACAGTGCTTCGTCGAGTCGCGGCACGACGATCTTGACACCGTGTTCCTCTTGGTAGCGCACGTCGTGCTTCACTTTCTCCGTGGCGATCAGCGGTTCGTTCGCGTCGTTCTTGCTCATCACGAGTTCCTGGGGCGGCAGCACCTCGAGGCGGTGGTTCCCGAGCACGGCCACGTAGATTTCGCGTCCCGCGATGAACTGCTCGACGATCGCGTCGGTTTCGAATCGTTCGTGGATGAACCGCACTCTGGTTGCAAGACTCTCGTCGTCACGGACGAGCGAAGTCTTCGCAATTCCAGCCGAACTCTCCTCCATCAGCGACTTGACGATCAGCGGAAACTCGATGCGCCGTGACCGCCGGACGGAACGCCCGCGGCGGACGACGAAGAAGTGAGGTACCGGAATCCGGTGGTAGCTGAGCAGCTTCTTCGAGAGCGCCTTGTCGCGCGCGAGCACCAACGCGCGCGGGTTGCAACCTGTGTAGGGAACACCCAGCAATTCGAGGTAGGCGACGATGTGTTGGTCGAATACGGCCTCGTTCTGGAACTCCTCGAGGAGATTGAAGACGATGTGGGGCCGCCAGTGCTGGACCGTGTCTCGGATCGGTTTCAAGTCTTCGTTGACGCCGAGCTGGCGAACCTCGTGGCCGATTTCGCGCAGGGTTTCGACGACGTTACGCTCTGTCTTGATGCGCTCCAGGTCCGACGGCGCCATGTGGTCGAGGTCCATCGGGACGAGGAAGTCCTCGTGTACCAGCACCAGTACGCGGCGTCGCCTCATAGCGCGTGCCATTCACGGCCGCGGTAGACGTACTCGACGCTGCGCGCGGCCAGCAGGATGGCAAAGTCGATCAGGATGTCCTCAGCCGTGTGCCCGACACGGAGGTCCAGTTCGCGACAGCGGGTCATCATGTCCTTCAGTACGACTTCGAGAGCATACTCCCGCTTGCCGGTTCCCTGGGCGACCATCCTGCGGATTCTCGGGCCATTCCGTCTCAGGAAATTGGCCGCCCGCTCGCGGCCGGATGTTGCGGAGTCGGCACCGAAGATGCGACGGAGGTCGGCGTCGTAGAGATTGTTGGAGACCCCTTCGAAGCGTGCCCGTTTGGCGGCGTAGTATTCGCGGACCGTCTGGCGTAGGCCTGAGATGGCTTCGACGCGTGCGCGGCGGCGTACACGTGGTGTCTGGCCGGCAAGCTCTCTCATCAACTCATCGACGTACTCGAGTTTCCGGAGTGCGGGCCAGCCCGCGTAGCGTTCGCGCCAGCGCGACCCGGGCGTGAGCCAGGTGGCGAAGGTCTCCGCGAAGTCTTCGTCCGGATGGGCCTGCGCGTACCAGTAGGCGAGATGCAGCACATGGCGGCGGCTGGCTGGATTCGGTCGGTAGTATTCCGGATACGGTCGCGAGGAGTTGCCGAAGCGCGCCCGCCAGCGCGGCCGCCGGTGGAGTTCGAACGCGTGCTGGACCGCGTGCCCGATCTCGTGCCGGAGCAGCTTGCGACATTGCGCAAGCGTGCCGCCTTCGACTTCAAGCATCTGCTTGCGCTCGAGGCGCTTCAGGCGAGGGTGTGCGAGGTAGAACGGAATTGCGACGCCGACGATGCCTTCGGGCGAGAACCAGTCGTCGGAGAGCCAGAAAGCCGGACGTATCCGCAGCTCGTGCTTCGCGAGTTCGCTCATGACGCCGCGGATAGGTGCCTCGAGCCAGCTGCCTTCGAGTGCCACTCCGAGGTCGCAGAGGCGAGTGTCCAGGATCGCCTCTTCGGGCGAGCCGTCGAGCGGCGATCGTCGGCTGCTTGTTCCCATGCTGCGGCTTTCCAACCTTCGTGATCCGGCGGGCGATTCCAACTTGCTACGCGTCGTCCACCACCCGATCCTCGGGTGGTGCTCCCGGGGGTCGACCATAGCCGCTGCCGTGATCATCGGGAAAGCGGGCCCTCGCGAGCCCGATTCGGGCAGACCGGCCCGGGGCGATATACTGCCGGCCGAAGCGGAGGGAAGATGCAAGCCAAAGCCGTCCCGCGACGGAGTCCCGAGGAGATTCGCGAATTGCGTGCGAAGCGTGGCGACCTT
Organism: uncultured Gammaproteobacteria bacterium; assembly: GCA_964196055.1. Classification (GTDB taxonomy): domain Bacteria; phylum Myxococcota_A; class UBA9160; order UBA9160; family SMWR01; genus JAFDEI01. The sequence goes on along the minus strand of CAXMSF010000290.1, from coordinate 2,405 downwards.
CGGGTGGTCGACGTCCGTACTCGCGATGCCCGCGAGCTTCATCCGCAGGAGATTCCCGGTACGCAGTGGGTTCCCCTTGCCGACGTGGTCGAGTACGCGCGCTCCTGGCCTCGAGATATCCCGCTCGTCACCTATTGCACCTGACCCGAAGACGCGAGCAGTGCCCGTGCGGCACTGTGGCTCAGCGCCGAAGGCTTTGAGGGCGTCTGCGTGTTGGCCGGGGGGCTCGGCGCCTGGCTGGGCTCCGGATTCCCGGCTGCCGAGGTGGATTCCGCGTTGCAGCCCGATCGGGGGCGTGGTGCCGAAGCGAAGCGCGTCGTTGCTTCGGCATCGGGAGTGGCGCACGCCAATGCCTTCGTGCCGAGTCTGGTCGAGCACTACGTCGAGCGCAGCGATCTACCGTTGCGGCGAGAACTCACCGTCCTGTTCGTCGACATCGCGGATTCGACGCCGCTGATCGTTCAGCGTGAACCGGAAGCAGTCCTCGCACTGGTGCAACGATTCATGGAGGTGGTTACCGAGGTGGCGCTGTCCTTCTGCGGCGATGTGAAGGACTACGAAGGTGACGGGGCGATGCTGTACTTCGAGTCGGTGACGGAAGCCGTCCAGGCTGCATTCGCGATTCGCGAGCGGATTGCTCGTCAGCCTGCCGACGAAGTGCGCCTGCACGCGCGCCTGAGCCTCGACGTCGGCAGCCTCGTGATCGGGATCATCGGCAGCCCGATGCGGCGGTCGGTGGCGTTGATCGGCCCGAGCATCAACCGCGCCGCGCGTATGCTAAAGGAGATTCCGCCGGACGGCATCATCGCGACCCACGCCGTCGTAGATCGCCTGTCTGCTGAGACTCCGCGCCTGATGGAACGTTTCGTTCCGCTCGATGCCCCTCTGGTGTTGAAGGGCTTCGAGCAGGAAGTCGTCAACGCCTACACGGCCGGAGACTGAAGGGGCTCGTGTTGCTAGGGTGAAGTGATGGCGGTGAGTGAAGAGCGGATGCGGGCCTTGATCGGCCACACGTTTCCTGGAGGCCATTACCGGATCGAGCCCTGGGAGAATTTTCTATTGACCGAAGCAACCGGCGCGGACCGTCTACCCGACGGACTCGCCCATCCGATCCACTTGTTCCACGTTCCGATTGCCGGAGTCGGAGTCGGGATCGGCGATCTCTTCGAACTCGCAGAAGCTCCGTCGGATGCCTCGGTCACGATCGACTATTACGACTGGGAATTCTTCGAACCGCTGCGCGAATCGCAACCGTACGCGATGCGGGGCGGGGTGCGCGAGCACGAACGCACCCCGCACGAAGGAGGGACTGTCGTCGATTCGCTCACCTATTGCATCGAGGTGCTCGACGAATCCGAACAGATCGTTGCGCGGGCAACCTTCCGTTGGCATTTCTGGCGATTCGCCGAATGAAGGCAAAAGTCGGCGATCGCATCCCCGAGTGGACGCTCGACCACGTCACCGCGGAGCGGATGCGCACCGTGGCTGCGATCTTCCGCGACCCGAACCCGATCCATTGGGATCGCGCGTTTTCGGAACGCGTCGGCCTCGCCGGACGGGTCGTGAATCAGAGCCCCGTGAACCTCGGCTACGTGGTCAACATGTTGCTGGCCTGGGCGGGCCCCGCGAGTCTTCGACGATTGCGGGTGGAGTTTCCGGCTCCCGTGCTCGACGGCGATCGGGTGAGCGCGGGCGGGGTCGTGAAGGCGGTCCGCTCGGAGGGCGAGCGGGATCTTGTGGAGTGCGATGTCTGGCTCGATCGTCAGAACGGCCAACGCGCCGTTCAGGGAATCGCGGTATTGGAATTGCCGGTTGATCAATAGTTCGTTGTAGGTCGACGTTGGGGAGTTCCCACCTGGCTCGTGGCGCCGTCGAGACCTGGGGGCGTTGCGTTCGCAGTGATATCGTCGGGCGCTCCGGCACGGAGCCGTCTAGGGAGCAGCTGATTGTCGCCTCGGATTCCGGAAGTCACGCGCGTCTACAAGAACCACCATCTCGATTCGACGCGCTGGGACGTCTATGCGCCGCGCGCGGGCGACATCGTCGTGACCACCTCCTACAAGTCCGGCACGACCTGGGCGCAGCAGATCCTGGGCTGGCTGCTACGGGGCGACGATACGGCCTTGCTCGAGCTGCGGGAGAACTCGCCGTGGGTCGACGCCTGTTTCATGGGGGTCGAAAAGGAAGATCTGCGGGAGTTGCTCGCGGCGCTACCCGATCGACGCTTCTTGAAGAGCCACCTCCCGCTCGACGGGCTGCCCTACTACCCGGAAGTCTCTTATATCATCGTCGGCCGCGATCCCCGCGACGTCTTCATGTCGCTGCACAATCACTACCGGAATTACACCGATCTGATCTTCGGAGTCATGAACGATCCCGAGCGGCTGATCGGTGAGCCGATCGCG
>CAXMSF010000289.1:0-3375 GCA_964196055.1 uncultured Gammaproteobacteria bacterium | reverse complement strand
GCGGATCATGGTCGGCAAGCGCGAGATGAGTTCACGCGCCTACGTGGGTTCGTTCAACTTCAAGGGGACGGATCAGCAGAAGCGCGTCGGCCAGCTATCGGGCGGCGAACGCAACCGTCTCCACCTCGCCAAGACCCTGTGTGCGGGCGCCAACCTGCTGCTGCTCGACGAGCCCACCAACGACCTCGACGTCGACACCCTGCGCGCACTCGAAGACGCGCTGCTGGCCTTCTCGGGCTGCGCGGTGGTGATCTCCCACGACCGCTGGTTCCTCGACCGCATCGCGACCCACATGCTGGCCTTCGAGGGCGACTCCCACGTCGAGTGGTTCGAGGGCAATTACGGCGAGTACGACAAGGACTACCACCGCCGCAAGGGCGCGGACGCGGACCAGCCGCACCGGATCAAGTATCGAAGGATCGACGCCTAGCGTCTTCGCGGTCCGGTGCTTCCGCAAAGGGCTGCTGGAGGACCAGCGTCAGCATGCGGATAGCACGGAGATCGTCAGCGGACCCGGCGGTTTCGCGCTGCGATGCAGTGGCTGCGGTCGAGCTGACGAAGCATTGGATCGGCAGCCTGATATACGCCGCAGACCATTAGTGGAAATCGACGTTTCACGCGCCGACTCCATCGCACATTCGTGCATAGTGGCCGCAACCGGCATGTCCCGCGCGAAACCGTTGGGGGATCGCACTTTACGGCCTTCGTTCGCAGGTGTCGCATTCTTGCCGGCACGAAGATTGCTCCTGATCCCGCTAGCGAGGCTCGAGTGCCGTCGAGCAACTCGTCCACCGGGGTTCGAGAGTGAAGCTACACCGATTGATCGTTGAAATTGCGATGTCGACAGCGCTCTTCGGATTGCTGACTTCATCCCCTGCGCTCGCGTTCGATGCGGGCGAAACGTACTGGGCCGTGGGTTGGTGCATCACAGCGCCGTGCGGCCTTTCGTTGGTGGCTTCGGGCGAGCAGGCGGGTGTGAGCCCGACTGCGGTGGTCGATTCATCTCTGGGGCAGGTCGCCTGGTCGGCTGGGAATGACACGGCCTTCGTCACGCAATATTCCGAAAACTCGATCGTCGCCGTGACGAGCGCGGGCGCGGTTTCGAATTTTGCCAGCAACATCGCGGGCCCGACGGGGCTGCTGCAAACCGAGGCCGGCGAACTTCTGGTGGTTTCGTTGGCAGCCGCCGCCGTGTACCGCGCGAGTGCGGGCGGTGATCTGGGCAGTGCGCCGGTCTTCGCGAGCGGCTTTGGCTACCCGCGCAACCTCCTGCAGCTCGCAAGTGGCGAGATCCTGTTGGCTGACCAGTCGCGGCACGTGATCTACGACATCAGCGCGGGCGGCGATTTTACGGCGGCCGCGGCGTTTGCTTCCGGCCTTCCGGCGGTCGGGCCCTACGACCTGGTGGCGTCGGCGAGCGGTCAGATCTTCGTTTCCACCGATGGCGGGGTGTTCGAAATTTCGTCCGGCGGTGACTTCAGCAGCGCTCTTCCGCACGCCTTCGGGCGCTCCTTTGCCGGCCTTGCGATCGACGCCGAGGGGCGGCTGCTCGCGAGCGACTTCGACGGTGGCGATGTACACGACATCACGGCCGGCGGTGATTATGCCGGCGTGACCCCGTTTGCAAGCAACCTTCCGGGTCGTGGCGAAACCGCGCTCGACAGCGTGCCGGGTGCGTCAGGGCCAACCGCATCGCCCGTTCCTGCAATGGAGCCGACGGCGCTTGCGCTGCTTAGCGCATTGCTGCTGATCGCGGGCCTGCTGCGAAGCGCTCGTAGAACGCAGGTAGGAAGAGAAGCGTCACGGTCGTAGAGCTGAGCAGGCCGCCCACGACGACGGTCGCGAGGGGGCGCTGGACTTCGCTGCCGACGCCGGTCGAGAGCAACAGCGGCATCAGTCCGAGAGCCGTTGTGGCTGCGGTCATCAGGACTGCTCGCAATCGCAGTGACGCACCCTCGACCGAGGCTTGCCGTTTCGGAATATCGGCCATGCCGTATCCGAACTCAAGTTCGCGGGCCGGGAGGGTTCGCGGTCGCTACCAGACCGGAAGCAGCGGGTGGCCCAGGAACCAGCCGACTCCGTCGATTATCAACACGGCTCCGGCGATGACCAAGGCGACGATGAGGACGCGCCGGCCGACACGCGTCACGATGTCGTTGATTCGATTCAGCATCGGCACGCTGCGTTCGCCCAGGACGACACGGACCAGTACCGCGCTGAAGAGGGGCAGGATGAACAGCGCGTTGTAGAAGAGCATGGCGATGATCTTGTCTTGCAGCGGCGGGTCCGCGCGCAGGATCTGGTCGATTGCGGCGAAGAGGGGCAGCGCGCCCGGCAGGCCGACGATCGTGAGCACCGCGCCGCCGATGAAGGCCTGCGTGGCGGAGACCGATTCCGTGGGGCGGCGGTCTTGCTTGCTTTCCCGCGCGTTCGCCATCCGCGAGCTGAAGGCGAGCATGCAGACCCCGATGGCGATCTGTGCCACCAGGAACAGGGTGTCGGGGTTCTTCAGCTTCTCGCTCACGACCTCGTTGATCTGCGCGAAGACCTGCTGGAGCCCGAACAGAAGCAGCAGGCTGCCTACCAGATACGCAGTGAAGATTCCGAACAGGAAGGCCGACGCACGAAAGATCGGCTGCTCTTTGCTGAGCAGCATGATCAGTGGAACGATGCAAAGCGGCGTGATCGACGTGCTGTCGACGAGCGAAATCGGCGCGATCACGAGCAGCAGTGAGATCGATTCGGGGCTCATGCCCGCGCGGCTCCTCGATGGGCAAGCGCTGCGACCTTGGCCAAGACACTAGCGGAGCTGCGTCGACGCGAGTGGCGGTTCCGTCTGGCGAAGCCGCGGTGCCGGGGCTTCGACCGATGAGTCGCTCGGACCGGATTCGGCCGAAACGCTACGGAGTGGATTGTGCGCGCATCACCTGCTCGTAGCTGCGTCGGGTCTGGGCCACGGACGGGTCGCCGCTGCCGAGCCGCGCTTCGAGAATGCTGAGCGAGCGGCTGTAGGCGTCCTCGGCCTGGTGGAGCTTGTTCTGGGCCGCGTAGACCTGGCCGAGGTCACGTAGAAAGAAGCCGTAACTGGAGTCGTCCGAACCGAGTGCGGCTTCGAGCAGCGGTGCCGCGCGCACGTATTGTTCTTCTGCGGCCGGGAAGGCGTTGCGTGCCTGGAAAGCCGCCCCGAGGTAGCGCAGGCTGATGCCGAGTTCGCTGCCGTCGGAGGTGCCTTGGCCTTCCTGAAGCGTGACGGCCTCGCGTAGCAGTGTCTCGGCGCGGTCGTATTCGCCCCGTTCGAGCAACAACAATGCCAACGAGTCGAGCGTGCGCGCCGTCATCGTCGGGTCGCCGGGCGACGCGCGGCGGATCGCGAGC
>CAXMSF010000288.1:0-11733 GCA_964196055.1 uncultured Gammaproteobacteria bacterium | reverse complement strand
GTCGGACTTCTCCAGTACCTCGAGGTCACTCCGGATCTGCCGATGGGTGTCCACGATGCGCGAGACCATCGGGGTAATCGGATGCCGCGGCTCAGCCTTTTCTTGATCCATCGCCTGACTCCTCCTGCATGCGACAAACCCCGCTCGGGCGCTCCGGAAGGACGCCCGGCGGGATCATTCGGGTCTCCCCCAGGGTACGGCGCCGATAACGTGCATCTTCTGTGCCAGATCTCCCTTCGGAACACGCGAGGGACCGCTTGCGTTGGATGGCTCGCTTCCCGAAAGCCCACTAGGATTTCAACGATGCAGATTTCGAGATCGCAGCAACGACGGCTGGCAGGTGCCTCGTTGGCGCTGATTCTGGCCGTCGCCATGCACCCCCTCCCGGCCCGGGCGGAGGGGAAAAACGGGGGCCCGCCCGAGGAAGCGTGCGAAGCCGCCGATCTCGACGCTGCGGCCTGGGGGCTGTGCAACGCCTACTGCGAGGCGATGGACTGCGACGGCGACGATCCGCAGGCGTCGGACAGGGCGTGCGAGCGGGTGCTCGAAAACTGGGAACGGCATGCGGAGGGTCGGTCGATCCCCTGCGAGCAGGTCGAATGCCCGTGTTGGAGTAGCAGCGAGGAACTCCATCACCTCCACCATTCCCTCACCCCGCCGACGTGGGGCGGTCCGCGGTTCGGCGCCTGCTGGTATGACGAAGACGGTTTCGCCGTCTCGCTGGCCGAAACCATCGGCCGCACGCTGATCGCTTCCAGGATTTCCCCCACGGATGGTACCTGCGGCACCACCGTTCGCCTTCGCGGCCAAGAAGTCGTCCCTGTCGTCCAGATGTTCGATCTCACGGACGACGAAGTCTGGGAGTGCAGCCGGGTCCTCGAAGGTCTCTGTCACTAGCGCCCTTCGCGACGCCGCCTACTTCGAAACCGCCTTCGCTCAGATGATCGTCCAGCCGCCGTCGACAGGCAGCGTCTGGCCGGTCACGTAGCTCGCGGCATCCGAGAGCAGGAAGAGCAGCGGGCCGATGAACTCTTCGGGCTCGCCCACGCGGCCCATCGGGGTGCGCTTGTTGATCCAGCGCACCGCGTTTTCGTCCGCGAACATCTCGCTCGTCATCTCGCTCCCGAACCATCCGGGCGCGATGCCGTTCACCCGCACGCCGCGGCGCGCCCACTGGGCGGCGAGTTCGCGCGTGAGGTTGACCAGGCCGCCCTTCGACGCGGTGTAGGAGGCCTGCGGGATCTGGCCCGCGCCGACGGTGCCGAGCACCGAGGCGACGTTCACGATGGCGCCCTTCCCCGCCGCGAGCATCGGGCGAGCGCAGCGTTGCGCGCAGATGAATGCGCCGACGAGGTTGATGTCGAGCACCTGCTTGAAGGCGTCGAGGGCTTCGTCCTCCGCGGGGACGATGTTGGTGATGCCGGCATTGTTGACCAGCAGATCGACCGCACCGAAGCGTTCTAGGGTCGCGGCGACGAGGCCGTCGACGGCATCTTCATCTGTGACGTCGCACGGCACGGCGAGCACTTCGGCTCCGCGCTCGGCGAGCCGCTCGGCCACTTCATCGAGTCGGTCGGCGCGGCGCGCGGCCAGCACCAGACGCGCCCCCGCATCGGCGAGTCCGGTCGCCAACGCGACGCCGAGGCCCGCCGACGCGCCCGTGACGACCGCGACACGGCCCTCGATTCCGAAGACGTTCGTGTTCATGCTCCTGCTTCCTCCTCGCCTGCTTCCGCTGCGCGCGCGGCGAGCGTCTTGTTCACCCAACGTTGATAGAGTTCGAGCGGGTGCGCGCCGACGATCACCGCGCTGTTCCCGACGAGCTGCACGGCCGGGACGCCGGTGGCGCCGACCTCGTTGGCTTCGGCGTGCTGCTGCAGCGTCTCGCGCAGCAGCGCCGGATCCTGCGAGCGTTCGAAGTCGGCTTCGGGCAGTTCGACCTCGCGCCACAGCGCGCGCAGCGTGGCGTCATCGGTGATGTCGCGGTTCTCGCTGAAGTAGGCCTCGAACAGCCGGTCCCGCATGCGTTGGAATGCGCCGTCCCCGAGGACCGCGGCGGCTTTCGCAACCAGGTGCGGCGGGACGCTGTGAGACGGCGGCCCGGCGTCGCCCTGCCAGACGCGAAAGCGGCCGCTGTCGGGGTCGGCCGCGGGCCGAAGCCACGATTGCGTGTAGGCCCGGAATTTCTCGAGATCGGCGGGGCGAGTGCGCGGACGAGGACGCAGCAGGAAACTGCGCCAGTCGAGCTGCACCTGCTCACCGAATTCGTCTTCCAGCTGACGCATGCGAACCGCAGCGTTGAAACACCACGGTCAGAGATAGTCGGAGTAGACGACGAAGCGCACGGGGTCCATGCGCAAACGCTATCACATCGCTAATAAGCGCCTTCCGCCTTGCCGCTCCCTCGACCCCTCGGTACTTTTGAATGCCCTTCGAGCCGCGAACGGCGCCTCGAACTTCCCGATTTCTTCGATGGAGGACAGCGACATGTCCGAACTGGCAGCAACGGCAGAGGCGATGGTGGCGAGCGGCAAGGGACTCCTCGCCGCGGACGAGAGCAGCCCGACGATCAAGAAACGCTTCGATTCGATCGGCGTCGAGTCCACCGAAGATCGGCGACGCGCTTACCGCGAGCTGCTCTTCACCGCAGCCGGCCTCGAGCAGAACGTCAGCGGCGTGATCCTCTTCGACGAGACGATCCGCCAGAGCGCCGTGGACGGCACACCCTTCCCGAAGCTGCTCGCGAGCAAGGGCATCCTGCCGGGCATCAAGGTCGACGCGGGCGCCAAGGAACTAGCCGGCTCGCCGGGCGAGAAGGTGGCCGAGGGCCTCGACGGGCTGCGCGATCGCATTGCCGAGTACGTCGGGCTGGGTGCGAAGTTTGCGAAGTGGCGCGCCGTGATCACGATCGGCGACGGCATTCCGAGCGACGCATGCCTCGACGCCAACGCACATGCACTCGCGCGCTATGCCGCGCTCTGCGTCGAAGGCGGACTGGTCCCGATCGTCGAACCCGAAGTGCTGATGGACGGCGGACACGACCTCGACCGCTGCTACGAAGTGACCGAACGCGCGCTCCGCAAGGTCTTCGCGGAACTCTACGCGCAGAACGTCCCGCTCACCGAAATCATCCTCAAGCCCAACATGGTGATCTCCGGCAGCGACTGCACCACGCAGGCGAGCGTGGCTGCGGTCGCAGCGGCGACACTCCGCTGCTTCCGCAACAGCGTCCCGGCCGAAGTCCCCGGCATCATGTTCCTGTCGGGCGGCCAGAGCGACGAGCTCGCGACCTCACACCTCGACGCGATCAACAAGCAGGGGGGCGGCCCATGGAAGCTGTCGTTCTCGTACGGCCGCGCGCTCCAGGCCGCTCCGCTCAAAGCCTGGGCGGGCAGCGACGACAACGTGCCCGCAGCCCAACAGGCGCTGTTGCACCGCGCGCGCTGTAACGGCGCGGCCTGCAACGGCGAGTACAGCGACAAGCTGGAGAAGGCCGGCTAGCAGGGTGTTTTGCGGCACTCGGCTTCGCTGAGTCCGTCCCGCGTGCTCCGAACGCCGAGGGCCTCAGGCCTTCGAGAACACCCCGTACGAGCCGGCGTGATACAGCAGCGGCTCGCGCTCGTGGTAGCGGACATCGACGACCTCGCCGACGTAGACCACGTGGTCGCCGTGATCGTGGGCTGCGACGAGACGGCAGTCGACGTTCGCGACGACGCCGTCGAGAAGCGGCGCACCCGTCTCACCAGTCGCGTAGGCGACCTCGTCGAAGCGGGAATCTTCGGACTTCTTCGACGCAAAGCGGTTCGACAGGTCGGTCTGATCGCTCGCGAGCACGTTGACGGCAAAGACCCTGCCGGCCGCAATCATGGGATGCGTATTCGAACCCTTGTCGGCACAGACGAGCACGAGCGGCGGGTCGAGCGAGACCTCGGTGAAAGCCGAGACCGTCATGCCATGGATGCGATCGCCGTCGCACGTCGTGACGATCGTGACTCCGGTAATCCAGTGCGATAGAACCTGCTTGAAGCCTTCCGCGTCGATCGCCACCTCACCCCCAGCTGGAAACGTCGCTGCGTCGGATCGAGCCGGCCGCCTACTCGGTGCCGTACTTTGCGTCGAGTTCTTCGTCGCTCAAGATCACGTCGATCTTCCGCGCGCGGAGGATGGTGGGATCCTTCTCGTCGGGCCGCCAGTAGATATTCACGGTCTTGCCTTCCGGAATGTCGCCGAGTTCGCCCTTCACGCCGTTGATCGCGACGGTGGTGCGCACGAGCACGGAGCCTTCGGGCACGACCGCCCAGGTGGCTTCCTTGTTCTTCTTCAGCTTCTTCGCATCCTTGCCGCGGCCCGGCTTCTTCACCTTCGCCGTCACGGTCTTCGCCTCGGCATCGAACGCGACCCAGACCGCCTCGGTCTGGACGCTCTTCACCTTGGCCTTCGCGTGGGCGCGGTCGGACGACGCGATCGTGAACGCGAATGCGAGTGCCAGCGCGGTCACTCCCGTGGTGGCTCGTTTCGACAGCAGTGTCATGACGAATCCTCTCTTCTGTCTGGCAGCGGCCGCCGCTTCGAGCCGAATGAGGCGGAACGGGTCACTGCTTTCAAGCTCGCCCCTCGGACGCCGTGAACGTCCGGATCAAGGCTACTGGCTCTTGGACGCAGCGGGTGCAGGAGAATTCACAGCGCGGTCGGATCGACGCGAAACAACAGCAAATCCATCACGTTAGTGCCCGTGGGGCCGGTCACGACCAGCCCGCCCTCGGCCGCGAAGAAGCCGTGTGAATCGTTTTCGGCGAGCGCCGGCGCAGCTTCCCGCCCTGCGCGCAGGCCGCGCGCGACGGTCCCGCCGTCCACATGCGCGCCCGCTGCGGGTGTCGGGCCGTCGCCGCCGTCCGTCCCGACCGCGAGCAGATCGAGGCCCAAGCGACCCTGCAAGCCGATCGCGGCGGCCAGTGCGAGTTCCTGATTGCGGCCGCCGCGGCCGGAACCGCGAAGCGTCACGGTGGTCTCGCCCCCGGCGATCAAGCAGAGCGGGCGGGGGTCGCCCGCAGGCTGAACCAGCGCCGACCCGAGCGCGGCAACCCGCGCCCCGACCCGAGCGGCCTCTCCCATCAGCGATGGTGTCAACACGATCGGCTGCATTCCGATCCCAGCCGCAGCGACCGCCGCGGCCGCAACCGCATCGGCGTTGGTCGCAAGCAGCGTCGTGCGCACGTGAGCCGGCACGGAATCCGGCGCGGGCTCGCGCGCCCCGAGATGAGACCGGACCGCCGCGGGCAGGCGCGCCGCGAGGCCGCGGCGGGAAACGACCGCGAGCGCATCCGCTCGGGTCGAGGAGTCCGTGACGAAGGGGCCCGAGCCGATCAGATCGAGTCGATCGCCGGGCACATCCGAAATCGCAAGCACCTCGATCCGCTCACTGCGCGCAAGTCGGCCCAGGCGTCCACCGCCGACTGCACTCAGCTGCTTGCGCACGGTGTTCAACTCATCGATGTCCGCGCCCGCGGCCAGCAGCACATCCGTCGTCTGGGCGAGATCGGCGAGCGAGAGTCCCGGTGCCGGACACGCCATCAGGCTCGAGGCACCCCCCGAAAGCAGAACCACGGTCGCCACGTCGGGCGCGGCACTCGACACGAGCGCCATCGCCTCCCGTGCGGCGGCTTCACTGCGCGCATCCGGAATCGGGTGCCCCGCGAACCGCAACCCGATCCGCTCGAGCCGCGCGCCGTGCCCGTCCTTCGTAATGGCGAGGCCGGCTTCGATGCGGTCGCGCGCACGCAGCTCGAAGGCTTCCGCCATCGCGCCCGCAGCCTTGCCCACGGCCAGCACCCGGACGCGCCGACCCGCAGCCAACGCTTTCCCGCAGATCAGCAGCTCGCCGTCGGGTTCAGCGGCCGCCCGTGCAACCACGGCCCGCTCGACCGCACTTCGCGCATCCACCGCCGCGAGCGCGGCGCGAAATACCTGCTCCAGCTGCGCGCGGGCGCGGCTGGGAGGGTTCACGAATCGCCGGCGGTTTCGGGCTCCCCGACGGTCGTTTCGGACGCCGCTTCCGATCGGCGCTTGCGCGAATCGGACGCGGGCGCGAGTCGGATCTCGATGCGCCGGTTCTTGGCGCGCCCTTCGGGCGTATCGTTGGGCGCGATCGGCGCGTTCTCACCGAAGGAAACCACCGTCAGCCGTCGCGGGTCGATGCCGGAGTTCGCGAAGAGCCGCACGACTTGCGCCGACCGTTCGGCCGCGAGCTCCCAATTCGTCCGGGGTCCCTTCAGCGCGACGTTGTCGGTATGCCCCTGCACCTCGATGTCGTTCGGCAGCTCTTCCAAGCGAGCCGCCACCGTCTTCAACACTGACTGTCCCTGCCGGTTGAGTGATGCAGAGCCCGACGGGAACAGGATCGACTGCGACAGGTTGAGCCGCAGCCCTTCGCGCAGCTGCTCGATCTCGATCTGGCCCGATGCCACCTCCGCTTCGAGATCCTCGACCAGGCCATCGTAGGTTCCGGTGAGCTTCGACAGCTCCGTCGAAGTGACCGCGAGTTCGGCCTCGCGCTTCGCCAGGTTTTCACTCAGCTCGGCCTCGGCCTGACGCAGACGCCGGAGATCGCGCTCGAGTTCGACGCGCTTCTCGCGCAAGTCCTCCATGCTGTCGATCAAGTCCAGCCGCTCGCTCTCGAGGCTGCCCATCGAGGCTTCGAGTTGCTGCACCCGCTTTTCGAGGCGCGCATTCTCGGTTTCCAGCGCGTCGCGCTGGGCTCTTACTCCGTCGTATTTGCCGGAACTGACGCAAGCGACCGTCAGCGCAACCGGGAGCAGGCTAAGTCGGAGCAGAAAGCGTGTGCTGGAGCGCTTCATCGATCGTCCCCACATAGGCGAGATCCAGACCCACGAGCAGGTCCGCCTCGATTTCGTCTACATCGTTGCGGTTCTTCTCCGGGAGCACCACCTGTTTGATGCCGGCGCGTTTCGCGGCAAGCACCTTCTCCTTGACGCCACCCACCGGAAGCACCTTGCCGCGGAGCGTAATCTCTCCCGTCATCGCGACATTGGCCTTCGCCAAACGACCGGTCGCGAGCGAAGCCAGTGAGGTCACCATCGCAACGCCCGCCGACGGGCCGTCTTTCGGCACGGCCCCGGCCGGAACGTGCAGATGGATATCCGAGTCGGCGAAGACGGATTCGGGGATCTCGAGGTCGTGCGCTCGGGTCCGCAGCCAGGAACGCGCCGCTTCGGCGGATTCGCGCATCACGTCGCCGAGCGATCCGGTGAGCTTGAGTCCGCCCTTCCCCTTCATTCGGGTCGATTCGATGAACAAGATGTCGCCGCCCGCGGGCGTCCATGCCAGCCCGACCGCAACGCCCGCCTGCCCCATTCGCTCGGCGATCTCCGGCTCGTAGCGAACCGGGCCGAGCAGGTCCGGCAGATCAGCCGGGCCGATCCGAACCTCGCCGTCGACTCCATCTTCGGCCACACGCCGCGCGACCTTGCGACACAGCGCGCCGATCTCTCGCTCGAGGTTGCGGACTCCCGCCTCGCGCGTGTAGTTCGCGATCAGCGCTCGCACGGTCTCGTCGGGAATTTCGAGCGAGATTCCGGTCACGCCGTTCTGCTCGCGCTGACGCGGTACCAGAAAACGACGCGCGATTTCCACCTTGTCTTCCTCGATGTAGCCCGGGAGCTCGATCACCTCCATGCGGTCTCGCAGGGCCGCGGGCACCGGGTCCATCAGATTCGCGGTCGCAATGAAGAGCACATGCGAGAGGTCGAACGGAACCTCGAGATAGTGATCGCTGAAGCTGGTGTTCTGTTCGGGGTCGAGCACCTCGAGCAATGCCGAAGACGGATCGCCGCGGACGTCGGCTCCGACCTTGTCGACCTCGTCGAGTATGAACACCGGGTTCTGCGTTCCCACACGACGCAGCCCCTGGATGATTCGCCCGGGCAGCGCCCCGACATAGGTGCGCCGATGACCACGGATCTCCGCCTCGTCGCGAACGCCGCCGAGGGAGATGCGCTCGAAACCACGTCCCAGCGCGCGAGCGATCGACCGCCCGAGCGAGGTCTTGCCCGTTCCAGGCGGGCCGGCGAAGCACAGGATCGGACCCTTCAGATCCTTCTTGAGCGACAGCACCGCGATGTACTCGACGATGCGTTCCTTGACCTTGTCGAGGCCCCAGTGATCCTCGTCGAGAATGCGGCGCGCCTCGTCGACGTCGAGCCGGTCGTCGCTCGATGTCGACCACGGCAGGTCGGCCATCCAATCGAGGTAGGTGCGAATCACCGCGTGTTCGGCCGCGGCGGGCGGCATCTGGGCGAGCCGATCGAATTCCCGCATCGCGTGCTGGTCGGCCTCCTCGGGCATACCGGCGGCCTCGAGGCGCTTGCGCAGCGTCTCGGTCTCGGCCTCGGCGTCCTCGGCCTCGCCGAGTTCCAGCCGGATCGCCTCGAGTTGCTGCCGCAGCATGTACTCCCGCTGGGTCTTGCCGATGTCGGTCTGGACCTTCTCGCGAATTTCGCTCTCGACGCTGATCGCTTCGCGCTCGCGGTTCGCCTCCTCGAGGACCGCCTCGAGCCGCGTTGGAACGTGGCCCTCTTCGAGGATCGCCTGCTTGCCCGCGACATCGAAATCGAGATTCGAGCCGACCAGGTCCCCGAGCTTCGATGGGTCGTCGAGGTTCGCGGCCAGCACCTGGAGCTCGTCGGACAGGCGCGGGCTTTCCGCGACCAGCGCAGCGAACTGCTGCGAGACGCTGCGTACCAGCGCGGTGATCTCGACGGAATCGTCGATGCCGGTCTCTTCGAGCCGCGAGATGCGTCCGCGCAGGAAGGGCTGCTCGGCGACGAACTCCTCGACGCGAACGCGCGCGACGCCCTGGACGAGCAAGCGATAGGAGTCGTCGGGGAACTTGAGCATCTTCACGATGCGCACCACCGTTCCCACGCGGTAGACGTCGTCCGAGAGCGGGCTCTCTTCGATCGGACGGTTGACCGCGGAGCACACCAGCAGCCGATCGGGAGAAACCAGCACCTCGTCGATCAACGTGCGCGAACGCGCCGACTTCACGAGCAGCGGCGAGAGCAGGAACGGGAACAGCACCGTGTTCTTGAGCGGAAGCACGGGGAGCTCTTCGGGAATCTCGACCTGATCCCCCTCTTCGCCGGAATCACTTCCGACGACGACTTCGGTCCCGCCCTGGCCGTAACCGCCTCCCGGCAGGTCCAGCGAGATATCTTCGGATTTTTCGCTCATCGAGCTGTCTTCATTCCTCGATTTCCACTTGGCGCGGACCCGCCTCCCGCCGTGGCAACACCACCGTCAGGAAACCGTCTGCGAGATTGGCCGAAACTGCTTCGCGGTCGATCGGTACCGGGATCTGCACCCGCCGCTCGAACGGCCCGGTCGCAATCTCCATTTGATGCAATCGCTTTACGTCCGATCGATCGATCACTCGTCGCACACCACTCACTCGCAGCGTTCCGCCATCGACGGTTACGCGCAAGTCTTCGCTGCGCACGCCGGCCAACTCGACCCGCACGACCACGCTGCTCGTGGATTCGAATACGTCCACATCCGGCAGCCAGCGATCTCCGCGCAGCCGGTCGCCGAACTCTCCGAAGAGTTCGGCAACCGGGTCGTGCGATTTCCCTCTGCTCACATCGAAGCTTCCCAGAAATTCGTCGGCGTCTTCGCGTCAGTTGTCGCGGCTTTCTTCGGTGTACTCGGCGTCGACGACATCACCCTCCTCGTCGGCCGCAGCACCCGCCGCCGGATCGCCGCCGGGTTGCGCAGCCGCTTCGTCTTCGGTCGTGGCCTTGTACAGGGTTTCCGCCACCGAGTGGAGCGCCTGCTCGACCCGCTGCCGGGCCGCATCGAGCTTCGCGACATCGCCGCTCTCGAGATCCTGCTTGGCTTCGTCGACCGCGGCGCGGACTCCGGCCGAATCGGATTCAGAGAGTTTGGATTCGTTCTCCTGCAGCATCTTCTCGGCTTGATAGATCATCGAGTCGAGCGCGTTGTGCTTCTCGGCGAGCTCCTTCTGCACGGCGTCTTCCTTGGCGTGCGCGCCGGCGTCGTCGACCATGCGGCCGATCTCTTCCTTGGACAAGCCGCCGCTGCCCTCGATCCGAATCGACTGCTCCTTGCCCGACGCCTTGTCGGTCGCGGACACCGCGAGGATGCCGTTGGCGTCGATGTCGAAGCAGACCTCGATTTGCGGAATGCCCCGCGGCGCCGGAGGGATGCCGTCGAGCACGAAACGCCCGAGCGTGCGATTTCCGGCCGACACCTCGCGCTCGCCCTGGAGCACGTGGATTTCGACCTGCGGCTGGCTATCCGACGCCGTCGAGAACACCTGGCTACGACGCGTCGGAATCGTTGTATTCTTGTCGATCAGCCGCGTCATCACGTTGCCGAGCGTCTCGATGCCGAGCGAAAGCGGCGTCACGTCGAGCAGCAGCACGTCCTTGACGTCGCCCGCGAGCACACCGCCCTGAATCGCAGCACCGATCGCGACGACCTCGTCCGGGTTCACCGTCTGGTTCGGCTCCTTCCCGAAGAGTTCCGTCACCTTCTTCTGAACCAGCGGAATCCGGGTCGAACCACCCACGAGCACGACCTCGTCGATGTCGCCGGCCGAGAAGCCCGAGTCGACAAGCGCCTGCTTGCAAGGTTCGAGGCTGCGGTCGACCAGGGCGTCGATGAGCTGCTCGAACTTCGCCCGCGTGAGTTTCATGGCCAGGTGCTTCGGACCCGTCTGGTCGGCCGTGATGTACGGCAGGTTGACGTCGGTGCTCGATGCCGTCGAAAGCTCGATCTTTGCTTTCTCAGCAGCCTCGCGCAGACGCTGCAACGCCATCGGGTCCTGGGTGAGGTCGACGCCCTGATCCTTCTTGAATTCATCGACCAGGTACATCATGACCTTCTGATCGATGTTGTCGCCGCCGAGATGGGTGTCGCCGTTGGTCGCCTTCACCTCCACCACGTTCTCGCCGACCTCGAGGATCGAGATGTCGAAGGTTCCACCACCGAAGTCGTAGACGGCAATCTTCTCGTCGGACTTCTTGTCGAGCCCGTACGCGAGCGCTGCCGCGGTCGGCTCGTTGATGATGCGCTTCACGTCGAGCCCCGCGATCGCACCGGCATCCTTGGTCGCCTGGCGCTGTGCGTCGTTGAAGTATGCGGGCACGGTAATCACAGCCGCGCTGACCTCCGCGCCGAGTTGCGCTTCGGCCGCGGTCTTCAGCTTCTGCAGCACCATCGCCGAGATTTCGGGCGGCGAGAAGGTCTGGTCCTTGACCTTGATCGCGGCTGATCCGTCCTTGCCCTCGACGACCTCGTAGGGAACCAGGCTGATCTCCTCGGGTACCTCGTCCAACCGGCGCCCCATGAATCGCTTGATCGAGTAGACCGTCCCGGTGGGATTCGTCACGCTCTGGCGCTTGGCGATGGCCCCGACGAGCCGCTCACCCTCGTCCGTGAAACCGACGACCGAAGCGGTCGTGCGACCCCCCTCTTCGTTGGTAATCACGGTCGGCTGGCCACCCTCCATCACGGCGACTGCCGAGTTGGTGGTACCGAGATCGATTCCGATGATCTTTCCTGAAACTGACATCGCGTGTTCGTGCCTCCGGCTGGGCCACCACCACATCGTGTGCGGGTGGCTTGAGTGGGCGCAAATCTCATCACGCGCTTCGAGCTGTCAACGCGCCGCAGGGCGGTTTTTCGCTGCCGGGG
>CAXMSF010000287.1:0-20990 GCA_964196055.1 uncultured Gammaproteobacteria bacterium | reverse complement strand
TCCTTCATATAGCCGTAGCCGCCGTGCAGTTGGATGCACTCGTCGGCCACCATCCGCGAGGTCCGGCCGCAGAAGAGCTTCGCCATGCTGATTTCGAGAGTCGCGTCCTCGCCCGCGACCCGCTTGCGCACACACGCGTAGGTGAGTTCTCGGGCCGCGGTGAGCTGAGTGAGCATCTCGACGAACTTGAACTGCGTCACCTGCATCTTGCTCAACGGCTTCCCGAACAGGACGCGCTGTTCGCAGTATTCCTTGGTTCGCTCCCACAAGCGCCGCGAGCCCGCAAGCGAGCTCACGCAGGCAACCAACCGCTCGTCCTGGAACTGCATCATCTGTTGCTGAAAACCGCGCCCGATGTCGCCGATCGTGTTCGCGACCGGCACGCGAAGATCTTCGAAGAAGAGTTGCCCGGTGTCGGAGCCCCAGTTTCCGATCTTGTCGAGCAGGTCGTAGCGAAACCCGGGGGCGTCGGTCGGGACGACGATCTGCGTGAAGCCGCCGTAGCCGGCGTCGGGGTCCGTTACCGCCAACAGGCACAGCCAATCCGCCGTGGCCGCGTTGGTGATGAAGGTCTTGCTGCCGTTGATCACCCAGTCGTCGCCGTCGCGCACCGCGCGCGTCTTGATTCCCGCGACATCCGAACCCGCATCGGGCTCCGTCACCGCGATCGCGGCAACCATCTCTCCCGCGATCGCGGGTGCGAGGTATTGGGCCTTGAGAGCATCGGAACCGAATTGGTGCAGGCTCGGCGTCGCCATGTCGGTCTGCACGCTGATCCCCATCGTGACGCCGGCGTTGTCGCAGCGACCGAGTTCCTCGAAGAGCACCGTGCTGAACGACCAATCGAGTCCGGAGCCGCCCCATTCGGGGTCGAAACGCAGACCGAGCAGGCCGAGGTCGCCCATCCGGCGGAACAGACTCTTGTCGATCCGTCCCATCTCGTCGAATTCTCGCGCGCGGGGAGCCAACTCCTCTTCCGCGAACTTGCGTACCGTGTCGCGGAAGACCTCGTGCTCGGGGGTGTTGAACAGATCACTCGACATGCTCCAGCCTCACTCTGTGACGCCTCGGCCTCGCCGGGGCGCGTTCGTTGCTTCGGTGGGATGGATCGCCGAGAATCCGTCAGCTTCCCTCGGCGAGAACGGGCGCTCCTTCGGAGCGAAGCGCTTCGTATTCGAGCGGCGGCCCGATTCGCAGCCGCCGGCGCACTTCGTCGAGCGGCTGGGAGAAGAGTTCCGCCCAGTCCTGCCCCGGAAGCCAGGTCGCCCGAAGGCCACGGTGGAAACCCTGGCGGATCAAGCGACCCATTTCGGACCGGAAGCCTGCGCGCCGCAACACCGTGAAGATGATGAACGCGATGCCGGGGTTGCGGGTCTGGGGAATCGTGAATGACAGCACCCCGACCTCACCGCGCAGGTCGCGCCCGTAGCCCGTCAGCACGTGGAAGGTGTCGTGGAGGTCGCGCAGGTGCTGCCCGAAGAACTCCACCTCGCCCGAGACTTCGGTGCTGTCCACGTCTTCGTACGCTTCCTCACTGGCGGCCACCAGGCCCGCCGCGCTGATCTGCTCGGTCACATAGAAATCGCGTACCGCGGCGCCGAGCGAGCGTTCGGGCATCGCGGCCATGCGTTCGGTGTCCGCGATCAGGTCGAGCATTCGCGTGCGTTCACGCAAGACACGGACACCGACGGGCAGGCGGCGAAACTTCTCGAGCCCGCGGCCGGTCGAGTTCCCGGACAGGGCTGCGATCACGCGGAATGCCTTCTCGGTATCGTCGGGATCGGCGAGTAGCGCGCGCATCGCCCGGTGGGCTTCGAGCGGTCGAATCCGGTGAGCAACGGCCAAGGGTTCCTCCAGGGGCGCGCGGATTGCCCTGTCAGCGTACAGCCGATGGCCCGACGACGCAGCCGCAGGACGAGCGCCGCCTCAGTGCCAGAATGCCCCAACGCTGAGGACCACCCAGACCGTCGCAGCGATCATCGTCTTGCTGAGCGTCCCCAACAAACGCCCGACCGTCGCACCGCCGGCCGCCTTCAAGGTCGATTGCGCGTCGGGCGGTGCCTGCGCGCTTCGCTCGGCAATCGCCGCCCCGACGAAGGTCCCGATCAGCGCACCGATCAACGTGCCCACCACGGGAATCGGAATCAGCGGCGTGAACGCGATGGCGCCGACCAGGCCACCGATCATGGCGCCCAGCATGCCGCGCCGGCTGCCCCCCCCCGCCTTCGTACCGGCCGCACCGGCTCCGGCTTCGAGCACCTCGCCCACGAGAGCGAGCGCGATGCAGGCACCGATCGCCAACCAGCCGAAGGTCTCGGGCTTCGGCCCGTCGAGGTAGTAGTGGTCGAGCAATTCGACTCCGACCGCGAGTCCGATCAGGACCCAGACGCCGGGCAGACCCACGACCACCAGCACCAGGCAGCCCAATCCGAGCAGCATGAAGACCAACGCCACGAGCAGGGTCATCCACTCCATGACCGGTATCGCTCCACTCCCCGGGAGATTTCGGGGCCGATCGAATCGTACCGCGTCCGGGCCCAGGCGGGTGTAGCCACCACACACGCGGTGTGGAGAGGCTGCCGCTAGGGCTGCGCGCCCGCTCCGCCCGATTGCGGCGCGCCGGCCGCTGCCAGGCCGGCGTGAACCGGCCACTCATCCGGCTTCAGCAAGCCGATGTATTGCGGCTGTCCGAGACCGAGACCCGAAGGACGGAAGACGTGCGCCACGCCCTCGGGCTTCCCCGTCAGTCCGTAGGCGTAGAGCAAGGTAATCGAATGGGCGATCAACACGTTGTTCTTTCCGGCCGGCGGCGGCGTATCAAGCAGCTTCCGAATCGCGATCCCCGGGTCGTCACGGCCGCTCCCCGGCCGGGAGTCGCCGACTCGCAGGACATCGGAACTCAACACCTCGCCGAATGCGAGCTGACCGGTATCCATGCAACGGCAGTATGGGCTCGACAGGACATCGCCAACGCCGATCCCGAGCTTCTTGAACGACTCACCCAACAGCCGAGCCTGCTGCTTGCCGGTCTCGGAGAGATTTCGCTGGGTCGAGCAATCGTCGATGTCGAAGACTGCTGAATCCGGATTGAACGGTGAAGTCGACATGTGGCGCAACAGGATCGTGTAGCCGCCCTGCTGCAGCGCCTGCACCAGAGCCATTCCAGCCAGCTGCGGCTTGAGCGCCTGGCCGCCGGGTTGCGCCTCGACGGGCTGCGGCAAGACGAGCGACCACGTCGCTGCGAGGAGCAGTGCGAGTACGAATCGGGTCGGGGTGTTGCGGGCTAGCGTCATATTGCCGGGAGCCTATCCGAAGTTGTGAGTAGTCGCATAGCAGGGTGCTGAAGAACTCCGCACCCTGTTAGACGCGCACTCCGCTGCGCCTATTCGCCGACACGCCCGGCCAGGTCGACCCAGCGGTGCGCCAACTCTCGCGGCCCATGGCCTGCGAGCCTTCCCAAGAACCCTGGGAGACCGTACAGGGTGACCACCAGCCGCGCTCGCTTCGGCAGCCCTTGCCCGTCGACGAGATCGACACGCAGGAAGCCGGGTTCTTCGAATCCCGCCAGGCGGCGCGGGTCCTTGCGCGGCATCGATCGAGCCCCCGATCCAGCCCCGGAAATCGCGTGCAAGCGCGGCGCTGGTGCGTCCATCGCGAGTAACTGGAGGTTGTGATGGTGCCCGCCCAACATCAGCTGAACCTCCACACCCGAGGCCGCAACGGCGTCGAGCACGCTGCGCCGATAGCGCTCGTGACGCGCGACTTCGGAAACTCGCGCGCGGTTCGCAATTGGATGGTGAGCAGCGAGGATTCGCCATGGGCCGCGCGACGCACGCAGTGCATCCGAGAGTAGCTTTGCATCGGCGCCCTCGAAGATCGGATCCGAATTCAAGACGACGAGGCTGACTCCTCCGGGCAATTCGAACACTTCCACGATCCCGGCCGACATCCGCCAGTTGCTGAAGAATCGGCGGGTGATCGCGCGTTCCAGGCCTGGGCTTTCGGGCGTCAGACGGTCGTGGTTGCCGAGTGTGGCGAACAGCGGCACGGGACGGCGATTCGCGCGCGGGGTCTCGCACGCGGGTTCCACTTCGGCTGCTTCGGGCCCATCGAATCGCAAGAAGCGGCAATAAGGTCGCACCAGGTTCGCGCGAATCCTCGCGACATCCTCGTTCGCGCGTAGTCCGTCCGGGTAGAAGTTGTCACCGAGCAGCACGAGCGCATGCACCGGCGCAGTGACATCACTCATCGCGATCGCTTCGCCGACGGCGAGCTGCTTCCGGTAGCGGCTCCCCGAGTCGGGATGCACACCGGCGTCACCGAAGACGAGCAGCGAGAGCCCCTCGGCCCGCGAATCGCCTGCGAGCCCGATCGAAGCAACGACCGCAGCGGTACCCACGACGAAGCAGGCCAGCCGTCGAAACGCGCGTCGGTTTCGAATGTGAACGACGCCGGAAGCACCAGGCAACCGTGGTAGATGAATTCGCGATCTGCGAGCGCCCTCTGCCGCCACGCCCCCAAAGTAGTGCCGAGCGCCCGGCGCGCAAGCCACGAACCCGCTGCGTGTTGGCCGCTTTCGGACCAGCACCACCGCGACGTAGCGTTTCACGCTGCTATTGGTGACGGCTTTCGACCCAGCATCGATAGGCGCGCGGCGGCAGGAATGCGAGCAGAATCGTGATTGCCGCGCTCATCCCGAGCGCAGAGACGACGAGCGCAGTCGTGCCGTTCAGGAAATCCGAAGGAACTCCACGCAGGATTCCGGACATGACCGCGACGTAGATCAGGCATTCCGACAACGCCGCTAGCCCCCACAGCAGGAAGCGATTCGTGACGAGCGGCTCGCTGAGCCCCAAGCGGGTTCGCCGCCGCGCTCGACGATATTCGAGCAGCGCCTCGCCGGCCGCCCAGCCCATGCAGACCAGCCTCGGTACGAACGCGATCCAGAACCACGGTGCCTGGAAACGATCGGCGCCGAAGTCGAAGTCTGAAGTGAAGACCTCGCCACTCCAACCAACGACGAGCGCGAGAATGCTCGAACACGCAACGACTGCCGCGACGCGGCTACCGGGCCGAAAGACCCGCCACGTGAACAGCAGGTAGACGAGGATCGCGATCACGTAACAGAGATTGCCGACACCGCGTAGCAGTACAGCGAACATCCCGAACTCATCCGCGCCCTCGATTCCAGCGAACTCCACCGAGTAGCCGAGCATCAGGACCAGGATATGGACCCCGACCGCAGCTTCGGGGAATTCGCGCGTCCGCCACGTGAGCGACAGCATCTTGATGCCGACCGCCACCGCAACGACACCCAGCGCGACGAAGCCGATCATTCTGGACAGACTCAGGAGTGCCGATTCTTCCACTTTGCTCCTCGCGTTGCTCATCGGCCGAACGTCGATCGAACCTGACTGCGAGGCGACGCCTACCCGAAGGCCGGAGCGCGCTGGCGTGACGTCACGCTCGGGCCGAATGGAAGGCCTGCACCCGCGACTTCGATCGGCAGTGAGAAGAATCCCCCGGCGTGGATCGACTACGTGCTCGGACGCCACCCGAAAGCCGACGGAATCCGGTCGCAAGAGGTCGGCCTGATCGCCGAATCGGAACCGCCGACCTCGGAACGCCACGGCCTGTTCCTACGGATGTCGATCGATCCGGTCGCCGGCAAAGCAACCGCGACCCTGCCGCCGGCCGGAGTGCTACTCGCAGGCAGCGCGTCATCGAGACGCGGGATCATCGCCGGCAGCGCGATCTCGCTGGTCGAGTTGCTTCCACCTCTCCGTTAGCTGCACTCATCGGTGCACTTTCGCAGAGTGGCGATGCACTCCGGTTCGCACATGTCGTTGTCGACGTTGTCCCGACATGCCTCGTTGCAGGCTTGGTACACCTCGTCACAGGCCTTTTCACAGGTCGGGTCCATCGCTGTCGCGACTTCCTTCGATGAATTGGTGCAGGCGAGCGTCAGCCCCATCGCGGCAACCAGCGCTGTGGTACGGATTGCGAATCGCATCGGTGATTCCTCCTAGCCGGGATGACGTGCGATCAGTGTGGGGGGCGGATCGATGGAGTGCAAACTCCAGCGGACAGCCCCCACTGCGCTCGGGCCGCCATGGAAGGCGACTTCGTTCGGGCGGGCGCCCCGAAGCGCGGAAAGTTGGACTAGAATACCCGCAGTCCAGTCCTTGGGAACTCTCCGAATGCGGGGGCTCGACGCCAGCATCCTGGAAAGGGAACCATGACAAAGATCCTCCTCGTCGAAGACAACGAAATGAACCGCGACATGCTGTCGCGCCGCCTCGCCAAACGAGGTTTCGAGATCGAGACGGCGGTCGATGGAGCCGAGGGCGTCAAGAAGGCACGAACGGTCTCTCCGGACCTGATCCTGATGGACATGAGCCTACCGGTCATGCACGGCTGGGATGCGACCCGTGAAATCAAGGGTGACGCCGCCATTCGCGACATCCCGGTGATCGCGCTCACGGCTCACGCAATGACGGGCGACCGCGAGAAGGCGCTCGAGGCGGGCTGCGATGAGTTCGAAACCAAGCCCGTCGAGCTGCCCCGCCTGCTCGCAAAGATCGAAAAGCTGCTGCCCGAGTAGCCCTCCGGCGGCTAGCCGGTCAAGGCTCTCGCTCCCGATGTGAAGCTCACCACGAAGCTCCCCTCAGCTTCGGATACGCTGACCACCTTCGCATAACACGCGTCACCCATGTCGAGCAGCATAGGCGATGGCTCGGGTGGCGGCGACGGAGTGCAGCGACGAGCCGCGGTGGTGGCATGGCCGTCGCGGACGCAACGGGCGGGAATCGGCCACGCTCTTTTCGACTCGGGCTTGCGATCCGAGTTATCCAGATGTATAAATATTTTATTCGTTTGACCAATTCTCACGGGAGCCTGGGCCCGTGGACCAGCCGCAGACCCACATCCCAGCGGAGGCCCCCCATGAAACTCGCCACCTTCACCCATCGAAAACGACGCCGAATCGGCGTCGTAACGGACGCGGGCATCATCGACCTGTCCGAAGCCGCGCCCGCGCTGCCGACCGAGATGGTCGCGTTCCTGGAGTCCGGAGAATCCGCGATGCAGCAGGCACGGCGAGCCGGCTCCGAGGGCACGCCGATCCCGCTCGCGGATGTGCACATCGATGCACCGCTGCTGCGGCCGCCGAAGTTCATCGCGATCGGCCTGAATTACGCCGACCACGTTGCCGAAACGGGCATCGACACCCCGGTGCATCCGATGATCTTCAACAAACAGTCGACTTGTGTCGTCGGACCGACGGACCCCGTGCACATCCCCCGTGCATCGGCCGTGGTCGACTACGAGGGTGAATTCGCATTCGTGATCGGGCGCCGTTGCCGCCACGTATCGCGCGAAGATGCAGCGGGCGTGATCGCCGGCTACTGCATCGCAAATGATGTGACGGTTCGGGACTGGCAGTTGCGAGTCCCCACCTGGACGATCGGAAAATCGTTCGACACGCACGGACCGATCGGCCCGTGGATCGTGACACCCGACGAGATCGGCGACCCCCACCAGCTGCGCCTGCGCACCTTCGTGAACGACGAGCTGCGCCAGGATTCCAACACCAAGCACCTGATCTTCGATTGCTACACGCTAGTCGAGCACCTCTCCACCGCGTTCACGCTCGAGCCGGGCGACGTGATCTCCACGGGGACTCCCGGCGGTATTGGGATCGCGATGAAGCCCCCGAAGCTGCTCCAGAACGGCGACGTGGTCCGGATCGAGATCGAGGGAATCGGCCGAATCGAGAACCCGGTGATCGACGAGCCGACCGGCACGCCCTTCATCGCCTGAACTCCGCTCGCCGCGCTTCGGTGGAGATGTGCGGCGAGTCGATCCGTCGGAGGATCCAACATGATCAAAGTCCGCGATATCGCCTTCGTCCGTTTCGGAGCCCCCGACCTGGACGCAATGGAGCAATTCACTCGGGACTTCGGCCTGGTGACCAGCGAACGCACCGACCGAGCACTCTACACCCGCGGCAGCGACAGCGAGCCCTTCATCCACATGACCGAGCGTGGCGACGCAGGCTTCCGCGGGGTCGCCTTCGACGCCGCGTCCAGCGACGATCTCGCGGCCGCAGCCGAGATGGAGGGGGCCTCCGCGATCGAGGATCTCGACGGCCCGGGCGGCGGGCAGCGCGTTCGCTTCAGCGACCCGGACGGCTTTTCCGTCGAGGTCGTTCACGGCCGCCGGCCGCTCGAGCCGCTGCCCGTGAGGGACGCTCCGCTCCACAACTCCGGCAACGACCGCAAGCGCTTCGGCGAAACCCTGCGATTCACGAGTGGCCCCGCTCAGGTGAAGCGCGTCGGCCACGCCGTGCTGCGCGTGAGTGACTTTCGCAGCAGCGAGTCATGGTACAAATCGCGCTTCGGATTCCTAACGTCCGACGAGATCTTCGCCGGCGAACCGGACCGGATCATCACCTCGTTCATGCGCTGCGACCGCGGCTCGGAATATGTGGACCACCACACCTTCTTATGCGTGGGGGTCGGCGAAGTGGGCTTCGAACACGCCGCGTTCGAAGTCGAAGACTATGACGCAGTGATGCTCGGCCACGATCATCTGGGCGGCGCGGGCTACGACCACCATGCCGGGATCGGCCGACACATCCTGGGCTCGCAGGTCTTCGATTACTGGCGCGACCCCTGGGGCCATGTGATGGAACACTTCGCGGACGGCGATCTATTGAATGACGAAGCTGCGAAGAACCTCCACGACCCGGGCGTCGCCCTCGGCACCCAATGGGGCCGATTCGGCTGACCGGCAGCTTCGCGCTCCAGTCCTGAGCGCAGCAGATGGGTGGAGATGCGGTCGTCGACATCAAGTCGATCACGAAGCACAACGACCTCACGAGTGCCTCCGAGTACCGCTGCGCGGCCGGTGACGTCGTCGCGAACGTCGTCCTCACCGGTCGGGTCGTGAAGCTGAAGTAGCTCGCCGGCGCCGATTTCGAGCAGCTGGGGCCATCACACCCCGGAGCCGTTGCTGTGCAGCGCTCCCAGCGCGCCGGCACATCGAGGATCGACTCGATCACCCATTTTCGGCATTCGGCGTGGTAGAATCGCTCGGGGGAAAAGGAGTACGGGTGGGTGAATTCGCGCTCGGCGGAATGATCGCCGGGCTGGCCGGAGCCACTTGGTGGCTCGATACCCAGCGGGATGCGCGGCCCAGTGTTCTGTGGACCTGCGGCTGGCTGTTCCTGCTCGCGTCCTCTTGCCTGATCGTTCTCGGCGGTGGAAGCGCGTGGTCCGTGCGCGCGATCCACCTGGTGGGGCCCTACTTTCCGGCCCTGATGCTCGCCGGCGTGCTGAGCTACAGCGGCCGTAGCGTTCCGGGCTGGCTGCTGCCGGCCGCGTTCGTCGGCGGCGTACTGCGCTGCGGCCTTTCCGTTGCGGGCTTCCCGGGCCTCGAACCCGTCGTGGCTCTGCTGCTCGAGCCCACCGCGCTGATCGTCGCCGCATGGATCGCCTTCCGCACAAACGAGCGGAAGCCGAACCCCGGCAGTCAACGCTGGCTGGCTCCGTCGCTGCTCGCGGTGGCCGCCGTAGAAGCCGTCGGTAGTATCGCGATGATTACGGGCTCGGGCCTGGGTACCGCGCATCTCGCGAGCTGGGCGCTGGTCGGCCCACTCGCAATACTCGTCCAGGTGCGCATCAAAGACGAGAGCGCACTGCGCCGGGAGCGAAAGGCCAAGCAGGCCCTTAGCGAGACCGAAGAACGCCATTGCGCGCTGACCGAGAATTCATTCGAACTGATCAGCGAAATGGACTCGAAAGGCCGCTTCCGTTACCTCAACAGTCGCTGCGAGCAATGGTTCGGACGCTCCCGCGAGAGCCTCATCGGGAGCCCGGCGATCGATCTCGTCCACCCCGAAGATCGAGATCAGACCCTCAGCTGGTTCAGCACTCGACAGCAGGCCAACGACGAGAGGCTGCTGACGATTCGCGTGCCACGGCAACGCGGTGATTGTCGTTGGGTGGAGGTCAGCGGGCGCATCTTCAGCAACGCGGGCGAGTCGAGGCTTGCGGTGAGCGCACGCGACGTCACCGAGCGATTCGAGTTGTCTGCAGAGCTCGAGAGAGTCAACGAGCAGCTGGAAGAGCGGGTGGAGCGACGCAATGCGCAACTCCACGCGGCGATCGCGGGCCTCGAAGCTCAGATCGCAGAGCGGACGCTCGTCGAGAACGAGCTGCGGATGAGCGAAGAACGCTGGCGCAACCTTTCGGAGCTCAGCTCGGACATGAGCTTCGCGATGGAGCGCACCTCCGACGGGCGGCTCCGAGCCGAATGGATCACGCACGCGATCTCGCGGATGACCGGCCTCGGCATGAACGACCTCGCAGCGGGCGCGTGGAGAACACTGGTCCATCCGGATGACGTCGAGATGGCCACCGAACATCTCACCCAGATCCAGTCTGGAGAAACCCGCGAGTTCGTGGTTCGAATCACCACACCACTCAAAGACCGCCGATGGTTGAGAACCCGAATCGTCTGCAAGCCGTCGCGCACTCCCGGTACGCTGAAACTCCTCGGAGCCGGGCATGACATCACCGCAGAGCGAGAAGCCGCCGAGGCACAGCGGCGTCTCGACGCACATCTCCAGGAGTCGCAGAAGCTCGAGAGTCTGGGAATTCTCGCAGGCGGGGTCGCGCACGACTTCAACAACGCCCTCGCCGTGATCCTCGGCAACGCCGGGCTCGCGCTCTCGGAGCTGGAATCCGGGTCACGAGCCGCGCAACAGTTTGAGCGGATTCGCTGCGCCGGAAAGCACGCAGAGGCACTCACTCGGCAGATGCTCACGTACTCCGGGAAGGCGACCGTCAGCCTCAAGCCACTCGAACTCCGGCGCCTGGTCGACGATATGGCGGAACTTCTCGTGGCCGCGGTCCCGAGTCACTGCCAACTCAACTTCGCTGCAGTGAAGGGCTTCACGCTGATCGAAGGCGAACCGACTCAACTCCAACAGATCCTCATGAATCTCGTCACCAACGCCGCGGAAGCCGTCGGAGACCAGCCGAGCCGTATCGCAGTCCGTACCGGTGCAATGCTCGCCGACAGCGACTACCTCGAAGATACCTTTGGCTCCACCGGACTCGAGCCGGGCCGGTTCGTCTTCCTGGAGGTTTCGGATCCGGGGAAGGGAATCGACGAGGACATCCGCAACCGGATCTTCGAGCCCTTCTTCTCCACCAAGTTCACAGGCCGCGGCCGCGGCCTCGCTTCCGGCCTCGGCCTCGCTTCCGTGCTCGGCATCGTTCGAGGACACGGAGGCGCAATCAAGTTGATCACCGAACCTGGAAACGGGACACGATTCCGCGTGCTGTTCCCGCCGGCTTCCGTGGACGTGAGAGCGAAGCGCAACGGATCCGCCATCGCCTCCTGAGCGATGCGCCCGGGCTCGGTGGCCCAACCGGTTGAGAGATGTCGCCGAGCCGGTCGGCGCTCCGATCTTCAAGCGATTCCGCCGTCCATCCGATGGATCCTGCTGGCGGAGATCCTCTAAATGAACTTCCTGCTGCTGTTGCCGATCTTTGCGTGCGTCACCTGCTGCGTACTGGCCGCTGCGATCTTCGGCCGTGGAGCACCCCATCGAGTGGGCCGCCTCGGCGCGGCTCTCACGATCGCGGCCGCATACTGGGCACTCTGCGAGATCCTCTGGACCACGTCACACGACTCCACAACCGCGCTGTGGCTGATTCGTGCCGCCGCGGCGGGCTGGATATCGATCGGCCCCATCACCCTGCACCTCTTCCTCGAACTCTCCGAGCACCCAGCCCGCGAACGCCGGGCATTCATAACAACGCTATATGGTGTAAACACCTTGCTGGTCGTGCTGGGGCTCTTCACGCCGTGGCTCGACGAGGAGGCAATTCGAACCAGCTGGGGCTGGGGATATCGCGTCGGACCGATCTTTCCCTTCGCGTACCTCTTCACCGGCACGACCTTCTTCGCAGGCATGCTCATCGGGCTGCGGAATTTCCGAAAACCGCTTCCGGCAGCCGAGCGTATCCAAGCCAATGTCCTGATCGGCGGAATGATGATCGCCATGGGAGTCGCTTCATTCACGGATGGCCTGCTACCTGCGTTGGGCCATCAGGTCCCGAGAATGGGCGTCGTCGCGATCACCCTGTTCGCGTGCACGATCGGCTGGAGCTTCCAGCGTTATGGCTATTCGGTGCTGGCACCCGGGGTATTCGCCTCGGAGATCCTTGCGACTTTGCCCGACGGCGTGGCGCTGCTCCACATGGATGGTCGGATCCGCTACGCCAACCGCGGCATCGAGTCGTTCGCGGGCGCCGGACCGGGGAGACTCGAGGGGCTCCCGATCGATACTCTGGTCACCGACCTTCGCTGCGATCCGCCCGAACCGATCAGCGAGCGAGAATGCACGATCCACTCCCATGCAGGCGTCGAGGTGCCGGTGGCCGTCTCGACCTCGAGGCTGAACGACAAACAGGGCAACCCGATCGGCTTGGTGCTCGTCGCGCGCGATCTCAGGGAGGTAGCGAACCTCCGGAGCCGCCTCGTGATTTCCGACCGGCTGGCCGCGGTCGGACAGCTAGCCGCTGGAATCGCTCATGAAATCAACAACCCGGTCGCATTCGTGCGATCGAACCTCGGCGCGCTCTACCAGTTGATCAACGGCGTCGGCTCGAAGCTGCCCGCCGAGGTCGCCGCCGAAGTAGACGAATCGCTGAGCGAGGGACGTGAGCTGATCGAGGAGAGCCTCGAAGGAGTCGATCGCGTCGCCGCCATCGTTCGGGACGTAAAGGGATTCTCACACGCCGGCGAAGCCAAGCTGCAGCGAGTAGACCTGAACCTGCTGCTCGATGCCGTGTTGCGTGTCTCATCGCCACAGATTCCGGCCGGATGCAACATCGAGCGGCGTTACGGGGAGATCCCTGAAGTGCTCGGCGCACCGCAGGAGCTGCAACAGGTGTTTCTGAACCTGGTCGTCAACGCCGCCCAGGCGATCGAATCGGGCGACACCATCCGGGTCACTACCTTGCGCGAACACGACCAGGTCGTCGTGTTGGTAGAGGACGGCGGCACTGGGATTGCGCCGGAGACGATCAAACAGATCTTCGACCCCTTCTTCACCACGAAGGGAGTCGGAGAGGGAACGGGGCTGGGGCTCGCCATTTCGTACCAGATCATTCTCAAGCACCAGGGACGCTTGTCGGTCGAATCCGAGCCCGGCCAAGGGACCTGCTTTCGGGTCGAGCTGCAGTCACTCGGGGACGAGGAACCGGACGACGTGGAAGTCCTGGCCGCTTTGCGGCCGGGAAACAGCTAGCCCCCGACCCAAGAATTCCCGGACACGATGTTTCCGAGCGCGGGCGCGACCTGATACCTTCTGGTCGATGCAGGACGCCCCCCGCCATCTCCTCGTAGCAGTCCCGAGATGGGCCGAAGCCTGGGGCGTGCCGGGGCTCGAATCACGGCTCTCGGTCTACTTCAGCACGCGAATGAGCCGCTCGCTTGGGCGCTGCCACCCGGAGCGCAAACTGATCCGCCTTGCAAGCTGGTTGCGCGAGGCGCCGGATGTGCTGCTCGCCGAAGTCCTGTGCCACGAGGTCGCCCACGTTGCAGTGCACGAACTGCATGGCCGCGACTGTCGACCGCACGGCATCGAATGGAAGACGCTGATGCGAACCGCGGGCTATCAGGCACGCACCCGGATTCCCGAAAACCAATTGCCGCCGATGGGGCGGCGCGTCGCGAACTCGGGCCGAAAGCGGCGAGGCAGCCGCCGGAATCGCTTGTGGCCGTTCCGATGACTTCCGACTACCTGCGGCGGTTGCTGCGAACCGCGGCGCTGACCTTCGCCGCAGCCGTACTCGGCCAGCCGGCAGCGGCCCACCACTGCGGCGATGCACCGGTTCCACTCGACCATCGCGACCCGGTGCTGCAACAGGAATTGACGCGCGCACTGCGCCGCGCGGGGTTGTCGTCTCCGATTCGCGACCGGCAGCTCGCGGTTTCCCTGGTAGACCTCAGTCGTCCCGAGCATGTCTACTACTCCGGCGCGAACGACGACCACATGATGTATGCGGCGAGCCTGCCGAAGATCGGAATCCTGATCGCGCTGGCCGATTCGATCGATCGCGGCGAGGTGACTTACGACGAATCCTTTCGGTGGCGAATCACCAAGATGATCACCAAGTCGAACAACGCCGAGGCAAGCTGGGGCGCCAAGCTCGTCGGACTTCGCGGAATTGCGAAGGTCATGCGCGACCCGCGCTACTGCCTGTACGACGAACCGAGCGGTGGAATCTGGGTCGGGCGGGCGTTCGAGAAGGGCGGAGAAAGCTATCGCGATCCAATGAAGTCGCTCTCGCATGCCGCGAGTGCGCGTCAAGCCGCTCGCTTCTATCTGATGCTCGACCGCGGCGTGGCGGTCTCGCCCTACTGGAGCGAATGGATGATCGAGCGCATGGCGCCGCCCGAGTACTTCCACAAGTTCGTCGGCGCGCTCCAGGATCGCCCTGGACTCACTTTCGTAGCGCGCAAGAGCGGAACCTGGCGCCAATTCCACTCGGACAGCGCGTTGATTCAGCACGGCAGCGCGCGATACATCGTCGTCGGACTCGCAGAGCACGCCGACGGGGCGAAATGGATGAAGCAGATTGCACACCTCGCGGACGACATCGTCATCGCGGGGCGACACCGCCGCTGGCGATCATCCAGCGCTGGAGGAGGACGATGATGCAGCAGATCACGAAGCTCGCGGTGTTGACGGCAGCCAGCTTGTTCGTCTTCGGCGCGGAAGCCGCGAGCGCGCAGCCGAAATCCTTGAAGGATTGCTACCTGAATGTTGCAATGACGAAGTCGACTGCCGACATGGTCTATCTGGCGCGCGAAATCTGCGACGCAGCCTTCAATCGATTTCCGAGATCGCTGACCGTCCTCACGCCCAAGTCGAAGGACTGTGACGAGTGGTGGTTCGACCAGGATGGCCGTTCCGAGGATGCGGATCGCTACTGTTCGCTTGCCGAGAGCGAAGCGGGGACATGGAAGCTCGCATGCCGCTGGAAGGATTCGAATCCCGATGTCTACAGCTTCATCGAACTGAGCGAACGGTCCGGTCGCATGGAACCGGTTTCGGAGGCACGTGGGAAGAAGCTGGGCGCAGTCTTCAGCAATCTTGCTGCGTGTGTCGAGCACAAACTCGGCCCGGCGGAGGGCAACCCTCCGAACAACTAGGACGATGACCCGAGAATCGGGACATTGGACGACGCGCAAGCTCTGCTTGCGGTAGCGGCCAACGCGTAGCTGGGAGTCACGTCCAGGCGCGTCAGATGTGACCGATTCCGCTACGAACCGGACTTCGCGTTGTAGTCCTGGATCTCCTTCTGGACCGCAGCACTGTAATCGCCTTGAAATTCCGGGCGCTTGGCCATCGTCGACTGCATGCTTCCCAGGCGCGCGCGATTCCGACCCTGGAAACGCGGCATCACGTAGCGGGAAATCAGCTCGTAGCTGCGCTTCGTCTGCGCCCAGTCGGCCCAGTTGGTCGCCATGATGAGGTAGGCGCCGAATCCGCCCGACTGCTCCTGGAGGCGTTCGATCTGCCGGATCGCATCGTCGGGTGACCCGATCACCGCGAAACCGCCATCCACGAGTTGATCCATCGCCTCTTCGAGGCTGCCGTCGGCACCCAGCGGGAGATTCGCAACCTTCTGGAAATAGAAGAGCCAATCCTCGAACCCGAACTTCACGTTCTCGCGGGCTCGAGCGGTCGTCTCGGCAATGTGCATCGGGCCCACCAGTCGCCAGGCGTTCCGGTTCGGCGCGTGACCGTGTTTCCCGCACTCGCTCTCGTAGATCGAGTAATTGGCCGCGAGCATGTTGAAGCCGGCTGAAGAGGTCGCCCCCACCGACAACAAGCCAAGCCCGTGCTTGCCCGCCATTCGCGCTCCGGCCGGCGAGATCTGTGAAGCAACGGCGACTTCGAGATGGGGATGGCTGTAGCCGTCCAGGTGCAGGCGCGCTTCGCGCAAGTCGAACCAGTCGGTCTTCGCGGTCACGACTTCACCGTTGAGGAGCCGCATCACGACATCGAGCGACTCTTCCATCATCCGCCGCTGCTCGGTGGGCTCGAGGCCGAGCATGTAGGCATCGGACTGAAGCGAGCCCGGCCCCACGCCCAGCATGCAGCGGCCACGGGTCATGTGGTCGAGCTGCACCATTCGCTCGGCGACCATGTACGGGTTGTGGTACGGCAGCGAAACCACTCCGGTGCCGAGCCGAATGTGCCGGGTGCGTTCCGCGGCAATGCCCATGAAGATCTCCGGCGACGAAATGATCTCGTAGGCGGCCGAGTGGTGTTCGCCGATCCACGCCTCGTCGAAGCGCAGCTCGTCCAGCCATTCGACCAGTGCCATGTCGCGGTCGAGGGCGGCGGTCGGATCCTCTCGAAGCGGGTGGAAGGGAGCCAGGAAGATTCCGAATCGAAGCGGAGGGGGCGTCACGTGAACTCCTCGAACCTGGTCGCGCCGGGCATCGGCGGCCCGAAGCATAGCGTCGCGGATCCATCCTCCGAAGCCAGCCGCCGAATCTGCCCTGCTCGCACAGGGCGAACTTCGCAGCGACCGCATGGGCTCAGTCGCTCGGCACAGCTTCCGGGGCGGCGAGCAGCAGAGCGAGCGGAATCATCATGACCTGGAGCGCCAGAAATACTCCGATCGCTCGCGGCATCGACTGATAGCCGAGACCTTGACGGATCGCGATCACGGTCGAGAACAACACCCAGACCGTCGTCACCGCCATCACGAACAGCGCGGCGTCCGGAATCACTGCAAGCAATCGGAGGATCGCGGGCGAGTTCGCAAAACCAATGGTCCGAAGTAGTTCCGCCGGCGACGAGCGAGGCTCTGACTCGGGGAAGATCCGGTCCCCGATCACCCAACTCAGGTATGCGGTGACGGCCCAGCCGAGCAACCCGAAGAGCATTCCGAGCGCGATCAACTGGAGGTCGCCCTGGCCGAAGCCGATGCCGGTCGCGACTGCTGCGAGCAGGACTACGAAGAATGCCTGTCGCAACGCGGCCGGATCTCGCTTGACCTCGTCATAGAGAGTAGGGTCGAGACGCGCCGCGCGAATCATCCTGCCCTGGAGGCTGTCGTCGTTCGAGGGATCATCCATGCTGGGCTAGTCCGAAACCCGCTCGCGCAAGGCGCGATGCACCAGCACGAGCGCAAGCGTGTCGCGCGCACAGTAGGCGAGCAACTGATCGCGCAAATGAGCGACGCGTTCCGGATTCGATTCGCCGGACACAATCTCGTGGAAGGCTGCTGCCGCGACTCCACCTTCGGCGACACCATCGAGGTCTCCGTAGCCGAAGCCAGGAGCCAGCGCGGGAGCAATGCTCTTGATCGAGAAGGAAGCTCGGAAGTCCACGTGATAGACGCAGTCGCGCACGATCGGAAGCAGGTCGACGAGCCGAGAGCGAAGCACACGAATCTCATCGCTCAAGTCCGCGAAGTTCAATGCCAGGTTCTCGAGCACTCGGCTTTCGAACGGTGAGTAGACGAGGATCGGATCGTCGCGATCACCCACAGCCGCGAGCAGCGTCTCGCAGAATTCGCGCCTGGGGTCGCCCTTGCCGTGGGCCAGGAATTCGCAGTGAAGCAAGCGAGCGTCCCCCGAGTCGCGATGCAGCGACCATTGAAACGGGATGTTCTGGAACGGGTGTGTTCCCGGATACAGCGGCACCGCAGGGTTGGCGGTTTCGAAGTCGAGATACGAGGCCGGCGGTCCGGTGCCTGGAAGCATCTCCGCGAGCCCGTGCTCGACAAAATCCCTGCCGCTTTTAACGGCCTCGCACATGTGCTGTTGCGAACTGTGAAGCGAAAAATCCTCCGGGATGTCGACCACGTGCGCGATCCCGGCATCCGACAGATTGTCGAACTGCTTGCGAGTGAGACGCGGCATGCGCAGGATCCAGCCCTCGGGCTTGTCGCGGGTGCAGTGATCCCAGTACTCACAGAGGTGTCGTGCCCGGCAGTGCAGCGACGGCTCGACCTCCGGCGGCTCGTCAGCCGCGATTACTCCGAGAAATTCGTCGACCAGCGACGGCAACAGTTTCGAGAAGGCGATCACCGCGTCGGAGATCTCGATTCGGGAGAAGAACTCATCCAGGGCGATATTGCCGTGACCGCGTTCGAATCCGGAGTTCACGTGGACCAACTCGACTGAATCGAGGCGAGTACCGCCGCATTCCAGGACCCAATACTGGATAGCGACGTCTTCGATGTAGATGTCCTTCAGCCGCGAAGCCGCCTTCACTTCGCGAAGCCCCCAGCGATCGCCGCCGAGTCGCTCGAGGACATCGACGCGCACGCGCACACCGGCGTGCTCGAAAGCGGCTTCGAAGATCGCCGTCACGGCGGGGTCGGCCATGAGCTTCTTCGTTTCGAGAACCGCAGCGATGTGTTCGCGCGGCCCGGCCTCGACGAGGACACCAGCGGGGAACAGATTGCGCGCGAGCCGCCCGATCTGATCGCCCATTTTCCGGATGGCCCGTACCCCATCGGGGAGCGGCTCAGCCCGACCGGGTTGATGACGGCCCAACCAGAGTCGCTTCGGGCACCGCCGCCCGGCAAGGAACCTGGATTTCGTCAAATGTTGCGTGGAAGTGACCATCGTTCCCCAGCCCGGCCCGGCGTCCGATTGCGCGCGGGAGCGGGTGATTCTAGAGTGGAGCCGACACGACCGCGAGCCGCGCGAAAACCGCGCGCATCCGCCCTCCACGTATCGTTCAGGAATTCGGTTTGCCTGCTGATCCCACCCTCCTGGAACCCGGGGACACCTTCGCCCGCCGCCACATCGGACCCGACGAGGGTGAGACAAAGGCAATGCTCGCCTTGCTCGGTTTCGAGAGCCTGGAAGCGCTCGCCGACGCGACGGTTCCGGCAGCGATCCGCTGCGATACGCCACTCGCACTTTCGAATCTTCCGCAGCGCCCGCTGGGCGAGTTCGAACTGATCGAGCGACTTTCGAAGATCGCAGCCGAGAACACGGTGCTGCGCTCGTGCATCGGAATGGGCTACTCCGACGTCATCGTCCCGCCGGTGATCCAACGCAACATTCTCGAGAACCCGGGCTGGTACACGCAATACACCCCGTACCAGGCGGAAATCTCACAGGGAAGGCTCGAGGCGCTGCTCAACTTCCAGACCGTCATCGCCGACCTCACGGGGCTACCGCTGGCCGGTTCGTCACTGCTCGACGAAGCCACCGCAGCCGCCGAGGCGATGGCGATGTGCCTCTCGATCGGGCGCGGCAAGAAGCGCGGCTTCTTCGCGGCGAAGAGCTGCCACCCACAGACACTCGGTGTCGTTCGCACCCGCGCGAATTCGATGGGGATCACCCTCCACGAAGGGGACATTTCAGAGATCGACTTCGACACACAGAACCTGTGCGGTGTGCTGGTGCAGTATCCGACCACGGATGGGCGGATCGAAGATCACCACGCGTTCGCCGAGCGGGTGCATGCGGCGGGAGCCAAACTCGTCGTGGCCGCAGACCTGCTTGCCCTCACCCTGCTCGAACCCCCGGGTGAGTTCGGCGCCGACATCGCGGTTGGTTCAGCGCAGCGATTCGGAGTTCCAATGGGATTCGGCGGACCGCATGCGGGCTATCTCTCGACTCACGAAGCGCATGCTCGAAGGCTGCCGGGGCGCCTGGTGGGTGTCTCGGTCGACGCACACGGCGACCCCGCCTATCGCCTTGCGATCCAGACCCGTGAACAGCACATCCGGCGCGACAAGGCGACCAGCAACATCTGCACCGCACAGGTGCTGCTCGCGATCATGGCGGGCATGTATGCAGTCTGGCACGGGCCGGATGGGCTGCGAAGAATCGCGCAGCGGATCCACGCCTTCACCGCCGTGTTGGCGGCAGGCCTCACCGAACTCGGTTGCGAATTCGGCGATGGACCTTTCTTCGACACATTGCGCATCACACCCGGAAGCAGGAGCGCGGACGACGTTCTCGCGGCAGCACGGGAAGCCGGCATCAATCTTCGAGATTACCGCGACGGCACAATCGGCGTGTCGTTCGACGAGACGACGAACCGCGACGACATCGAGCGCATCCTCGCCGCGTTCGGAGCGGGCGATGTCGACATCGACCGCCTGGCTGCCGCGGCTGATTCGACGTTTACCGGGGCAACCGCTCGCACGAGCGAATTCCTCACTCACCCCGTCTTCCATCATCACCACAGCGAACACGAGATGTTGCGCTACCTGCATCGCCTCGAGATGCGGGACCTGTCGCTCAACACCTCGATGATTCCGCTGGGTTCGTGCACCATGAAATTGAACGCGACCAGCGAGATGATCCCGATCAGCTGGCCCGCCTTCAACCGCATCCATCCGTATGCGCCGGCGTCGCAGACCGCCGGCTACCGGACCCTGCTCGAACAGCTGGAAGTCTGGCTCGCGGAGATCACGGGGCTGCCCGCAGTCTCGCTACAGCCGAATGCCGGGTCACAGGGTGAGTACGCGGGCCTGCTCGCGATTCGCCGCTACCACGAAGCGCGGGGGGAAGACGGGCGCCAGATCTGCCTGATTCCGGTATCCGCTCACGGCACGAACGCAGCCAGCGCGGTGATCGCGGGATTCCGCTGCATCGCAGTCGCCTGCGACGAGGCCGGAAACGTCGATGTCGACGATCTGCGCGCAAAGGCAGCGGAGCACCGCGATCGCCTCGGTGCGCTGATGCTCACCTACCCTTCGACCCACGGCGTATTCGAAGAAGCCGTCCAGGAGGTCTGCCGCTGCATTCACGAGAACGGCGGGCAGGTCTACATGGACGGCGCGAACATGAATGCCCAGGTGGGACTGACCTCGCCGGCAATAATCGGCGCGGACGTCTGCCACCTGAATCTCCACAAGACCTTCGCGATTCCGCACGGTGGCGGTGGCCCGGGGATGGGACCGATCGTCGCGGCG
>CAXMSF010000286.1:0-12401 GCA_964196055.1 uncultured Gammaproteobacteria bacterium | reverse complement strand
TGCGCGGCCTCTCGAGGGGCCTAACCGGGAGGCGACACAGGGACGCGAACGTGCGCGCCGCCGCGCTCCCAAAACTCCCACCGGATGGCGTCACTGACCAGTCCGCAGTTGCCGTTCGTGCCGATGACGCTCCCGCCCCATTCCGGGACGAAGAGGCAGAAGGGTCGCCTGTGCCCTTGAATTCGAGCCTTCTTCTGACTCACCAGCAAGCGCCAGCGCTGGCGCGAATCGGCTCGGCACTCGGAAACGACGACGTTCGTGTCGAATGCGCTGGTACCACGGTCGGCGATGCAGCTCGTTCGATTCCAGGCCGAACGAATCACCACGGCATCGGGGCGACCTGCGACGAGCCAGTGTTGACCGCGCGCAGACCGATCGCAGGGCACCGCAACCAGATCATCCGCATGACCGTGCTCGAGGCATCGTCCGGACGACGCGTGCCGGATCTGGAACCAGCGCTCGACAGCCAACGGTTCCGGTGCGGGGGCGCAGGACCCGCCACGGTTGTTTTTCGCGGTGGACGCGATCTTCCAATCGGGGGCCAGATGACGCGTGGGCCCCGATGCGCAGTCCTCCCCGCTACACGTCACCGAATAGTGGCCGGCTGCACGGACCTTTCGCTCGAGGCGGGCCTGGTCGTCGATCGTTCCCGAGTGCGTGCCGGTCAGCACGAGCGCTCGTCCACCCCGCGTGCGTACGCGGCCGGTCCCTTTCGTGTCGAAGCGACCGATCAGAACGCCGCGGACGCGCAGCCCATTGAATTCGTAGTCTTCGTATGTGAATGTGGTTCGCCCCTTGAATCCCTCCGCCTCGGTGATCCAATCCATCTTCCCGCCCTTCCCATCTTGCAGGGTCCAGCGTTTTCCAAGTTGCCCGAGGCCCGGCTCCTTTCCGCCGTTGTTCTCGTCCATCAGCTTGCGCCGTGTCGCTTCTTCGTATTTGAACCAGGCCTCGAGCATTGCGGCGTTCCCAGCCGCTTCTTCGTCCCCGGCGATCAGGTACTCGCCGACGAATGGCGGGCTCGCTTTGCCGTCGCGGACCAGGACAACCTTGATTTCGGCGCTCCCATTGAGCTCGATCGGCGAGCCGTCGAAGGGGCGACATCGGGACGCGTCGGGATCGCGGCCATCGATCGAGACGTAGACCGCCTCGGCCGCCGGCACGACAAGACGAACGAGCTGAGGCGACTCGTAGGTCCCCGCTGGCGGATCGAACTCGACGCCGGGTTCTCGATCCTCTCGTTCCTCTCGATCGCAGCCGATGAGCCCGGCGGCGATGATGCAGCAGAGAACGAAGCCCACGCGGATGGGTGTAACCGAAGATCCGCAAAGCCGGCCGCTAATCACAACCTCATCTCCTCTACGTCTCCTGGCCCATCCTCGATCCGCACCTCGAGATGGCGAATCCAACAATGCCCAACGAGGATGCCGTCTCTTCGGCGGCCATCAGGCGCCTTCGTTGTTCGCATTCAGCCAGTCGCTCGAAAGTTCGTAGCCGAGTGAAAGGATGACCGCACCGATGAAGAGCCCGATGAAGCCCGATGCCATGAAGCCGCCGATCGCGCCCATGAAGATCACGAGCATCGGGACTTCGACGCCACGCGCGAGCAGGATCGGCTTGAGGACGGTGTCACTCGACGACGCGAGCACCTCCCAGACCAGGAAGACCACCGCGATCGGCGTAGACAGGTGCGAGAACATGTAGATCACCACCGGCAGCGCCA
The DNA here is from genome assembly GCA_964196055.1 of uncultured Gammaproteobacteria bacterium. Taxonomy (GTDB): domain Bacteria; phylum Myxococcota_A; class UBA9160; order UBA9160; family SMWR01; genus JAFDEI01. The sequence continues at coordinate 10,678 of CAXMSF010000286.1, read as the reverse complement.
CGATCAGCGGTGGGAGTTGCAAGATCGCAAGGAACAATGCGATCAACGTCCAGACCGCCGCATGTGGCACGCCGACGGCGACCATTCCGATACCGACCAACGCGGCCTGGATCATCGCGACGCCGACGATTCCGACCGCGACACTGCGCACCGTCGCGCTTGCCATCTCGACGAAATGATCGCCCCCCGCACCGGTCAATCGGCCGGCAATCGACTTTGCGGCAGCCGCTCCGCTACTCGCGCCCGATAGCATCACGCCCGCGATGATGATCGAGAGCAGTGATTGCGCGATCGCGGCCCCGAGGCCAAGGCCCGCGCCGAGAAGCCAGACGGTCGCCTCCTTGAGTTGCGGTGTGAATTTGACCAGCAGCGGCTCGATGTTGCGGCTCGCCTGAGCCCAGAGGTCGTAGGTCCGTTTGCCGATCACGGGCCAATCCTGGATGTTGGTCGGCGGCGGGGGGATCTTGATATTGTCCAGATCGGCGCTCTCCGCAATCTGCTGACCCGAGTCGACCAACGAGCCCGTGAACGCCACGGCCGGCAGGATGACGACCGCCAGCCCCACCAGGCTGATGAGCAGCGCCGCGAGCTTGTCGCGACCGCCGAGGCGACCGACCAGCCACTGGTGCACGGGAAAGAACGCGACTGCGAGGATGACGCCCCAAACGACTGGTGTGATGAACGGGCGAATGATGCTGAAGCACCACGCAATCAGCCCGAGTATGAGCCCGACGCGGATGACGGCTTCGATCACTTTCGAGATGTAGGAATCGTCCCCCTGCGGCGGTGTGGCTTCGGACATGTCGGAGGTCCCCTCGTCGGTTGACTTTCGCGGTACAGTAGCGCGAAACCTGCTGGATGTTCACGCCAAACGGTGTTGTGAAAATCATCCAATGGGAAGCTGCGAGTCGAGCTTCTCGACCGGGAGAGCTTCTACACACTCGGTGAAGCAAAGGTCTTGACCGAGCGGTGGCGGAAGGAGTACGACAGGTTCAGACCACACAGCTCGTTGGGATACCGGCCGCCAGCACCCGAAGCGGTGCTGTGGCCTACGTCAACGACGGCTGGGCTTCAGTCCGCAGCCACGGTCGGTCTAACATGAGAGTGGCGGAGGCGCCGGACGGCGAACGACAGGATCGGCGCCACAATCATCGGGCCGCGATCCATCAGGAAGTCGTTGCGCTCGAGCACGATTCCCGGCCGTCACGTGGATCGGCGGCCCCGAGCCCAACTCGCGGGAGCGGGAGGTTGGGGGTCTAACCGATGCAGAAAAACGCCGAGCAGAGCGGGACCGGCGTTCGAGCCTAACGCCGGTCGGCGCAACGGACGGCGGCGCCGCCGATGCGAGCAATGCGCGAGTCGCCGAAGGGCGTCCCCACCCCGCTGTTCACCGTGAGCGCGACCGAGAGCTGACGCGACGGGTCGGCCCACCCGCCGGAGCCGCCGAAGCCGAAGTGGCCGAAGCCGGCCGGCACGCGAGCCCGAACCGCGAATACGCGGTGGTAGCCGAGCCGCCAGCGCATCGAGATCGGGACCACGCGGTCGCGGGTGCGATTCTGCACCTCGCTCGCGCGGCGCACGGTGTCGTAGGACATGAGCCGGACCCCGTCGAGTTCGCCGCCGAGGGCGAGGCACTGGTAGAGACGCGCCAGTGAACGCGCCGTGAACATGCCGTTCGCAGCGGGAATCGACGCGGCGCGGAATTCCTCCGAGTTGAAGTCGAGATCTTCCATGCCCGGCGCCAGTAGCGCCGCGATGCTCTCGCTCGGGTCGTAGTGCAGGCCGAAGCGCGACAGCCATTTGCTCCAGACGGCGGCGCGCTCGACGATCTTCTCGGTATTGCGTCGGCGGTCCTCGAGGGGGCCGTCGAGTCCGCGCGCCATGAGGGTCGCGCAGCGGTGCTGCTGATCGGCGGGCACGCCGCAGAACAGGCCGTCGAGTCCGAGCGGCTGTGCGAGGTCCTTCTCGAGCAGCTCGGGGAAGGGCTTGTTGCCCGCGACGCGGCGGACGATCTCGCCCACCAGCCAACCGTAGGTGAGTGCGTGATAGCCGTGGGCGGTGCCGGGCGCATGACGCGGCGTCGCGGCGGCGATCCGGGACGTGACGCGGTCCCAGTCGAGCATCTCGCTACCGTGCTCGACCATGTCCGAGATCCCGTAGAGGCCCGCCTCGTGGCACAGCAACTGACGCACCTTGATGCGCTCCTTGCCGCCCTGGGCGAACTCGGGCCAGTACTCGGCAACCGGCGCGTCGTAATCGATCAGCCCGCGGTCGGCGTACACGTGGAGCAGCGTGGAGGCAACACCCTTGGTCGTGGAGAACGAGATGCTGAGGGTGTCCTCCTCCCACGGGCTTCCAGCACCATTGCGTGTCCCACCCCAGACGTCGACGACCTTCTCGCCCTTGTGGTAGACGCACACCGCAGCCCCGCCGGGCCCCTGCTTGGGCAGGATGCGACGCAGGATGCGAACGACGTCGACGAAGTCGGGATGAGCGTTTCCGTGAAGCATGGCGTCTACCCTGTTTCAAAATGAGGTTCAATGAATGGCTCGAGGTCGTCGCGCTGAGTCGGCGCGAAGCAACCGGGGCCGGAGGCACTCCACGTTAGCGAATAGCCGGGCGGCAAGTCGGAATCGGACGCGGCAAGCGCGACGGTTGCACGTGTCCCTCAATCACACACCTCCGCGCCCGCACCCAACCGACTCGAAGCAGCGCGAGGTTTGGGGGGGGCATGCGAAATGTCGTTCGGAGACCGACCCGTGCGAGTCACTCCCGCAAGGCTTTCGCCGTGAACTCGGCACCGTCGGCTCAGCGAGGGCCCGGAATCGAAGAAAGTGAACGCAATGGGGACGAATCGAAACGCCGGGTGAGTGGACGGCAGACCGGCCCTAACGCCCGCGCAGCACGAACTTCTGGATCTTGCCCGTCGAGGTCTTGGGCAGCTCGCCGAATTCGACGTGCTTCGGGCACTTGAAATGCGCCATGCGCTCGCGACAGAAGTCGATGATCTCGGCCTGCGTCGCACTCGCAGCGGGCTTGAGCGCGACGAAGGCCTTCGGCACCTCGCCCCACTTCTCGTGTGGATACGCTACGACCGCGCACTCGAGCACGGCCTCGTGCTGTACGATCACGTGCTCGACTTCGATGGTCGAGATGTTCTCGCCGCCGCTGATGATGATGTCCTTCTTGCGGTCGCGCAGTTCGATGTAGCCGTCGGGGTGCACCACCGCGATATCGCCCGAGTGGAACCAACCGCCCGCAAATGCGGCCGCGGTGGCGTCGGGATCGTCGTAGTAGCCCTGCATCACGTTGTTGCCGCGCATCACGACTTCGCCCATCGTCTGGGCGTCGGCGGGGACGTCGTTCAACTGATCGTCGACGACGCGCAGGTGGGCCCCGATGGGATACGGGACCCCCTGACGCGAGAGCTTCTGCGCGAGTCGATTCGCGTCGAGCTCTTCCCAGCCCGGTTGCAGCTGACATAGGACATGCGGGCCGTAGGTCTCGGTCAGTCCGTAGATGTGCGTGACGTCGACGCCCAGCGCCTGCATCCGAGCGAGCAGCGTCGGAGACGGTGGCGCACCACCGGTTGCAACCTTGATCGGCGGGTCGAAGTGAACGCCCTGCGCCTCGGGCGCTTCGGCGAGCATCAACAGCACCGTCGGGGCGCCGTTGAAGTGCGTCACGCCCTCGCTCGCGATCCGTTCGAAGATTCTCGCGGGGTCGACCGCGCGGAGCATCACGTGGGTCCCACCCGCCGCAGTGACGGCCCACGGGAAGCACCAGCCGTTGCAGTGGAACAGCGGCAGGGTCCACAGGAACACCGAATCGCGCGAGAGCCCGTGCACGATGACCTCGCCGAGTGCGTTGTTGTAGGTACCGCGGTGGCTGTACATCACGCCCTTGGGTCGGCCGGTGGTGCCCGAGGTGTAATTGATCGAGGTGATGCGTCGTTCGTCGTCGATGCCACCCGACACCGGGAGGATTTCCGCTCCGTCGCAGAACTCGTCGAAACTCGGCCCCTCGAACGGGCAGCCCGTCACGCCCGCAACGGGATCTTCGAGGTTCACGATCAACGGGTCTGCGGTCAGCTCGGCGCGGGTGCGCGGCACGTTGCCCGCGAGCTCCGGGTCGACGAGCAGCACCTTCGCGCCGCAGTGGTTCAGGATGTAGCCGATCTCGGAATCGTTGAGACGGGTGTTGAGAGCCACCAGCGCGGCGCCGAGGCGCAGCACCGAGAAATGGGCCGCGAGCAGGGCCGGCACGTTGGGGGCGAGCATCGCCACCCGATCGCCGGGGCCGACGCCCGCGCGCTGCAAGGCACCCGCGAAGCGTCCGACGTCCTTCGCGAACTCGCTCCAACTCCAACTGCGGTCGCCGTAACGAAGCGCGGTCTTGTCCGGAAACACCCGCACACTGCGCTCCAGGAAGACGAGCGGAGTGAGGGGGTCATCCGAGACGGAATTCGCGTCGATCATGCGCTGATCCTACCGCCCGGTCGCAGCTCGATGCGCGTGCTGCCAGATTCGAGCTTCAAAAAAAAGGCCCCGGGAGCGGGCCTAGGCCCAAACGCGGCTACGGTCTCCGCGCTCCCGGGGCGGTGGCGCTGGGTACCTTGCATCCCAGGACACCGAAACGTTGCAACTAATTCGGCTCGGCGTCAGGACGCCGCCACCTCACTCACCGTAGTACGTTGATGATTCACCGAATTACCTCCCGTTTCGGCGTCGAATACATCCCACGAGGCCCAGACCTCGCTTCATGTCCCGGGTAGCAGAGCCGTCGCCGTTACCGCCCCTCCGGGTCGCCCCACGAACACCGCCCCATTGGCGTGCGCCGCAGAACTCGGGAGCGAGTGAGGCCCCCTGACTCGAAAGGCTAGACAATGCTTCGCGACGCCACCAGCGGGTGCCGCAAGCGGAGCCCCACCGCACTACAATCCCAGCATGCCCGGATGCCGACGGCCCCACCACCGCAACCGCGTCGCAGGCCTCACCCGTGAGGGCGGTGACGCCGAAGGATCCGTGCATTCTCACGCCGTGCGCCGGCAGCTCGAGGATCGAGTGCCGGTGTTCGGCAACGAGACCGGGGTGTTCCCCGGATGAACCTGCGCCTGATCGGCTTATTCCTGGTCCTCGGTGTGGCGACGTTCAGCTGGCTGATGACGTACGGGGCCTGGCAGTTCCAGAACGTCGCCGCCCGCGTCGTCCCGATCCAAGCCCGCAGCTTTCGCGCGCTGACCGTGATCGCGGTCGGTACGGGCGGCGAATACGAGAACCCGGCGCGCGGTGGCCCCGCCACTGCGGTCGCGGCCGGCAAACGCATGCTGCTCGTCGACGCGGGTCGCTCGGTCGCGGAGGGCCTGCGCAACGCCACGATCTCGGTCTCGCAGCCCGAGCTGCTGCTGCTCACGAACCTGCTGCCCGAAAACACCGTGGGGCTCGACGATCTGCTGCTGACCGGCTGGATCCAGGGTCGCAGCGAGCCACTGCAGGTGGTGGGTCCGGTGGGTACGCGCGCCCTCGTCGACGGCCTGCTTGCGGCCCATGCGCGGGGAATCGCCGCACGACGAGAGTCGCTCGACATTCCCCCTGGGGGGATCGCAGTCGAGAGCGTCGAGATCGAAGACGGCTGGAGTTTCGAGGCCGGCGGCCTGCTGGTACGCGCCGGAGCGCTGCCCGGGGGCCCGCTCCCCGCTTTCGCGTACCGCTTCGAAGCGGGCGACCGCTCCGCGGTGATCGCCGGAACCGGCTGGGCCGAGGACGCGTTGGTCGCGTTCGCCCAGGGCGCCGACCTGCTGGTGCACGAGGCCGCGTTCATTCCCGACCCGGAGGTCGCGGAAATGATCGGCGTCGACACGGATCCCGTGCGCCTGCGCCGCGAGATCGCGCTCCACACGCGGCTCGAAGATGTGGGCGGGATCGCGGCACGCGCAGGCGTAAAAAAGCTCGCCCTGGTGCGTCTGCGGCCGCCTCCGGTCTACGACATCCAGATCACGAGCGAGATCGACGACTTCGACGGCTCCATCGTGATCCCGGATGACGGCGACGAGATCAGACCGTGATTCCGGGCTCGTCGTAGATCGAAGCGGGTTCGGACTCCGGCGGCGAGTTGAACCACGGCGCGAGTGGCGCGGCGGGCCGATCGTCCGCATCGCGCTCGCCCGTGAAACGCCGCCGCTGCTCGCGAAAATAGTCGACGTCGGGCGCGTGGGCGATCGCCTCGTCGATGGTCTCGACCGCGCGCTCGGGCCAACCGAGCATGAACTGGACCTCGGCGAGGGTGTCGAGGATGTTGGGATCCTTGCGTTCGGTCTCGTCCACCGCCTGCTCGGCCAGCAACAGCGCCGCTTCCATCAGTTCGCGCGAGGAATCCGTCGAAATGGCGATCAGCCAGGCGGTGTCGTTCAGCTCGAGCACCGAAATCCCGGGCAAGCGCGCGAGCCGCGCCGCGTGGCGGGCGATGTACTCGCCGGGGCGCGCGAGCTCCCAACCCGCACTCGCGATGGCGAGACAGGTGATTGCCATGACCGCAACGCTCGACGCCCTGATCCAGGCCGAGGGCTGGTGCGAGCGCGCAGGAGCGCGCGTCAACGCCGCCGCTGCGACGAGACCGCCGAGGAAGCCCCCCATATGGGCTGAACCCGAGATGACCGGCACCAGGAAGCCGATCACGCCGTTGATGACGAGCAACAGCAACAGCGATCGCCGCGGGTAGCGCCACCAGGCCGGCAGCCGGTCCGCCCACGCGAATTCGAGCCAGACCGCCGCGCCGACGAGTCCGAAGACCACGCCGGAAGCGCCGACCACCGGCACCGAGTCGATCAGCCCGCTCGCCGCCATCGCGCAGACGCCCGAAACGCCCATGATCGTGACGGTGCGGGCCGGACCCAGCGGTCGCTCGACGAGCGCGCCCAGCACGACCAGCGCGAGCATGTTGAGGCCGAGATGGAGCGGGAAGTGCGGCGCGGCGTGGATCAGGTTCGCGGTCACGACCCGCCAGGTGTCGCCGTCGCGGAAGAAGGCCGGCGTGAAGTTCCCCACGGCCTCGATCGCGGTGCCGACGAACAGCTGGAGCACGAAGACCGCAACACAGATTCCGGCCATCGCCCAGGTCGCCCGCAGCGGTCCGGCATTGCGCGCCTCGAGCTCGATGGCGGCCATCCGCTCGAGCTGCTGCGCGCCTCCCGGGCTCTCCGCAATCCGCCGCGAGAGCGCGCGAAGCAGGTTCTCGGGCCCACCCGTCTGGCTGAACATGCCGCGGCCCAGGATGTAGACCGAACGCTTCGCTCCGATCCACACCGCCTGCGTGGTGGTCGTCAGGTGAGTGATCTCGGAGTACTTCGTGACGACGCGACGACGCCCTCGGCTCGCGACCGGGTGCTCCATTTCGTCCGCACGCAACACGATGGGCGGACGCCCCCCCGCGAGAGGGAATACCTGGCCGTCGCTTCCGAAGGGATCGAAACTCACAGCAAAAGCCTAGCCTGCATTTCGCATCCGTCCGCTACCGCGGCCGAGAAGCACCGCGCGGCGCAAGCCGCGGAGCGCGGCACGACCCTGCAGCCCCAGCGCTGCACTCGCAAATCTGCGTGGGTCGATTACGAGCGGTCGGGCAGCGGCAAGGTCGGGAAGACCCGGCTGAACACCAGGTAGACGAGCGCGAACAGGCCCAGGAAACCGAGGGCCACGCCAACCTGGATGGCACCGAACCAGGCTGCACCGTCGCCGGGAACCAGTGAGGGCCAGACCAACGCGTTGCGCTCGAGCCAGAAGCCGAGCAGCGAGATCGCAGCGACGCTGCCGAGGATCGACTTGGTCTTCTTCGGCTCCTGCCCGAGCAGCACCCAGAACGGAATCACCCAACAGCCGAACCAGGCCGTGAGCGAGAGTTTCACATAGGGCTCATTCAAGTTGTCCCAGACCCAGTACCAGCTGTCCTGGAGGAACTGCGAGCCCAGACGCGCTTCGAAGAACTGGGTCTCCTCGGGAAGATTGCCGTACCAGATCACGATGTACTGCGAGAAGAACAGGTACATCCAGAAGATCGAGAACGCGAAGATCATCTTGCCGAGGTCGTGCATGCGCGGACGCGTGATCTCGGCGTCCCAGCCGGGGCTGCGCGAGAGCAGGACGCAGATCAAGGCCGTCGCCGCGATGCCGTTCAGGAAGCCGCCCCACAGAAAATACCAGCCGAAGATGGCCGAGAACCACATCGGTGAGAGCGACATCACCTGATCGAAGGCGATGAAGGAGTATCCGAAGGCGTAGACGAGCGCGCAGATCGGCGCGAGCACGGCCAGCTTGCGCTTCGAGTCGGCCTGCTCCTCGGCGTCGCCGCGCCAGTTCTTCGTCCAGCGCGCGAACATGCCCTTGGCCTGGGTCGCAGTTTCGGCGGCGCCGCCCAGCGCGGGCCGGAACGAGAGCTTCAGATAGCGCAGCGTCAACAGCGCCAGGATGCCCAGGATCGCCAGGTCGGTCAGGTAGACACGCGGGAGATTGAGCCAACCCTCCTTGCCGTGGGGCGCACCGTGGACCCAGTTGCTGTGGATCGATTCGCTGCCGAGAAACTGCACGAGCATCAGCAGGAAGGCGACGGGCACGAAGGCGGCCAGGCCTTCGGCGACGTAGCGCACCGGCCCGGCCCACTTGGCGCCGACGATCACGAGCGCGCACGACAGCATCAGGCCGCCCAGCGACAGCGTCATGAAGTAGATGAGGTTCACATGGAACGCGCGCCAGGCGGTATCCGCGTCGCTCACCAGGCCGCCGACGAACGCAATCAACCCGACGGCGATCAGCACCCCGCAGGTTCCGAGCATCGACGTGGGAATGCCGCGCGGATTTGCTCGATCGATCTCGCCCGCGCTCACCACAGGTCCGCTCCCGGTTGGTTGATGTACATGACGTAGTTCACGATGTCCCAGCGATCCTCGCTCGAGATGCGCCGATAGTTGGGCATCCGGCGGCGGCCGTAGCGGATCGTGTTGTAGATGTGCCCCTCGCTGCGGACCTTGGCAACCGAAGCCGGCCCCGCGATCGGCAGCACGCCGATGAACGGCCCGGCGATCTCGCCCGAGATGCTGACGGGACCGTCACCCAGACCCGATGCTCCGTGGCAGGTGATGCAGTAGGTCTCGTACTGCGCCTTGCCGTTCTGAACGGACGCGAGTGAACGCGATCGTGGATTGACGAGCGTGGCGGCCTCGTCGTCGGTCATCAGGGAGTGATCCGCCTCGCCGCCGGTGATCGGCACCGTACCCTCGGGCGGAAGGAAGCCCTCGAGACGACCCTGCCACTCGACGCGCTCGAATGCCTGAACGGCCGGCTGCCACTTCATCTGCGGGAACCAGTTGTTCGACCACTGCTCCCAACAACCGATCGAACCGGTCAGCATCAGCGCGACCAGCAGAAAGACGGTCCGGGCGAATCGGAAGCTACGACTCGACAAGGGTGACCTCCATCGCGCCGTGGGCCCGCAGCAGCGACTCGAGCTCGGGTACGTCGCGCGACTGGCACGTCACCACGACACCGAAGTCCTCCGCGGAGAATCGCGGGTGGTAGACGTCGTGCTGCTTGAATCGCAGCATCTTGCCTTTGATGAAGAAACCGAGCGCAGTCATCAGGCCGCCGAAGAGGATCGTCAGCTCGAAGGCGATGATCGTGTAGGGCGGAATCGAGCTGAACGGCTTGCCGCCGATCGCGATCTGCCAGTTGTTCGCCATCCACAGAGTGAGCGCGAAGCCGGTGACGACGCCCGCGAGCCCCCCGATCAGGGTGTACAACCGCACGCCGCTGGGTTTGGGATCTACAGCGTCTTCGACCTCTTCGAAGGGCGCCGGCGCGTAGGTGATGATCTCTTGGTAGCCGCGTGCGCGAATCTGGGTGATCGCGGCCGCAGTCTTTCCGGGCAGGTCGTATATGCCGATTATGCGCGGCATCAGTGGGTTCCCTCTTCGGCGTGGGCCCGCTCGTGAATGGCGATCTCCTTCATCTCCGCAATCGCGATGATCGGGAAGAGTTTCAGGAAGATCAGGAAGAACATCGAGAAGAAGGCGAAGCTCCCGCAGACGATCCCCAGTTCAGGCCAGCTGATCGTGAAGGTCCCCCAGACCGCCGGGACGTACTCACGCGACAGGCCGCCGATGATGATGACGTAACGCGCGAACCACATGCCGATGTTGATGAAGACGGACAGCGCGAAGAGCGTGGGAACGTGGGTGCGCACCTTCTTGAACCACAGGATCTGCGGCAACACGCCGTTGCAGATGATCATCACCCAGGTCGAGATCCAGTACGGCCCGAACGCGCGCAACCAGAACGCGGATTGCTCGGCTTCGACGCCGCTGTACCAGGCCGTCCAATACTCGGCGAAGTAGGCGTAACCCACGATGATCGACGTGAGCAGGATGAACCGCGACATGTTCTCGAAGTGGTAGTCGGTGATGTACTCCTCGAGGCGGAAGATCCGACGCACCGGGATCATCACCGTGAGCACCATCGCGAAGCCCGAGAAGATCGCGCCGGCGACGAAGTACGGCGCGAAGATCGTCGCGTGCCAGCCCGGAACGATCGCCATGGCGAAGTCCCAGGAAACGACACTGTGCACCGAGAGCACCAGCGGTGTCGCGAGCCCCGAGAGGTGCAGCACCGTGCGGTTGTGAGCCTTCCACTGGTCC
>CAXMSF010000285.1:0-3933 GCA_964196055.1 uncultured Gammaproteobacteria bacterium | reverse complement strand
GCGATCGCCTTCTCGCCTTCGAGATTGAATTTGATGTCGGTGCCGATGATGAAGCCGGGCGACAGCACGTTCACGCGGATGCCACGCGGCGCGAGTTCGACCGCGAGGTTCTTCCCCATCGAGTTCACCGCACCGCAGATGGCCGCGCCGCCCGCGTACTCGGGCACGTAGGCCGCGTCCGCGATCCCGGAGCAGAGCAGGATCGCCGAACCCTCGGGCATCTTCGGCACCGCGTAGTGGACCGCATAGAGTTGCCCGAAGAAGCGCGCGTGAAACAGATTCTTCCACTCGCTCGGCGGCAACTCGTCGATCGGCCCGAAGACGGCACTGCCCGCGCAGGTGCAGAGGATGTCGACGCGCGGCAGCGAGTCGATCAGCGCCTTCACCGCGGCTTCGTCGCCGACATCGACCGAGACGCCGCGTGCGCCGCCGCCGATTCTCGCCGCGGCTTCAATGAGACGCTGCTGCTGCCGGCCGACCAGCACCACCTCCGCGCCTTCCGCGCCGAAGCGCTCGGCGATCGCGAGTCCAATGCCCGAACCCGCGCCGGTGACGACCGCGATCTTCCCGTCCAATTGCCCCATGGCGCAGCGCTCCCTACTTCGATTTGCCGGACGCGCGAAGGCCCCGCACTCCGAGAACTTCAGCGAAACGCCTCAGCCGAGGCTGAGGGTGTGCCCTGCGGTGTAGCCGCCATCGACGACCAGCGAACTCCCGGTCACGAAGGTCGCATCGTCCGAAACCAGGAAGAAGGCCGCGCCCGCGATCTCCTCGGGCTTCGCGAAACGACCCAGCGGGTGGAAGCTACGCAGCTTGTCGCGCATCTCCTTCATCTCCGCGACATCGAGGATCGCGGTCATCGCGGTCTCGACCCCGCCCGGGCAGATGCAATTCACCCGGATCCCGGCCGACGCGTAGTCGAGCGCCATGTTCTTGGTCATCAGTACCACGCCGCCCTTGGAGGCGTTGTAGGCCAACTGCCCGCTGAGGCCCACGAGCCCCTCGACGCTCGCAATGTGAACGATGCTGCCCGCGCCGCGTTCGAGCATCGAGGGGAGAACGTGTTTGGAAACGATGAACGAGCCCTTGAGGTTGATGTCGACCACCCGTTCGAATTCCGCGACTTCGAGCATGTGGGCCGAGCCGAAGCCGATCACGCCGGCCGCGTTCACCAGCGCGTCGATGGGGCCCAACTTCGCAACGACGGCAGCGACCGCGGCCTCGACCGCGGCCTCGTCGCGGACGTCGGCCTCGTGGAAGCTCGCACCCGCGGCGTTCGCTTCGACCGCGGACCAGGCGTCGGCGGCGGGCTTGCCGATGTCGAGGCCCGCAACCGCGGCGCCCTCCGCGGCAAAACGAACGGCGGTGGCCGCACCGATTCCCGACGCAGCGCCCGTGACGAGTGCGACCTTGCCCCTCAGGCGTCCCATGAATTCTTCCGAAAGCCTCGGCTAGAGCCAGTCGAAGCTGCCGGCCCCGAAGTTCAAGCGAATCGTCACGCCGTACTGACGCGGCGGCGCGTTGATGCCCGCAAAACCGTTGATGGTCGGCACGTCGAAGCCGACCACGTTGTAGCCCTCGTCGGTAATGTTTCGAACCCAGCCGGTGACCTCCCACATCTTGTCTTCGGCGCGGAAGCCCGCGCGGAGATTTCCGATGTGGGTGTCGGGCTGAAACAGGTTCGGGTCGAGGTCGACGTCGAGGAAACGCGACGACGTGTAGGCGTACTCACCACGCACGAAGACTTCGACGGGGAGCCAGGGCAGCAGATAATCGTACTGGGCGAACAGATTGAGCGTGTAGCGGGGAGCGTTGTCGAGTGTCTTGCCCGAGAGATCCTGGATGCATGCGTTCGGGTCGGCCACATTGGCAGGCAGGGCATCGCCGCTGCAGAGGATCGGGCGGCCAGGGACATCGGGGTATCTGGGACTTTGCGCGTTCTTCGTCCCCTCCCACTTGTCCTCGTTGGTCGCTACGCCATTCGGAAATTCATCGTATTCCGCGACGTTCCAACCGAAAGAACTCCCGATCACGAGATTCGGAAGCGGCACCACGGTTAGTTCGGCCTCGATCCCATAGCTCCGGAGATCGGCGGCGTTCACGACATTGATGCTGGCACCGTCGAAGATCTGGGCCTGGAAATCCTCGTACCAGGTGTGGAAGCCGGTCACGTTGAAGGTCACCATCCGCTCGAAGAACGAGGTCTTGAAGCCCGCTTCGGCGTTTCGGCTCAGTTCGTCGCCGAACTCACCCGGAACCCCGATCTTGGTGCGAAGCTGGTTGAAGCCGCCGGACTTGAACCCCGTCGCGTAGCTGCCGTAGAGCATGACGTCTTCCCACGGGAAGTACTGGACGACCCCCTTGTACGACACATTGGTCACCGCTCGCTCCTGGTCGGCGGTCGTCGGCGGCCCGAAGATCGGCGGCGCGTCGATGCAGCCCGGCAGGGGGTCGCCGGGTTCCCATCCGGGCGGCGCGACGCAGTCAGGCAAGCTGCTGAACTGGCTGCCCACGCGGGTCTTCTGCTCATGCGTGAGCCGGACACCGCCCGTGAGGCTCAACTGCTCGATCGGGTTGATCGTGACTTCGCCAAAGCCTGCGTAGCTGGTGGTCTCGTGGATGTTGTCGCCGATGTTCTCTGTGCCCGGCGGCGCGATGGGAAACTTGAGCGCGAAGTCACTATCGAAGCGAAAGCTGTCCAGCGTGTCCTGGCTCTGGTGGTAGTAGTAGAAGCCCGTCTGGTAATCGACGAGTTCACCGCCCGGCGAAGCCAGGCGAAGCTCGACGGAATACTGGTTGAGGCTCGTTTCGGTCCATGAAGTCACGGCGTCGTAGTAGCTGAAATCGCCGTCGAACAGACCATCGGACGAATAGGTCCGCCAGGCCGCAATCAAGCTCACGAGATTTCCGGCGAGCCACGGCGTATCCACGAATTCATACTCGACATCGAGTGTCGCGCCGCCGATCTCGACCACGTTCACGGGATCGGTGTTCGCCGTGACGAGGCGATCGAACGGGTCCTCCCGCGGCAGCCCGATCCCCGTTCCGCCCAGAAACGCCTTGTCGGGTGGATCCGCAGCATCGGCCGCCAGTTTCGGGAACATGAGTTGGCCGTTCAACGATGGCGCGCCTTCGTAAGTGATGATGTCCGCAACACAGCACTTGGTGTCCTGGTACGAGTAATCGCCGGTGAGAAGGATCGAAAAGTTCTCCATCACGTCCAGGAGGACGCGGCCCTTGATTCCCCAGCGGTTGTCGTCGTTGACGCGGCCATCCTCGAAGACGTAGGGATCGTCATCCCAGTAGTTGTACATGTCCGGCCACAGGTTCTGGTTGTTCGGGTCGCCCTCGGTATACGGCGCGAGCGTCCGCCCCCCGACATTGAGGCGCTTGTCGAAGCCGTCGCGCGTGACGTAATAACCCGACAGGCGCATCGCGAGCTTCTCGTCGACGATCGGGATGTTGACGGACGCTCGCGCTTCGTAGTTGCTGTAATTCCCGATGATGCCTTCGAGCGTCGCCTCGGGCTCGTAGCTCGGGCGTTTCGAGATCACGTTGATCAACCCAGCCGCGGTGTTCTTGCCGTACAGCGTTCCCTGCGGACCGCGCAGCACCTCGATCCGCTCGATGTCGAGCAGGTCGCCGACACTCATGCCGGCGCGCCCCTGGTAGACGCCGTCGATGAATACGCCCACGCTCGGATCGATGCCCGAGTTGCTCCCGACCGAACCGATGCCGCGGATCCGGATCACCGTTCCGCGCGTGTCCGTCACGGGGTTGATGGTCAGGTTCGGTACGTAATCCTGGACCTGCGCCATGTTCGTGATGCCCGAGTCGTCGAGGAAGTTCGAGCTGAGCGCTGCCATCGAGATCGGAACGTCCTGCACCGACTGCGCGCGCTTGGTCGCGGTGACGTAGAGGTCTTCGACATCC
>CAXMSF010000284.1:0-6146 GCA_964196055.1 uncultured Gammaproteobacteria bacterium | reverse complement strand
CGATCGGTCTATCGCCGAACTACGGCCGGGCAAGATGCCCATCGATTCGCCCATCTCCGACCGCGATCGCCTGCCTGGCGACGAGTATGCATTCTCGGAGAGATTCAGCGATCTCGCGAGCGGCCGCGCTGCGCTCGACGTGTTGATTACAGCGCGGCCGGTTCGGCGTGAGGTACTTCGCTCGGATTCGACCCCGGACTGGCGACTCTCGCAGGCCGAGCGGGATGTCCTGCGCTCCTACGAAGGTCGACTCGAAGATCGGCTCGTGGATCTATTCGGCTCCGAGCGCGACGACTGGGGATTCGTGGCGCTCATCGGCATGGCGCGTCTCGAGGTCATCGCGGAATCTCTTGCGACGGGCCGCTGGGTCGTACTCGATGCATTCCCGGCGCGAAGCAGAGCCATCACGGACGTCGCACATCCGGGCCGTTCCGAGTTCTTCGCCGAGCTGCGCCGCTTCGCCCGTACCGATTTCTTCGATACACGCGCGGCGTTGTTGGCCGCGGACGAGATCGGCGAGCGGGATTACAACGAGGTCGAGGCCGCCGCGAACCGCGCACTCGAGGTTCGTGACGGTCTCGCGAGCGGTCGCGACATTCGTGTCTATGGCGGGCGCCTCGTACCTCACGGTGAGCAGAGCCCGCCGGATGCATGGTTGCCGCGTATGAGCCCGGCCGAAGCAAGTTCGGCGCTCGGCATCGCGCGAGCTCGCGAATCTTCGACCGTCCAGGCGCTTCGTGCGATCTACGGCTACGAACTCGTGACGAACAACTGCGTGTCGGCGTTGTTCCAGACCCTCGAATCCGCGTTCGAGCCGTCGGAGGTAGCCGAACGGCTGGGCGGCCGCGTCGAAACGAATGGAACGCTCAACTTCATTCCGTGGGTTTCGTTCGACGCGATGACGCGCGAGTACCGCGTTGCCGAGGTCGGAGAGATTCCGTCGCTGCGGATGACCCGAATGTCTGAGATGTACGCCCGCGAGAACAGGGCAAAGGTCTACCTGCGCGAATCGAATACGTTGACTTCGAGTGTGTACCGCAACAACCCGCGAGATTCGTTCTTCCTGTTCTTCACCGACGACGTGGTGTTGCCGCGCCCGCTCTACGGCGCTCTCAATCTCGTGGCCGGGCTCGGACAGGCGGTGCTCGGACTGCTGCGTCTGCCCTTCGAGGGCCCCGACGAGGTCGTGGCCGGAGCGAAGGGCGCGTTCTTCAGCCTGCCGGAGCTGTTCTTCGTGAACCTGCGAAAGGGCTCGCTCGACTACGGTCCGAGCATGGTGGCTCGCACCGGACTCGAGTCGTCCGGCCCGGCGGACTGACAGCGCGCAGGCGCAGGCTACGCGCTGTTGGGCCCGTGTCAGCCGTTGGCGAAGCGATTGGCGGTGATCTTCAGGCTCGGCAGATCGGCGCGCGACAGCGTCTCTTCGTAGGTGCGCTCGTAACCCGTGGAGCGGATCTTCCATTCGCCGTCGACCTTAACGTACTCGTCGTGGTAGAAGGCCGCGCCCTGGATCACGATGTCGGCGTTCGTCTCGATTACGACGTCGTGCAGCGCCCAGATGCCGGTCGCCGTGCTTTCGCTCGTGAATTCGATTTCGGGGTGGTGGACGGTGTGACTCGAAAGGAAGCTGGGAGCCCCCATGGCCTTCTCGAGAAAGTCCATGATCGCGTCGCGCCCGTCGAAGGAATACTTGCCGCCGCTATAGGCCGAGACGGCGTCTTCGGTGAAGCACTCCGCGAGTTCGCTCCACAGTTTCAGGTCGAGGCAGCGCAGGTACTTGTACTTGAGCCGCTTGATGGCTTCGAGGTCGTCCGCATCGTTCATCTTCGATCCTCCGCGATTTCGATCGCGCCCTCCGGACAGTTGGCCTCTCCCAGGCGGGCCTGTTCCTCGAGTTCTGGTGGGATGTCTTCGAGGCGGAGCCGGCAGTGTCCTCGATCGTCCTCGTCGAAGATGTCGGGAGCCATCATGTAGCAGCGGCCGTGTCCGACGCAGAGTTCGAGGTCGACGCGAATCTTCATGTCGTCAGCCCGCATTCCACGTGATCGGAAGGTACTGGACCTCACGGATCCCGGGGCTGTAGCGTGGGGTCTCGCCCGCCTTGATGGCGTAGTCGGGAATGCGTCGGTGCCATTCCTCCATCGCGGCGACGAGTTCGAGTCGGGCGAGGTGCGACCCCAGGCAGCGGTGGGGGCCGGCGCCGAATGCGAGGTGGCGGTTGCGCTCGCGCTCGAAGTCGACTCGGTCTCCGTGCACGAAGGTCTTGTCGTCGACGTTGGCCGCGCCGAGCATCAGCATCACCGTCTCGCCCTCCTTGATCTCGAAGCCGTGGAGTGTGACGTCCTGCTTCACGACCCGCGGCACGCCCATCACAGGTGTCTCCCAGCGGAGTAGTTCCTCGATCGCGTTCGGGAGCGACGCTTCATCTTCGACGATTCGGCGTCGGTGCTCGGGGTTCTCGGCAAGAAAAGCGATGTTGCAGCCGAGCGTCGAGGTGACGGTGTCGAGCCCGCCGAGCAGCATCAGGAAGCAGATGTCGAGGATGTCGTTGCGAGTGATCTTCCGCCCGTCGATCTCGGCGCCGACCAGATAGCTGAGCATGTCGTCGCGCGGGTCTGCGGTGCGCTCGTCGATTGCGTGTTCGAAGTATTCGTAGATCCGCCGACCGTTCTCGGCGCGAACCCGCCCGGGTTCCTCGGGATCATTGGTCTTGGTCTGGGGGCGAATGATGCCGTCCTTGAGCTCGAGGAACAGGTCGAGTTCTTCCAGCGGCAGCCCCATCAATGCGAGGAACGCGGTGCAGGGCAGCGGAATGGCAAACGCGGAGTTGAATTCGCACTCGCCGGCATCGATGAAACCGTCGATCAACGCGTTGGCGTGGCGCCGGAGTTCGGGCTCGATCGTGAGCATTCGCCGCCGCGAGAACTGCGGGTCGAGGATCTTTCGAAACTTCGTCTGCAACGGCGGGTCGATCTGCTGCGGAATCATCGGCCGCTGGGTGCCGAGTGCGATCTGCATCTCCATTTCCGAAGAGAAGATCTCGGGGTGGCGCAGCGCCCACACGACGTCCTCATAGCGCGAGATGACGGGTCCGTTGGTGAACGCGGCTCGGGCGACAGGGCATTGGTCGACCAGCTTGCGATAGGTGGGTTGCGGGCACGCGGCGAAGTCGGGCGTGAAGATGTTGACCTCGCCGGTGATCGGATCAGGATTGTCGGTGGACATGGCACCTCCTGCGTTGTTCCAGCGGAGGGATCTTAAGCGATTTCGAGGCGACTTGACACACCGTCAGGTATTGACTGCCGGACGACCTGGGCTGTGTATCAGCGGCCGATCGCGGAGCTTCGCGGCGGTGACGCGGGTGGATCCCCGGCGGTGCTGACGCGCGCCGTGCGGCGCTGCGCGAAGCGTCGAAGGTCGTCGAGTACGAGGTAGAGGCTCGGCACCATGAAGAGCGTGACCGTCGATGCGAAGGCGACCCCGAACGCCAGCGAGATCGCCATCGGGATCAGGAACTGCGCCGAGACGCTCTCTTCGAGCAGCAGCGGGGTCAAGCCCGCGAAGGTGGTCATGGAGGTCAAGACGATCGGCCGGAAACGGGCCACGCCCGCGGTGCGTGCGGCCGTCGCGGCCGAGGATCCGCGTTTGCGTTGATCGTTCAGGTGGTGGACGAGGACCAGGCTCGAATTCACCACGACTCCCGACAGCGCGACGACGCCCATCACCGACATCATGCTGAGCCCCATTCCCATCAGCAGGTGGCCTCCGATTGCGCCGATCAGGCCGAACGGGATCGCGGTCATGATGATCAGCGGTTGCGCGTAGGAACGCAGCGGAATCGCGAGCAGTGCGTAGATGAGGATCAAGGCGAGGCCGTAGCCCCGGATCAAACCGCGCACCATCTTGGCCTGCTCGCGCTGCTCGCCTCCGAGCCGGTAGCGCAGGCCGGGGTGGTCGGCGATCAGCTGCGGCAGGAAGTTCGAACGCAGGTCGGCCATGATCGCGTTGGCGTTCGCAACGGCGAGTTCGAGGTCTGCGCTCACGTCGATGACGCGCTGCCTGTCGCTGCGCTTGATCGACGCGAAGCCCCGTCCGAGCTCGGCGCGGGCGACGGTATAGAAGGGAACCTCGCCCCCGGCAGGCGTCCGGATGCGCATGTTCTCGAGGTCGCCGATCGAGCCTCGCTGCGACTTCGGGTAGCGCACCATGACACGGATGTCTTCGCGATCGCGCTGTATCCGCTGCGCCTCTTCGCCGTAGAACGCCTGCCGCACCTGGCGCGCGAGGTCATCGAGGTTCAGCCCGAGCATCTCGGCCGAGGGCAGGATCGTGAGTTTGATTTCTTCCTTGCCTTCCCGGAAGGAGTCGGTGATGTCGACCACGCCGGGGTACTCGGCGAGCTTCGTCTTGAGGGCCTCCGCGGCGATCTGGAGATTGTCGACATCGGCGGACTGCAGGCGCAGTTTGATGGGTTCACCCGCACTGAAGATCGACGAGACGAAGGTGATCTCTTCGGCACCGAGGATCGTCGGCGTGGCATCGCGCCAGCGGCGCGAGATTTCTCCCGCGCTGATCGGACGCCCATCGGCGCCGTGCAGCTCGAGTTGCACCTCGCCGAGATGGCTCTGGGCGGATGAGGAACGCCCGGAAGCGCTTCTGCTCCTCGACGGCTGCCCGCCCACCGAGGCGAGGAAGTGCTTGATCAGTGGCTCGTCGCCGTGTGGGAATTCCTCGGCGAGCTCTTCGGCTACTCGCCGAGCGGATGTTTCGAGCTCACGGATTGCCGAGGAGGTCACCTCCATGGGTGTGCCGAGCGGCATCGTGACCGAGGCCGAGATGTAATCGCCTTCGACCGGCGGGAAGAACGACAAGCGCAGGCCGCCGGTCGCGACGACGGCAATCGTCCACATCAACAGCACGACGCCGACCGCGATCGTCGCGTAGCGCCATTCGAGCGCGCGCTCCAGCGCGGGCTGATAGCCGCGCTCCGCCAACCGCGTGAGGCTGCTCGACATCGCGGCCTGAATTCGTTTCCAGCGCTCGCGGATCGGCCCGTGCGACGTGTCGGCCCGCTTGTTTCCGATTCGGACGTGGCCGAGATGGGACGGCAGGACGAGTTGGCTCTCGACCAGCGAGAAGAACAGGCAGCAGACCACGACGATTCCGATGCCGGAAAAGACCTGCCCGAGTGCTCCCGGAGCAGTGATGAGTGGGATGAAGGCCGCCACGGTGGTGAGGACTCCGAAGATCACGGGGACCGCGACCTCCTGAGTGCCATGGATTGCGGATTGGAGCGGATCTTCGGCTCGCTCCTGGTGGGAGTGGACGTTCTCGCCGACCACGATCGCGTCGTCGACGAGCAGTCCGAGCACGAGAATGAAGGCGAACAACGAGATCACGTCGATCGACAATTCGAGCGCGGGGAACAGTGCCAGCGCGCCCAGGAACGACAGCGGAACCCCGATGCTGACCCAGAGCGCTAGGCGCAGCCGCAGGAAGCACGAGAGAATGACGAAGACGAGAATGAAGCCGCTGCGACCGTTGCGGGCCAGGATGTCGAGGCGATCGCGCAGGCTCCGTGAACCGTCGCGCCAGACCGTGAGCGTGATTCCCTCCGGCAACTGGCTGCGGGTCTGCTCGACGTAGGCCTTCACCGTCTCGACGAGGTCGAGGACCTTCTGGTCGCCGACGCGGAAGACCTGGATCAGTAACGCGGTCTCACCGTCGAAGCGCGACAGGCGCGGGTCTTCCTCGAAGCCGTCGACGACATTGGCGATCTCGCCAAGCTCCAAGCGGGTTCCGTCGGGCCGCGTCAACACGACGATCGATTCGAAATCCCGTCCGGTGTAGGCCTGTCCCTTGGTGCGCAGCAGGATTTCGCCTCGTCGCGTCTTGATCGACCCTCCGGGCATGTCGAGTGACGATTTCCGAACCGCCTCCAGCACCTGCTCGAAGGTCAGCCGGTGGCGGCGCAGCGTCTCCTCTGCAACCTCGATCGAAAGCTCGTAATTGCGCGCATTGGACAGGTCGACCTGTGTGACGCCGGGCAATGCCGCGATGTCGTCACGAATGTGCTGTCCGTAGGTCTTGAGTGTCCGCTCGTCGACATCGCCCGACAGTGCGATCTGGATCGCATTTCGCTTCAT
>CAXMSF010000283.1:0-4781 GCA_964196055.1 uncultured Gammaproteobacteria bacterium | reverse complement strand
CGGGGTTTCCCGAGCGCTTCGGCGCGATCGAAGACGCGATCGGTTTCGGCCGTTCGTTCTTCCCCTGGTACAACACCGAGCATCGCCACGCGGGAATCGGCTATCTCACCCCGGAGGTCGTTCACTACGGGCAGGCAGCTGACGTCCTGGCGGCGCGGGCGGCGGCGCTACGCCAAGCCTACGAAGCTCATCCCAGCCGCTTCAAGAACAAGCCGCCGACGCTGCCCGCGCCGCCCACCGAAGTGTGGATCAACCCGCCTCCGGAGCGAAAATCCGACGGCCGGCCGAAAATCGATGTCCATAGCTGGCCCACAATCGACGCTATGAGAGTGGTCCAGGGTACCGGTAGCCCACCAATCGCCGAGCCGTGCCGGTCAACTCCAACGACGTCAGTGACGCGGCAGCGCTGATCGTGCTTCACTAAATTCGCAATGAGAGTGTCTCATTTTCATTGTAAGTGCTCGCCGTGCCCCGACTGGTTGCGAGAGGCCGCGCTGGTGCAGAATGGCGGTCGATGGCAAACGACGAGAGCGCGGGTAGATCGTGTCCTTCCGGCAAGCATGCGAAGTCCCATTTTCCCAGACCGGGTAGCCGCCGGGCCCGTTCAGCCGGCCGGCCCAGCATCGTTGGCGCGACGTTCGGCCAGTTGCGCCAGGGTGTCGCGGTAGCACCAGGGCATCCAGCGCTCGGGGTGCTCCTCGAGGCAGGCTGCGTTTTTGAGCAGCGCGTTGAGGTAGTCAAAGGGGTCGGCGCCGTTGAGCTCGGCGCTGTGGATGAGCGACATGAAGCGATCGCCGACCAGCGCTCCGTTCAGGGTCTTGTAGAAGAGGCTGTTCTTGCGGTGCAAAATGGCGCGCTTGAGGGTGCGTTCGACCACGGTGTTGTCGAGCGGGGCGCCGGGCTTTCGCAGAAAGAGCACCAGGCGCCGCCAGTGCTTCTTCATGTACGCGATCGCCTCGCCGAGCGGCGAGTTGGGCTCGACCTTCTTCTCCCGGGTCTGGGTGTAGAGCCACTTCTTCAGCCGCGCCATGCGCAGGCCGTTCTCGGTGCGGTGCAGCCGGAGGCGCTGCTGGTCGTCGAGCGCTTCACGGCGCGCGCGCGCGTCGACGCGGTAGACCTCGCGTAACTCTTCGAGCACGAAGCGGCAGGGTTCGGGGAAGGTGTCGGTGCTCTTCACGTAGTAGCGGCGTGCGTGCGCCATGCAGTTCCCCACGATCGTCTCGAAGTCCCCGGCGGTGTTGTGCGAGAGGCCGTCGCACATGTGCAGCGGCGGCGAGAGCTCGGCGGCGCGCTGCTTGAGCACCTTTTCGAGATTCTCCCCGGCGTGCTGATGGCCGGTGAAGAACAGGCCGACCCGGGGGCCGCTCTCGCCCAGCCGCGAGACGATGCCCGTCGTGTAGGTCCCCGTGCGCGACTTCCGATCCGAGACCGGATCGGAGCGACGATCCGTGATCGATGCGAGGATCTTCGCGGTCGTGTCATCGTTGTGGACCAGGTCGCCCTGGGCGGCTTGGCGGATCAGCTCGTCGTGGACCAACTCGAGGGCAGCCGCCCCCTGACGCACCAGATCCCACTGCGTGCTCGCCGCGAGCGGGATGCCGAGGCTGTGCTGTAGCTTCTCGAGCCGATAGAACGGCATCCCCGATCCGTACTTCAGCAGCCCGGTCATGCTGGTGACCGAGGCGTCGTACTTCTCCTGGCCCACTCCCGGCGGGGCATCGGCGGTGAACACCGTCCCGCAGCCCCCACAGCGCAGCCGCTCGAGGCGATAGACCGTGGCGTGGATCGGTGCCATCGCCTTGATGCGGATGAGCACCTTCGGCGCCTTCTGTCCGTAAACGTTGCCGCGTACGCACTCGGGGCAGCGGTCCCCGTGGCTCAATGCGTTGTGCGTGCGCTCTACCTGCTCGGCCCCCGTGTAGGCATCGGCCCCGTTGCGGCCGTGCCCCTGGCGCCCGGGCTTCTCTCTCTCGCCGCTCTGCTCGCTGTGCGCCGGGTCCTCGCCGCCACCTTCGGCTTTGACCTTGTCCTGTTGTTGTCCGCTCCCCTGGCGATCTTGGCCGAGCACCGTGCTCGTCTTCTCGGTCTTCGCCCCGAACAGCAGCTCGCGCAGACTGCGGATCGAGACATCCTTGCGCTCGAGCTCCGCGCTCACCTCCGCCAGCGTGCCCACGGCCGCGCGCAGCAGATCCCGATCCCGGTCGGTGAGCGGCGCGACCACCGAGCGGTCGACGATCGCGTGCAGCGTGCCGATGTCCACCTCGCGCCGCTGGCGCTTGGCCCCCTCACGCCGCCGACTCATCCCCCCCCACACACAGGCGCCGGCGGAAGTCCCGCACCAGCGGGTAGCCCAGCACCTCCTTCAGCGAGCGGTTCGGCCGCTTCGACGCCGAGGCCTTGCCACGACCCGTGGTCCGGCCCAGGCACGCCCAGTTCGCCGCCCGGTAACACGTCCCCGCAAAGCGATGCGTGTCCACGAAGGTCTCGGCGAAGTACACCGGGTGGCCGTAGAGCCGCTCCCACGCGGCGGGCAGCATCCGCACCATGCGAGCGAGCAGGTGCGAGGCCAGGTGAGGCACCTCCACCCACGGCAGGATCAGGAAACGCGGATTGTAGGCGACCAGGCGGATGTTTCGACGCCGCTGCGCGGCCGTCCAGCCGATGTGGCGATCACGGGGGCCGAGGTGGCGCGGGGCGGAGCTCCACGCGAAGCACGCCACCGGCCGCGAATCCTCCCACCTTTCCCCCTGCGCCCGTGCCCGCACCACGAACTTCAGCTGCTCGCCCACCGGCTGCGTGTAGCCCAGGTAGTGGTGCTGCTCGATCAGGCCGTTGAACAGTGCCTCCTCCGAAGTGCGGCGCACCTGGCGGAACTCCAGCCGCCCCAGCTCGGCCAGCGTGCAGCGGATCGGGCGCCGGTCGACATCCACCACGGGCAGGGGGCGAGGGCGTTTCGCCAGCGGATTCGGCGGACGGTAGCGCACCGCCGGTAGCTCGATGTGCCCGCCTCGGTGGAGCGCCAGCATCAGGGAGCGGCACACCATGTCGCGCGGGCTCCCGTTCGGCTGCACCCACTCCCACGCCGCGCACAGCTTCTTGGACAGGCCGCGTCGGCTCTCGTGCGGGTGCGCGGCGATCAGCTCACGGATGAACCCGACGTCACGCTCGGTCACCGGGCGGCCGCGGTACGAGAGAATCGTTGCCATGGCGGGCGTCGTACCATCGCGGTCGATGGAACGCAAGGCCCGGCGCCCCTGCGCTCCCTCCTCTCTGCTCCTGGCTCACGCGGCGCGGCCGTCGATGCGCCGCCACATCTGTGCCGACCTCGTCCCCCGCGGATCTCCGCCACTGAGCAGCACCGCCACCTCGTGCGCTTCCAACGGCAGGGACCGCTGCTGCTCCACCGACGACGGCCACCAGCCAAAATGCCCCTTGCTCAAACGCTTGTGGCACAGCCAAAACCCCTGACCGTCGAACACCAGGCATTTTACCGCGGTACGGCGCCGGTTGCGGAAGATGAACACGGTCCCGCCGAAAGGATCGCTTGCCAGCTCCGCGCGGCACAGCGCCGCCAGACCGTCGATGCCGCGACGGAAGTCTGCTGGCTCGACGGCGACCAGCACGCGCATGTGGGGGGTGATCTGGATCACGACGCATCGCCCACGAAGGCCGACACGATTGCGCCGATCCCCTTCCCGCTCCCCAAGGGGACACGGATCTGCATGCGCGCGCCGTCTCCTCGGGCGATCTCGATCTCGGCCGACGCCTCGCTGCTGCCGAACACCGCGCCGAGGTCCACCTCGGCAAAGCCGGCCATCGTCGTCACCGGCTCCGACTTCGACACCGCAGCCTCCCGCACACTGGCAACCGACGCCTGTTTCCCAGCTCGAGTGCGAACCCGCCCGCGCAGGCTCGCGTAATTCAGGCCGAGCTCACGCGAGACGCGGTAACTGCCCAGCTCCTCGGCCAACTCGGTCGCCGCTTCCCACAGGGCCTCCGGCATTCGCTTCCCACGCCGACCCGACAACCGCCAGTCCCCGATCCGTCTCGACAGCCGCGCCATGCGCGACTGCGTCCCGCTGCTCCTGCTCGACATCGATCCACCTCCTCGCCTCGCGGCGAGGATAGCCGAGCACTCGCGACGACTTCACGCACGCTTGCCGGAAGGACACCAAATATCGACGACCGAAACCAAAGACGTGTGAGCACGATCGAATCGCTAAAGGGTCAAGATCCTCGACCCGGACCGACGAATTGGCGCGGGAAGAGAAGACAACAACTCACCGGGTTCAACTGGCTGCGCCTTTTCGCTATGTAGCGGCGATGGCGGCGAAACGTTCCGATCTGAAGGCTTGGGCGGGAAGGATGGCGGAGCCGACCGATTCGATGGTCGAACGCTTCACGACATCGTTGCCGGTCGACCGCCGGCTCTACCCCCACGACATCGCCGGTAGCATCGCACACTGTCGCATGCTGGTGCGGCAGCGAATCATACCAAGGCGCGACGGTCAGCGGATCGTCGCGGGACTGCAAGCGATCCTCTCGGAGCTCGACAGCGGCAAGTTCCGCAGCGCGCCCGAGGACGAAGACATTCACATGGCGATCGAGCGCCGCCTGATCGAACGCATCGGTGCGGTCGGCGGCAAGCTCCATACGGCACGTAGCCGCAACGACCAGGTGGCACTCGATGTCCGACTGTTCGTCCGTGATGCCATCGATGGAACGCGTCGCCGGTTGGCGCAGGTCAACCGCGCCCTCGCCACTGTCGCCGAGAGGCACAT
>CAXMSF010000282.1:0-7761 GCA_964196055.1 uncultured Gammaproteobacteria bacterium | reverse complement strand
GGCTTCGACGTATTCGAGCCGAACCTCGAGCAAGGGCTGCAATAGTTCGCCCCATTCGACGGTCTGCTCCGAACGCAATCGCTCGCGGTTGTGCTCCAGGTCGCGGTTGCTGAGCAGGTACTGCTCGATCACATCGGCCTCGTCGACACCGAGCGCGAGCAACACCACCGAACCCGCCCAGCCGGCGCGGTCCTTGCCCGCCGAGCAATGGAACAGCGCGGGGAACGACTCCGGACGCGTGAGTTCTTCGATAAAGGTCGCATAGGCGGCCTTTCGCTCCGTGACGAGGTTCGCCGCCGAGCGGATCATGAATCGCTCGGCGCCGCCGTTTCCAAAGACACGTTCGAGACCATCCGGTCCGGCCTCGCGAAAGATCCCACGCAGATCTTCGTTCGCTGCGGGATCGGGCATCGGCAGCTGTCGGTGCGCGGTGCCGTCGGGAAGCCGGTCGGCGCCGTCCTTCTCGATGTCCCCTTGCGTGCGGAAGTCGAATACCACGCGCAGGCCGATCTCTGCAAGCAGGGCGACGTCGGCGTCGCTGCAATGCCCGAGATGCCCGCTGCGGTACAAACGGCCGTGGCGAACGCGGCGCCCGTCGCTCGTCGTGTGGCCACCCAGATCGCGGAAATTCGCAACGCGTTCGAAGGAGTGTCGGGGCGGCTCGCGAAACGGCGGCAAGGCAGTGGCTCCAGGGAAAGTGAAAAACGCTGAGCGGGGAGATAGCGCGTTCCTCGCGCTTCAGTCAGGACGGGAGAGGCCGTGGACGCGATCGCGGTTCAGCAACGCAAAGACCCCGAGCGCGAACGCCGCGCCGAGGCCGTCAGCCAGGATGTCCTTCTGGGCATCCCACACGTCGCCCTGACTGCCGAGCACGGCGTGGCCCGCGTCGGGATCGCCGAGCACCGCGAATTGCCATTCGAACAACTCGTAGAGCCCCGCGATCGCGAGGATGACCGAAATCGGGAACGCGTAGGCGATCCAGCGGGCATTCACGAGGCGCTTGGTCAGGAGCAGCTCGGCCATCGGGTATGCGTAGAAGCCAACGGTGAAGTGCGCCATGCGGTCGTAATGATTGCGCTCGAAGCCGAACAAGTCGGTCACGAAGCCGAAGGGCACGCGTGCGAAGGTGTAATGCCCGCCGATCGTGTGCAACGCGGGCAGGATCGCCATGAAGAGCCAGGCCGCGGTCGAAAAGCGGTGTCGACGCGCAAACCACGCGATCACGGCCACGACCGCGACGATCGGCAGATTCTCGGCCCACCAGACCGCGCGGTCGTAGGGCGCGACCCCACAGACTATGAACAAGGCGACGTAGAGGGCGAGTAGCACCTGCGGCAGGCGTTGCGTGGTGGGAGCTTCGGTCACGCTCGGAGCTTCGGCGATTCGAGCGCCGCGAACAAGCGAATCCGACCGCGACCCCGCCGCCGGATTCGCGAGCCGGCGTGCAGCTCCGATTCAGGCTGCGGCGGAACCCGCCCCCCGGTGTTCGCGCATCGCGGTGAGCCAGGCCTTCGGGTTCTCCATGTGGGGATGGTGGCCCGCATCGGGAATGACCACGTGCCGTGCGCCCGAAATCGCGGCCGCCATCGCATCGGCGCCGCGCAGGAACTTCCGGTCGTCACAACCGACGATCACAGTCGTTGGGCAGCGGATCTCGCGGAGCCGCGGGACGAGTGACGTCTGACCGAGCATTGCGGCCCCGAGTGCCCCGTACGCGGCCGGATCCATCTCGCGGTAGCGGCGGCGGTGGTGCGTCCAGTAGCGGTCGGCCCACTTCTCGGACTGGCGATCCGCCGGACTCGGGTCGTCGGCGTTGCGCGCAGCCTGCTCGACCAGTTCCTGCAGACGCGCCATCCCCTTTGCGAGCGCGATCTCACCGGCCTTCTCGAAGACCGCAGGCTCGTAGGCGTCGGGCGCGAACGGCGCGGTGTTCAGCAGAATCAGCGACGCGACCCTCTCAGGGTATGCAAGTGCAAAACGCAGCGTCACCATGCCGCCGAGGGAATGTCCGAGCAAGTCGCAACGATCGATTCCGAGCGCGTCGAGCAGCGCGCGCTGGTCGTCGACGAGCTGTTCGAAGCCAAAGGTCTCGACGCGCCCGGTGTGAGTCGAGCTGCCGTGGCCCCGCAGATCGGGGGCGAACACTCGACCCTGTTCGGAAAGCTCCGGAATGCGGTCGATGAAGTCGTCCCGGTGGCCCGTGAAACCGTGCACGAGCAACAGCGGACAGCCGCCGCTCCCGGCTTCGCTGACCGACACCTCGATTCCGTTGATTTCGACCCGGCGGGTCGCGACCGACGCCATTGCGATCATCCCCCATTCGCCGCTGCGAGAGTCTATCCCGACCCGCGCGAAACGCGCCCGGCCAACGGAATTTGCATTTCGAATCGCGCTCGAGAGCGGCTAGATTCCCCGATCCACTCGCCGTTCGCGAATCGCTGCTGCCGCCCGCAATCTCGAGGAAGGATCACGATGGACTACGAGAAGCTCGGTGCGTTCTATCTGGGACGCCGGCACGATGTCGAAAGCGATCAGAGCCAGCCGGAGCCGATCCTCTACGACGCCAAGGATCTCACGACGCACGCCGTCTGCGTCGGCATGACGGGCAGCGGCAAGACCGGGCTCGGCGTGGTGCTGCTCGAAGAGGCGTTGATCGACGGCATCCCGGTGATCGCGATCGACCCGAAGGGCGACCTCGGCAACCTGATGCTCACCTTTCCGAAGCTGCGGCCCGAGGACTTCGAGCCGTGGATCGACGCGGGCGAGGCCGCGCGGGCGGGCCGCAGCCCGGGCGAGCACGCGCGCTTCACCGCCGAACTCTGGAAGAAGGGGCTCGCGGAATGGGATCAGAAGCCCGCGCGCATCGCGAAGTTCGCGAAATCCGCCGAGCGCACGCTCTACACACCCGGCAGCCGAATCGGGAATCCGATCAGCGTGTTGAAATCCTTCGCCGCACCGGCGCCCGCCGTCGCGGCCGACGACGACGCGCTGCGCGAGCGCATTCTATCCGCAGCCTCGGGCCTGCTGGGCCTGCTCGGCATCGACGCCGACCCGCTCCGGAGTCGCGAACACATCCTGGTCTCGACTCTGCTGGAGCACGCCTGGCGCAACGGTCGCGGTCTCGACATCCCGACCCTGATCCACCAGATCCAGAACCCGCCGATGGAGCGCATCGGCGTGATGGACATCGATTCGTTCTTTCCCAGCGGCGATCGCTTCGAACTCGCGATGACGCTCAACAACCTGGTCGCGTCGCCGGGCTTCGAAGCCTGGACCGAAGGCGACCCGCTCGACATCGGCAAGCTGCTCCACACCGCCGACGGCCGACCGCGGCTTTCGATTCTCTCGATCGCGCACCTGAGCGAAGCCGAGCGGATGTTCTTCGTCACGCAACTCCTGAACGAGGTGGTGGCGTGGATGCGCGCCCAGCCCGGCAGCCGCAGCCTGCGCGCGATCCTCTACATGGACGAGGTCTTCGGCTACTTCCCGCCGACCGCCAATCCGCCGTCGAAGACGCCGATGCTCACCTTGCTCAAGCAGGCGCGCGCCTACGGACTTGGAGTCGTGTTGGCGACACAGAACCCGGTGGACCTCGACTACAAGGGGCTGTCGAATGCGGGCACCTGGTTCCTCGGCCGGCTGCAGACCGAGCGCGACAAGGCCCGCGTGCTCGAAGGCCTCGAAGGTGCTTCGAGCGCCGCGTCGGCGCGCTTCGACCGCGCGCAGATGGAGCGCACCCTCGCGGGGCTGGGCAGCCGCGTCTTCGTGATGAACAACGTGCACGAGGACGAACCGGAGGTGTTCCAGACCCGCTGGGCGCTTTCGTACCTCGCCGGCCCGCTCGCGCGCGACCAGATTCGCGCGCTCGCACAGGGCGCCGGTCGCGGCGCCGCCGCGACATCCGCCGCCCCGGCCGCAGCCGCCCCCACGCCGAAGCGAAAACGCGTCGCCGCGCCCCCCGCGTCGGAGCCCGAGGGCGCCGCCAAGCGTCCCGCGCTGCCGCCCGATCTCGACGAAGCGTTCCTGCCCATCACCATCCGCGCGACCGCGAACGAACGGATCGTCTATCGCCCGTTCCTCGCCGCGAAGGCGATGCTCCACTACGCCAAGGCGACCGCGAAGGTCGACGAGTGGCAGTCGGCCGCGCTGGTCGCACCGCTCGACGCAGAGAACCTCGCTTCACCGTGGGTCGAAGCGCGGGAGATCGGCGCGGCGCTGCCGGACCTCGACCACGAGCCCGAGGAAGCTGCGAGCTTTGCCGAATTGCCGCGCGGCGCCGCTCGCGCGAAGAACTCGGCGCGCTGGTCGAAGATGCTCGCCAGCCACCTCTATCGACAGCGCCCGATCACCATCCTCAAATCGCGAAAACCGCGCGCGTTGTCGCAGCTGGGCGAGAGCGAGGGCGAGTTTCGCGGGCGCGTGCAAGGACTCCTGCGCGAGGAACGCGATCTCGCCGTCGAGAAGCTGCGCCGGCGTTTCGCACCGAAGCTCACGCGACTGCAGGAAAGGATTCGCAAGGCCGAGATGCACGTCGACGTGCAGAAGGAGCAGTACAGCGCCAGCAAACAGCAGACCGCGATTTCTCTCGGAGCGACGATCGTGGGCGCGTTGTTCGGACGCAAACTCGGCGTCGGGAGCGTCGGACGAGCGACGACCGCGGCGCGCGGTGCTTCACGGGCCGCGCGCGAGCGCAGCGACGTCGCGCGCGCCGAGGAGAAGACCGAAATCCTACGCGATCAGCTCCAGCAGCTCGAAGCGGATTTCGAGAGCGACAGCCGATCGCTTTCGTCCGGATCGATCGACGACGTCGCGATCGAGGAGATCCGCGTCGCCGCGCGGAAATCCGACATCGACGTCGAAGAACTCGTGCTCTTGTGGACGCCGTGGCGAATCGACGGCGACGGCATCGCGGAGCCCGCGCACGAACCCTTCCCCGCATGAGCTCGGGCCGATCCCGACGCAAGACCTTCCTGATCTGGGCCCGCGTGGTCTTCTTCAGCGCGGTGTTGATCGCCGCGGCGATCCTCGAATACCGGGTCCGGACCTCTCTCGACGACCCGACCGCCTACCCTGCGCCGGCCGCGACGACCGCAGCCGAGACCGCGCGGCCGGGGCCGCGCGGGGAAATCGCCGCCGCCTTTGCCGAGCACCGCTCCGGCTTCATGACGGAGGCGAGCGGTACCGTAGAGAAGATCCTGCCCGACGATCGCGAAGGCTCTCGCCACCAGCGTTTCGTGGTCCGGCTCGAGAGCGATCACTCCGTGCTGATCGCCCACAACATCGACCTCGCCGAGCGCGTTCCGATCAAGCGCGGTGAACGCGTGCGATTTCGCGGCCAGTACGAATGGAACGATCTCGGCGGCGTCGTGCACTGGACGCATCGCGATCCGGAGGGCCGCCACGACGAAGGCTGGATCGAATACCGCGATGAGCGCTACCAGTAACCGGATCTCCGGCCGGGGGCCACGGAAACGACCA
This sequence comes from uncultured Gammaproteobacteria bacterium, assembly GCA_964196055.1. Lineage (GTDB taxonomy): Bacteria > Myxococcota_A > UBA9160 > UBA9160 > SMWR01 > JAFDEI01. Next base: position 2,283 of record CAXMSF010000282.1, on the reverse strand, counting down.
TGCAGGAATTCCTCACGTCCGGAGCCGAGTTCATCGTCTGGCTGCAACAGTTCCAGTCGCCGCTCGCCGACCAGACCTTCGAATTCATCACGAGCCTGGGCGGTACGGGCTACCTCTACCTGATTCCGTTCGTCGTCTGGTGCGTGGACTACCGCACCGGCCTGCGGCTACTCGCCGTCTTCGGCATCTCGGTCTTCATCAACACCACCCTCAAGACCTGGATCTCACAACCGCGTCCATTCCAACTAGACCCGCGCATCATTTCGCGCGGCGAGGACGGTTACGGTCTGCCGAGCGGCCATGCTCAATTCGTCGTCGTCTTCTGGGGAGTCGTCGCGAATTGGGTCGCCAGACCCTGGTTCTGGCTGCTGAGCGTCGTGCTGATGGCGGCGATCGGTTTCTCGCGGATCTACCTCGGAGTCCACTTCCCGAGCGATGTGATCGTGGGTTGGGCGCTCGGCGCCGTCACGCTGTGGGCCTTCGCAACGTATGGCGATCGCGCCCTTGCGGCACTCCGCCGCCCCGAACTCGGCGCACGGATCATGCTGTCACTCGCCGCCGGCGCCGCGCTGTTCGTCGCGGACCTGTTGCTGGTCGGCGATGCCGAACGCCTCAATGCCGGAGCAGCGGGCTTCATCGCGGGCATCGGAAGCGGGGCGGCCATCGCCGCCCGTCACGTCGAATTCGACGGAGGCGGACCCGGCTGGCAACGCGCATTGCGCTATCTGGTCGGAATGGCGGTGATGCTTTCGATGCTCGGGTCGATGCGCGAGTTCGGCGTTCCGAGTGGGATCGCGGGCAACGTCGTCATCGCGCTCGACCTCGTCGTCGTCGGCCTGTGGCTCACGCTCGGAGCGCCCTGGTTCTTCCAGCGCGTCGGGCTCACGACGCCATCCCCCGCCGCCGCGGACTCGGAGGCGACGGCATGGTGATTCGGCGCGTGGCTCCGACGGTCACCCTGGCCGTGCTGATCGCGTTCGTGACGGTTCTCGTGGGATGCGATCGGGACGAAAGACCCGACACCATCGTCCTGGTGGTCATGGACACGCTGCGCCGCGATGCGCTCGCGAGCTACGGCGGACCCACCGCGACCCCCGCCATCGACGGGATCGCCGAAGGCGGACAGCGACTCACCAACGTGGTTGCCGCCTACTTCCAGACCACCATGTCGATGGGCGCACTCTTCACCGGGCGCACACCCAGCGTGCAGGCGACGGGCGAGACTGCGACGCTCCCGTGGAATGGTCGCACCTGGTGCGGCATGGCGCGCTTCGCCCGAAGCAACAACGAGGTCGGTTGCATCCCGGCCGAGGTTTCCACCCTCGCAGAGGGCATGCGCGCGACCGGCTACGAAACCCTCGGGATCGTCTCGAACGTGTTGCTGTTCGCGCCTTCGGGCATGCAGCGAGGCTTCGACGATTGGAACGAGGTGGGGCGTGCCGCCATGCATGTCAACGCAGCGGTGGCCGAAGCGTTGGCTCGGCGCCGAGGAGGCCCCCTCTTCCTCTACGTCCATTACATGGACGTGCACGACTACGACCCGGTCGGGCTGCGACGCCGACGTGAGCAGGCTGGCATACGCAAGCACCCGGCGGCTGTCCTCGGGCGGGGCGACCACCAGGCCTACGCCGAGGCGATGGCGCGTGGCGAGGCCGCCGTGACCGAGTTGCTTCGGATTCTCGACGAGGCGGCGGTGGGACCCGATCCCTTGATCGTACTCACCTCGGATCACGGCGAGCGAATCGACGAGCGACACCTCGTGAAAGGGCTGCAGAAACACCGGGGCAATCCGGCCTTCGAAGAACTGCTGCGGATCCCACTGCTCGCTTCTCAACCGCTCGTCGACGATCCCGAACAGCTGGTCCGCACCCACGACATTCACCACTTGCTGCTGGCGAAAGCCGGGGTCGAGTCGAGCGCGCCCCGGGAACTCGAGCCGGGCGAGGTCTTCCTGACCGAGGACCATTGGCGCACCTACCGGCATGCCGGTTTCAAGAGCTTCCTGGATCTTCGCAGTGGACGCCTGCGGCTCGTCGACCTCACGCAGGATCCGCGGGAAGAGCGCGACGCGACCGCCGATCATCCCGAGATCGCCGCCGCCCACCAGCGTCGCATCGACGAGCTGTCTCGCAAACTGGCGGCTTCACCTCGCCAGACCGACGTGCTCACTCACGAAGACGAAGCACGCCTGCGCGCGCTCGGCTACCTCGACTGATCCCAGCATCGCCGGTCACGCATCCCGCTCGAGGAGGCGCTGGAGTTTCAGCTGACCCCGCGCCAGAC
>CAXMSF010000281.1:0-4076 GCA_964196055.1 uncultured Gammaproteobacteria bacterium | reverse complement strand
TCGAGCAGCCGGTTCATTCGTCGGTTCGGGGTCCGGGCACTACTTCCCCTCGAACTGCGGAGCGCGTTTCTCGAGGAAGGCCATCATGCCTTCGCGGAAGTCTGCGCTGCGGAACAGCGGCAGCAGTTGCAGGAAGACGTGCTGGACATGATTGTCGAATTCCTCGGAGAGTCCGGCGCGCATCATGCGCTTGCTCGCCCGGATCGCCATGGGTGCATTCGCGGCGATCTCCTCCGCGAGCGCCAGGGTCTCCTTCATCAGGAGGTCGTCGGGGACGACCTGGTTCAACAGGCCGAGTTCGAGGCACTGCTCGGATGACAAGGTGCGACCCGTGAAGATGATCTCGGACGCTTTCGCCCAACCCACCAGCCGCGGCAGCAACCAGGTGCCGCCGCTCTCGGGCAGCACGCCGCGGCGTGTGAAGGCCGCGGCGAGTTTCGAGCTCTCGGCTCCGATTCGAATGTCGCAGCCGAGCGCAAGGTCCATGCCGTACCCGGCCGCGCCGCCATTCAGAGCGCAAATAGTCGGGGTATCGAGGCTGTGGAGCACCGTCGGTGGCGCAGTTCGCAGGTCGAGGTCGGGAGGCATGCCGGGGTTGTCCGGAGCGCCGATGCCCGTGCCTGAGGTCGCGTCCTTGAGGTCGAGACCCGCGCAGAAGCCACGACCGGCTCCCGTCAAGACGATCACGCGCACGTCCTCGTCGCGATCGCACTCGATCAGCGCCGAAGCGAGTTCGTCCAGCATCTTGCCCGTGATCGCATTCATGCGATCCGGCCGATTCAGGGTCAGCGTTGCCACGTGACCGGTCTGTTCGAGTAGGACTTCACTCACGTCTCGGCTCCTTCGCAATCGATGGCGCGTCACGGCGCTCGATCGAGGGGTTAGGCGAATCGTCGGACGATAGGGAATGGCCCTGTTGCTCGCTTGCGGCCCACTCCCGTCGTCGGGACACTGTATTCCTCGCTGGGAGAGCGCTCTTGCCCGAAACACCGCGAACGTGTGTGGCTGTCTACCGACGACGAGTGCGCGCCTCGCTCGAGCGGGTTTGGGAGAACGTCCACGATTGGGAACACCTGCCGTGGCTCCACGCCGGTAGCTTCAGCCGCATCGACCTCGTCGATTCGGGTCCGTGGGGTTGGCGCGCGATGATCGACCTGGAACCCGCGACCGGTAGCGCCCTCGAACTGGAGCTCGTGCGGGACGCGAACGCGGACCGTTACGTTGCGCGCACGTTAGCGGGCCCGGGTGCGGGGACCGAGATCTGGACCTCGCTCGTGCCACGTGGCGAAGATCACACCGACATCGAGGTCGAATTCCACGTTCCGGGCGTTGCGGCCGCCGACGCCGCCGCGGTCGGCGCCGCCTTCACGCAGCTCTATACGCGTCTGTGGGATGAGGACGAGGCGATGATGCGTCACCGCGCCGAGCGCCTGCTCGCTCACCGCGAGCCCGATTTCGCCGAAGCGGACGATCGCGATCTCGGGACGCTCGAAGAATTGCGCGCGCGAGTTCCTCTGATCGTCGAGTTCGGGAGGCGACGCTTCCGCATCGTCGCCGACGCTGACGAACTCGTGGTTCACGCCTGCGATTGCCCGCACATGTTCGGCCCGCTCGACGAAGCCAGGGTCGAGGACGGCCGAATTCGCTGCCCGTGGCACGGCTACGAATTCGAGCTGCGCGGTGGCGCGAGTGCGGGCGGCCGCGGGCTGCGGCTCCGCTTCGCGCCGCGTCTGCTGGTCGACCCCCTGACCGATCGCGTCCGACTGAGTTCGAAAAATCAATAAAAACAAAGACTTGCAGGTGTGGCAAAAAGTCTCTGCGGACTATTGACCAAGGGCGAAGTCCTGCCGATACTAGAACCAGAATCACGGTTCTATTTTGGAGTAGATCGACTTCGATGGTCACGAACTCAAAGAGCGAACTCCGTTGGGTGACCCCGCCTCAGCAGGCGCGCAGCCAGCAGACCCTCGATCGGATCCTTGCGTCTGCCGAGGTACTGATCGCCGAGAAGGGTTTCGAGGACACTCCGATTTCGGAGATCGTGCGCCACGCAGGCTCATCGGTGGGCGCGTTCTATGCGCGCTTCGAAGACAAGCACGCGCTGCTGCACGCGATCTCGGGTCGCTTCGTCGAACAGGCGATGGCGACCGCCGATTCCGCGCTCGACCCGACGCGTTGGAGCGGCGCTCCGATCGACGAAATCTTGCGCTCCGTGGTCCGCTTCCTCGTGTCCATCTATCGCGAGCAGGCTGGGTTGCTGCGCGCATTCGTGATTCGCAACCACACGGATACGGAATTCCGCGCGCGCCAGGAGCGCTTGACGCTGTACGTGAATCGCGCCGTTCGCGAGTTGTTGCTCGTGCGTCGTGACGAGATCGGCCATACGGATCCCGAAGGCGCCGTTCGCTTCATCTTGATGTTGATCTTCGGCTCACTCGAGTACGTGATGCTCTTCGGAGACATGCGAAGCGGCGAGCTGACATTGTCCGACGACCAGTACGCCGGCGAGCTCGCGAATGCCTGCCTCGCGTACCTCGCTATCCACTAGAACCCGACACGAAGCAAGGAGCCGCCATGCAACCCCTCGTGAAACTCACCGCCGCCCAGGAAATCGAAGAGCTGTCGCTTTCCCAGAACCTCGCCTACAACTGGGCCTACGACACGCCGCGAAAGAAGCTATCTCGCTTATACGAGAACGCGAAGCGCGACCAGTGGAACGGCACCGACAAGCTCGACTGGTCGATCGACGTCGACCCCGAGAAGGGGCTGATTCCCGACGCCGCGATCGCGATCTACGGCACACCGATCTGGGATTCTCTCGACGATCGACAGATCCAGCGGCTGCGCCACGAGGCCCTGACCTGGCAATTGTGCCAATTCCTCCACGGTGAGCAGGGGGCGTTGCTCGCGACCGCGCAGATCGTGACCGCGGTGCCGTGGTTCGAGGGCAAGCAGTACGCCTCGACGCAGGTAATGGACGAGGCGCGCCACGTCGAGGTGTTTCGCCGCTTCGTGCTCGAGAAGCTCGGGCACGAATATCCGGTGAACGCAGAACTCAGGAAGCTGCTCGATCAAATCCTCACGGACTCGCGCTGGGACATCAAATGCCTCGGCATGCAGATCATCGTCGAGGGATTGGCGCTCGCGGCCTTCGGAACTCTGCGCGACACCACGACGAACGCACTGCTGCGCGATCTCATCACCTATGTGATGGAGGACGAGGCACGCCACGTCGCATTCGGGGTGCTTTCATTGCGTGAGTACTGCGCCGATTACAGCGAGGCCGAGCGAAGCGAGCGCGAGGATTTCGTCTACGAAGCCTGCGTGCTGATGCGCGATCGCATTCAGAGCCGCGACGTCTGGACCAACCTCGGACTCGATGCGGATGAGTGTGTCGAAATCGCCGAACATTCCGGGCTCGCGAAGGATTTTCGCCACCGGCTGTTCTCGAAGATCGTGCCGAACGTGAAGAGTCTCGGACTGCTCCGCTCCGAGAAGCAGCGCCGACGCTTCCACGAACTCGACATTCTCCAGTACGAGCACGAAACGACGTCCGATGAAGACCAGGACGCTCTCGAAGCTGCCCGCCTACAACAAAGCCCACCCGAGCAGGCCGTCGCATAGCCTGCGGGGCCTATAGCAGGAACGCGCCTCGGGTCCGGGGGGCCTTACGCTCCCTTTCTTCACGGTCGCGAAAGGCCCCCCGGACCCGAGCCGCTTCAGCCGGTACGAGCGACCTCCGAGCGAGCGCGTGACGGGGGGTGCCTCTCGCGACCGTGAAGAAAGGGAGCGTGAGGCACCCCCCGTCATGCGCGGATCTTGTCTCTCGTAACCAAGCCGCGGTGGTCGGAAATGGAGTGACGAAGCGGATCGTTGTAGGGGTGGTGTCAGGTCGGGAGCAGTCGCTCGTGGAATAGGGCGAGTACTCGGTCCAGGGCGGCTCGGGTGGGGTGACCCTCTTCGTCGACGAGGTCCTTGGTGAGGACGGAGTGGGCCATTGCGGGGATGTCGTAGGGGTTGCCCTTGCTCGAGTCGATTTCGATGGCCTCGAAGCCGTCGCCGAGTTCACGGCGCAG
>CAXMSF010000280.1:0-3780 GCA_964196055.1 uncultured Gammaproteobacteria bacterium | reverse complement strand
GAGCAGATCGGGCGAGCGCACGGCCTCACACCGAGTGTGGTGGTGGTGCCGCCGGAGCAGCCATGAGCCAGGCGACGGATTCTCCGGGGCCCGCCTCGCACGACGTGAGTCAGATCCTGCTGGCCTCGACCGAGCTGACGCCCGAGCAGCTCGCGGCCGCGCGTGACGAGCAGGCCGAAAAGGGCGGACGCCTCGTCGACCACCTGCTCTCGGCCGGACATGTGAGCGCCGACGAGGTATTGGCGGCCTGGAGCCGTCAACTCGACCTGGTGGTTCGTCCGCAGATTCGCGCCGAGGACGTCGACGACGAACTCATCGAGAGGATCCCGATCGCATTCGCAAAGAACCACGGCATCATCCCGCTGCGGCGTGATGCCGAGGGCGTCGTCTACATCGCGACTTCGAACCCGATGGAAACCGACCCGCTCGACGATCTCCGGCTGATCTTCGAGGGTGCCGAGATCCAACTCGAACTCGCGAATCAGCGCACGATTCTCGGCGCCATCAACGAGGCCTACGACCGCGGCCCGAACTCGACCGACGCACTCGCCGAGAACGCCGCGGGAGACCTCGATTTCCTCGCGAGCGAAATCAGCAGCGAACCCGAAGACCTGCTCGACTCGGCGGACGACGCGCCGATCATCAAGCTCGTGAACTCGCTGCTGCAACACGCGGTCAAGGAGCGCGCCAGCGACATCCACCTCGAGCCGTCGGAAAGCGAGATTCGGGTCCGCTTCCGCATCGACGATGTTCTGTACGAACCCATCAAACCGCTGCCGAGTTCACTCCATGCCAGCATCGTGTCGCGCATCAAGATCATGGGCGGTCTCAACATCGCAGAGAAGCGGTTGCCGCAGGACGGTCGGATCCGACTGAAGATCGCGGGCCGCGACTACGACGTTCGCCTGTCGACCCTGCCGATCGCCTACGGCGAGCGCGTCGTCATGCGCCTGCTGCCCCGCACGCAAGAGATGCTCAACCTCGAGAAGATCGGCTTCGGCAAGGACCAGCTGCGTGCGTTGAACCGGCTGATCGCGCGACCGAATGGAATCATTCTCGTAACCGGTCCGACCGGAAGCGGCAAGACGACCACGCTGTACGGCGCGCTCTCTCGGATCAACGCCACCGACAAGAACATCATCACGATCGAGGACCCGGTCGAAATCCAACTGAAGGGCATCGGACAGATCGAAGTGAATCCGAAAGTCGGCCTGACCTTCGCGAACGGGCTGCGCTCGGTGCTGCGCCAGGACCCGAACGTGATCCTGGTCGGCGAGATCCGAGATGTCGAGACCGCCGAGATTGCGATCCAGGCCTCGCTCACGGGCCACCTCGTCTTCTCCACGCTGCACACCAACGACGCACCCAGCGCGATCACCCGTCTCGTCGACATGGGCGTCGAGCCCTTCCTCGTGGGCTCGTCACTGGTCGCGGTGCTCGCACAACGGCTCGTGCGCGTGCTGTGCATGGAATGTCGCGAGGCCTACGTGGCCACCGACGAGGAACTGCGCGAGATCGGTGTCAAACCGCCGCAGCGCGACGTCAAACTCTTCCGCGCGCAGGGATGCGCGGCCTGCAACCACACCGGCTACCATGGCCGCATGGGCATCTTCGAACTGATGCTCATCGACGACGACATCCGAGCGCTCGTTTCCCAGAACGTCGACTCCAAGACGATCAAACACAAGGCCACGCAGAAGGGCATGCACACACTGCGCTCCGACGGCGCCGTCAAGGTGCTGCGGGGCCAGACCTCGGTAGCCGAAGTGTTGCGCGCCACCGAAGAGGAAGGCGCGGTCGCGCAGATCTGAGGATACCCCCGTGCCGGTCTACGCATACAAGGGCGTCACAAAGGCGGGGAAGGCCACCAAGGGTTTCCTCGACGCCGACACGTCGCGGCTCGCGCGTTCTCGCCTGCGGCGCGACGGGATCGTCCTCACCGAAATCTCCGAACAGAGCAGCACCACGAGCGTCGAGGCGACCGCGGGCCGGCGCTTCGAGCTTCCGTCGTTCCAACGCATTTCGCCGCTCGACCTCGCGCTGGTAACGCGCCAGGCCGCGACGCTGATCGGCGCGGGCATCCCGCTGGTGCAGGGCCTCGCGGCGCTGACCGAGCAGGTCGAGACCCCGAAGCTCAAGTCCGTGCTCGGGCAGGTACGCGACGCGGTGAACCAGGGCGCTTCCTTCGCGGACGCGCTCGCCCAGACCGACGCCTTCCCCGACCTCTACGTCAGCATGGTGAACGCCGGCGAGGCCGGCGGCGCACTGGAGACCGTGCTCGAGCGGCTCGCAGACTATCTCGAGAGCCAGGTTCGCCTACGCAACAAGGTCTCGTCGATCCTGATCTATCCGGCCGTGATGTTCGGCTTCGCGATGATCGTGGTCGGCATGCTGGTGACGGTGGTGCTGCCGCAGATCACCGACCTGCTCACGAGCCTCAACAAGGAACTGCCCTGGTACACAGCCGCGATCATCGAACTTTCGAACTTCGCCCGCAGCTGGTGGTGGGCGATCGGGATCGCGACCGGCCTGTTCGTGGCGGCGTTTCGCGCGTTCACCAAGACCGAGCGCGGTCGCGTGATCTACGACCGCACCCTGCTGAAGCTCCCGGTGATCGGAAGGACGGTCCGGTTGCTCGCGATCGCGCGCTTCTCGCGGACGCTGTCGACACTGCTCTCCGGCGGATTACCGATCGTCCGCGCGCTCGACACCGCCAAGGATGTCACGGACAACGTCGTGCTCGGCGAGGCGATCGACATGGCGCGCGAGAGCATCACCGAAGGCGCGAGCATCGCCAGCCCCTTGCGTGCGAGTGGCGAATTCCCGCCCATGGTGACGCACATGATCGAGGTCGGCGAACGCAGCGGGCAGCTCGAAGCCATGCTCTCGAAGGTCGCCGACACCTACGAAGAGCAAGTGGAAACCACCGTCACGCGCCTCACCGCGCTACTCGAACCATTCTTGATCCTGCTCATGGTCGGGATCGTCCTGGTCATCATCCTGGCGACGCTGGTGCCGCTGCTCCAGGTCACTACCTCGCTCGGTTGATAGGAGAATTCGAATGAACGTCACAACACGCACCGATCATCGCAACGAAGGCTTCACCCTGATCGAAATCATGGCCGTCGTTCTCATCATCGGCATGCTCTCGGGGATCGTCGGATTCGCGGTCTTTCAGCAGGTCGACAAGGCACGTGTCGTCACTGCGCGGGCGCAGATCGATCGTCTGGAGAGTTCACTCGAACTCTACAGCATGGACAACGGCCGCTTTCCGTCGACCGAACAGGGCCTCGAAGCCCTCATCCACAAGCCGAGCGGCTCACCGGAGCCCACGAATTACCAGGCAGGCGGCTACCTCAAGGGCGGCGAACTGCCCAAGGACCCATGGGGCTTCGATTTCCAATACGAGAGCCCGGGCGCCAACAACGACGGCAGCTTCGACCTCTGGTCGCTCGGCAAGGACGGCCAGGCGGGCGGCGAAGATCTCGACGCCGACATCGGCAACTGGAGTGACGAAGGCAGCGGATGACCGGAGTGCGGGGCGAACGACGGGACCGCGATGACGCGTTCACGCTGCTCGAGATCCTTGCGGTAATCTCGATCTTCGCACTCATTGCGGGCCTCGCGATGCCGAACTTCTCGGCGCTGCATTCGCGCAACCTGAAGCAGCAGGCGCAGCGCCTGGTCACGCAGCTCGAACTCGCACGGCAGCGGTCGATCGTGACCGGCGTGCCGCATCGCCTCTATATCGACATCGACGGCAGTGCCTACCGCGTCGAG
>CAXMSF010000279.1:0-4148 GCA_964196055.1 uncultured Gammaproteobacteria bacterium | reverse complement strand
CTCATGTTCCACCCTTACGCGATGGTGACGGGCGTCTTCGACGAGCGGCTCGAAGGCTACAAGGGCCCCACTGGCTGCTCGATCATTTCGCAAGAGTTCTACGAAACCGATGCCTCGCGCGGCTTCTTGCGCGGGTACTCGTTCGAGATGCTGCGCGGCATGGGACCGGTCATGACCGCGCTCTGGGGGATGTCCATGGGCCGGTTGCCCTGGGGCGCCGAGCATCACGCCGCCTACGACGACATCTGGGATCGCACCGCGGGCATGGTGGTGATCTGCGAAGATCTGCCGGAGCCCGAAAATCGCGTGACGCTCGATCCCGAGATCGTCGACGCGGACGGCATCCCCGCACCGAAGATCAACTACCGGCTCAGCGAGAACAGCCGGAAGATGCTCGATCACGCCGTTGCGCGCGGCACCGAAGTGCTCGAGGCCGCGGGTGCCAGGGAGACACGCGCCGAAGCACCGCTTCCGCCCGCGGGCTGGCACCTCATGGGCACCGCGCGCATGGGCAGCGACTCGGCCGCGTCGGTCGTCGACCCGCACGGCCGCTGCCACGATGTCAAGAACCTCTTCATCGTCGACGGCAGCGTGTTCGTCACGTCGGGCGGTGTGAACCCGACCAATACCCTTCAGGCGATAGCGCTCTACGTCGCCGACTACATCAAACAGAACCTCGAAACCCTGCTCGACTGAAAGCGCTGCAGGAGACGAATCATGCCCGACGACGCCCTACCCCAGGAAATCTTCAGCGCCGTGCTCGACACGTTGATTCCCGCGCGCGACGAGTCGCTGCCGGGAGCGGGAAGTCTCGGCATCGGAGCGAGCGTCGAGCCGAAGCTCGGTGGGTTCGTTCGATTGGTCGCTGCTGCACTCGCAGCACTCGACGCGCTCGCACGCGAACGCAGCGGTGTGCCCTTTGCCCAACTCCCGGTCGAAGAACGGGCGCCGCTCGTCGGCGAGGTCGACGCGAGCCATCCGGGCTTCGTCGAGAGCCTCGTCTACAACGCCTACACCGGCTATTACCAGGATCCGCGTGTCGCAGTCGCACTCGGGCTCAAGTCCGAGCCGCCTCACCCCGGCGGATACGAACTCGAAATGGGCGATCTCGGCCTGCTGGCGGCGGTGCGCCGACGAGAGAAGCTCTACCGAGAGCTTTGAATTCGACGGGTCGACCCAACGCTCAAGCCTCGATCCGGTTGACGCCACCTCCGGCGTCGACCAGCTTCACGTCTCGGCCCACCCACTCGGTCGCCTCCATCTCGCGCATCAGCGAGGGATCGACCACCCGGGCGTAGCAGCGGGCACCTTCGGGCAGGTCACAGACCGCCAGCCCCCACTCGGGCCCTTCGCGACCGTGGACCACGCTGTAGGCGGCCACTCGCGCGGAGCCCGTGGCCGTGTTCTCGATTTCACGTCGCGGTGCCGCCTCGACGCGTTTCTGGACGGCTGCTTCGTCGGTCGGCGTGACGGAACCCGGCTCCGCCGAGTAGACCGCAAAGGTGTGGTTCGTCATGTGCATCCCGACCCCGCTCACCATGCCCAAGGCCTTCGGATCTTCGCGCAGCCGCTGCACCATGCTTGCCACGGAGTGGGTCATGTAGTTGCTGCCCGGCCCCCCGTGAAAAGGGAGCCCCCCGGTGACGGTGAGCGGCCTTGCATCCTCTGCGGCCAGGCCCAGGGCGTCGATCGCGAACTCGATGGAGCTTCCGAAACAGCTGTAGAGATCGAAGTGAGTGATGTCGTCGATCCCCACACCGGCACTCGCGAGCGCCGCGCGACTCGCCTCTTCCATCCCGACCGAACGCCACAAATCCTCGCGCTCGGCCACGTAGATGGGATCCTTGGCGTGGCACCAACCGCGCAGGTAGATACGCCGGTCGAGCGGAACTCCGAGTGCGTCGGCCTTTTCGTGGCTGGTGAGGATCACGGCGGCGGCCATGTCGACATCCAGGATCGAGATCGTGGACTTTGGATAGGGGTAGGCAACCATGCGGTTCTGGGCGGTGACCTCGACGAGCTCGGCCGCGCTGCGTTCGTCGCGCAGCCAGGCGTTGGGATTGGCGGCGGCGACGCGGCTCATCGGGGCGAAGATCTCCCCCAGTCGACGCCGATGCTCGTCGGGCGACCAACCCAGGTGGCTGCGTCGCGCGATGTCGAAGACCGCGAAGGTCAGGTAGGCCTGGAAGACCTGATGGGCGATCTCGGCCGGATGGTAGGGGTCGTCGAAGGGCATGGCGGGCTTCTGCTCGGGCCGGAAGCTCCAGGCCGGCTTCTCCCCCGCCCGCTTGAGGCGCTTCTTGGTCGCCAGGGATTCGGCCCCCACCACGATCGCGACCTCGCGTTCGCCCGCGAGGATCTCGGCGGCGGCGGTCTGGAGTCGCTTCTGGGGAGCGGTGCCGCTGAGTCCCGTGTAGTGGCGCGCGCCTTCGCGGAGCCCGAGCCGTTCCGCCAGCCGAGCGGGCGGATCGTCGTATTGCCAGCTCAAGCTGTAGACCACCTGGAGGCTGTCGACGGAGTCGAGAACACCCTCACCCCCGGAGTCGACTGCGGCTTCGCGGCACATCGCTTCCCAGAGATCGAGCGGCTCGGGGGCATCGCCCTGCTCGGGGTGGATGGTGCGCTGGGCTACGCCGATGACGCAGGGCGAACGCGGGTCGATCACTTTCCACTCCACTTCGCATCGCGCTTCTCTGCGAAAGCGCGGGGGCCTTCTTTCGCGTCTTCGCTCTGGAAGACCAGCTTGGCGAGTTCCGACTCGACCTTGTAGGCCTCCTTCAGCGGGAGCCCGAGTCCCCGCATGACACTCTCTTTGGTGGCTTGCACGGCCAGCGGTGCGTTCACGTTGATGCGACGCGCCCAGTCGAAGGCTTTGTCGAGCAGCTCGCCTTCTTCGACGACCTCGTTCACCAGACCGAGTTCGAGCGCGCGTTCGACGGGAAAACGCTCGGCCGTGAGGAGGAACTCCATGGCGGCGGGAAACGCCAGCTGCCGGGGGAGCCTGACGGTGGTTCCGCCTCCGGCGAAGAGGCCCCGCTTGGGCTCCATCACACCAAAGCTCGCGTTCTCGGTCGCAATCCGGATGTCGACGCCCCCCAACATCTCCATGCCACCCGCGACACAGGGGCCGTTCACCGCCGCGATCACCGGCTTGTAGAGCTTGACGTTGCGCAGCACGGCGTACGTGCCGTCGCTCAACTTGCAGCCGTCGATTTCGGTGACCTCACCGGAAGCGATCTTCTTCTGCAGGTCGGTAATCTGGGGGATGTAGGTCTTCAGGTCGGCGCCCGACATGAAGTTCTGCCCCACACCGGTGACGATGGCCGTCCAGGCATCAGCGTCCTCCCCGAAGCGCCGCCATGCCGCCGCCAGATCGCGGAAGTGGTACATGTCCAGCGAGTTCTTCGCCGCGGGCCGATCGATGGTGATGAGCACGATGTGCTCGTCATTCTTCTCGTAGTGGATGGGCATCTCGCGTGCTCTGCTCCTCAGTTTCCGATGCTGGTTCCGCCGCCGATTCGTACCAGCGCGCGCCGCTGTTTCGCTCGGAGAAGGTCGCTCACGCGAAAGCGCATCGTGCCGGGGCGGCCTTCCGTTCGGTACAAATCGAGGATATCTGATAACCCGTCCGTCCAGTAGGCGGCATCCGCGGCGGCCCTTCTTCACGGGAACGAAGAGTCGGCGAAGCGTTCCCAGCGGCGAGGCGGCCGCGCTGTCGACCGGAACGCAGGCTGCTACCAGGGTTCGACGAATGGGCGCAGGTCGAGTTCGTGGGTCCAGGCGCTGCGCGGCTGACTGTGGAGCGACCAGTAGGCTTCGGCGACGTCGTCGGGAGCCAGCACGCCATCAGGGGGACGCGCTTCGAAGAGAGCGGGGAAATTCTCGCGCGTCCACGGCATGTCGATGGGGCCGTCGATGATCGTGTGCGCAACGTGAATGCCGCGCGGGCCGAGTTCGCGCGCCATCGATTGCGCGAGTGCTCGGAGCGCGTGCTTCGCTCCGGCGAAGCCCGCCATTCCCGTGCGGCCGCGGATGCTGGCAGTGGCTCCCGTGAAGATGATGGTTCCGCGCTCACGCGTCGCCATGCGACGGGCAGCCTCTCGGCCCATGAGGAAACCCGAGAAGCAGGCCATCTCCCAGATCTTGTA
>CAXMSF010000278.1:0-10472 GCA_964196055.1 uncultured Gammaproteobacteria bacterium | reverse complement strand
CAATGCCCCCCGAGGCCGGGCCCCGGCTGGAACTTCATGAAGCCGTAGGGCTTGGTCGCCGCGGCGTCGATGACTTCCCAGACGTCGAGCCCGAGGCGGTCGCACATCAGCGCGACCTCGTTCGCGAGCCCGATGTTGATGGCGCGGAAGGTGTTCTCGAGCAGCTTCACCATCTCGGCGCTCTGGGTCGAGCTGACCGGAACGACCTCGTCGAAGATGTGCTGGTAGACCTTCGCAGCCAGCTCGGTGCAGAGCGGTGTCGCGCCGCCGACGACCTTCGGGACATTTCGCACCGCGAAATGCTGGTTTGCGGGGTCGATGCGCTCGGGCGCAAACGCGACCGCGAAGTCGACTCCGACGCTGAGCCCGCTGGATTCGAGCATCGGCACGAATAGCTCCTGGGTGGTCCCGGGATAGGTGGTACTGCCGAGGATCACGAGCTGTCCGGCGTGGATCCGCTTGCGGATCTCTTCGAGCGCCGACGCGATATGCGAAACGTCAGGATCCTTGGTCCGCGTGAGCGGTGTCGGCACGCAAACGTTGATGACGTCGCACGCTGCGAGTGCGGCAAAATCCACGGTCGCGGTGAGCTTGCCGTTCGCGCGGGCCTCGGCGACGTGCCCGGCGGGTACGTCATCGATGTACGAGGAGCCCGCCTCGATCGCCGCGACCTTGCCCGCGTCGAGGTCGAAGCCCGTGACGTTGAAGCCCGCGCGCGCGAATTCGATCGCGAGCGGCAGTCCGACGTAGCCGAGGCCGATGATCCCGATACGTGCTTCGCGAGCTTCGATGCGCCGGCCCAGTTCTTCGAGCCGGTTCATGTACGGCTGCCACCTGAAGGTTCGATCGAATTGCGCCCGCGAAAGTAGGACGCGAAATACAGATAACCCGAGAACAGCGTCAGGATGGTCGCGAGTGAGAGCAGCGCGAGCCCGATGTCGTGCGCGGGCAAGCCGAAGGTCGGGTAGTGGAACAGCAGCCCCGCAATCGCGACGTTCTGCACGAAGGCCTTGATCTTTCCGGCCGGGGCGGCTGCCATGATCTGGCCGCCCGCCGATGCGATCCCGCGCAGTCCCGTCACGGCGAGCTCGCGGCCGACGATCACGACCACCATCCAGGTCGCCCAGCCCGGGATGCGCTCGACCCCGTCTGCGCCCGCATTCATCGAAACCATCACGATCAGCGCGGTCGCAACGATCAGTTTGTCGGCGAGCGGGTCGAGCAGCTTGCCGATGTGGGTGACCATCTGGCCCCGACGGGCCAACCAGCCATCGACGAGGTCGCTGATCGCCGCAATCGTGAAGCACCAGCCGATCAGGTAGCTGCCGCGCGGCCCCGAGTAGAAGGGCAGCAGCAACAGGACCGGAACCGCCGCAGTCCGCACCACCGTGATGGTGTTGGGGAGGTTCCAGAAGCGTTCCTGATGGATGGATGCAGCATCGTCGTCGCCCGCGGCGCTCGTCGCGGGCGCTTCAGCGGCCGAAGTCACTGTCATAGTGGCGATAATAGGTCAGAACCCGTCGCACGTAATCCCGTGTCTCGCGGTACGGAGGAACGCCCCGATGACGGTCCACGGCCGTCGGACCGGCGTTATAGGCCGCCAGGGCCCGGCTGAAATCCCCATAACGGTCGAGCATCGCCCGCAAGTACTCGGTACCACCACGAACGTTCTCGTCGGGGCGAAACGGGTCGCCCACCCCCAGCGCACGCGCGGTTTCGGGCATCAACTGCATCAAGCCCTGGGCGCCCGCGTGCGATACGGCTTCGGAGTCGAACATCGATTCCGCGGCGATCACGGCCTTCACGAGCGCGGGCGGTACGTCGTTCGCACGCGCGTTCAACAAAATCAGACCGTCGTAGCCGCGGTAGCTGGGTACGCGGCTCGGGGGCTTCGGATACGGAGTCCGCAAGACCACGCGCTGGTAGCGCGCGTCGTTCGGGATGTTGCTGAAATGGGTGACGCCTTCCTCATCGATGTAGGTGAAGATGTTCCCCGCGCCGGCTGCGTCGGCCAGGAACAACAGGCACACCAGGACGGCCGGGACACCCGCCCAGAAATCGACCTTGGTCCGCCGCAGTCGAAGCTCTCGCATCCACGATCTCCCGCTCGTTTCCCCGTCCAGGGCACACCCGGGGGTGGGCGTTGCCACGTCCCGAGGAGCCCGGATAGACTCTTTCGGGACACCAGGGCCCCGATGGGTTATCGGTGCATCTCGGGGCGTTCCTTAGAATCGGCGAAGCCCGCCGGGGTGGAACTTTCCGCAGGGAGCGTTCGTTGGCCGAGCAGCTCGAATTCGACGTCCTGGTAATCGGCAGCGGAATCGCGGGCCTCTACTACAGCTTGCGTGTCGCCGAGCACTGCCGCGTCGCAATCGTGACCAAGAAGCAGGCAGCGGATTCCGCAACGAATCGCGCCCAGGGCGGCATCGCCGCGGTGCTGTCGAGTGATGACTCGTTCGACAGCCACGTCGACGACACGCTCGTGGCCGGCGACGGCCTGTGCGACGAAGCCGTGGTCCGGCATGTGGTCGAGCGCGGCCCCGCCATGATCGACGCGCTGCGCGAATTCGGCACCGAGTTCGACCTCGACCGCACCGGAAAATCGAGCGCCCCTTTCGACCTCGGCCGCGAGGGTGGCCACACGAAGCGCCGGATCCTGCATCACCGCGACGCGACCGGCCGCGAAATCGAACGCGCTCTGCTCGAACGTGCCCGCGCGCATCCCAACATGCGCCTGTTCGAGAACCATTGTGCGGTCGACCTGCTGACCGCACGCAAGGCGGGCCTGCCCGGCGACGACCGCATCCTCGGGGCCTACGTGCTCGATGTCGCGACGGAGGAGATCCAGCTCTTCGAGGCGCGCGTCATGCTGCTCGCGACGGGTGGTGCGGGCAAGGTCTACCTCTACACCACCAACCCCGACATCGCCTCGGGTGACGGCATGGCGATGGCGTACCGCGCGGGTGCGAGCCTGGCCAACATGGAGTTCGTGCAATTCCACCCGACCTGCCTCTACCACCCGCAGGCGAAGAGTGAGCTCATCAGCGAAGCGATTCGCGGCGAGGGCGGGATCCTGCGCACGGACGCTGGCGACCCCTTCATGGAGCACTACCACGCCATGAAGGACCTCGCGCCACGCGACATCGTCGCCCGCGCGATCGACACCGAACTGAAACGCTCGGGCGACGACTCGGTCTTCCTCGACATCACCCACCGCGATCCGGATTTCCTGCGCGAGCGCTTCCCGAACATCCACGAGACCTGTCGCCGTTTCGGGATCGACCTCACTCGGCAGCCGATTCCAGTGGTCCCCGCAGCCCATTACTACTGCGGTGGCGTGCGCACCGACCTGCTCGGCGAAACGGACATTCCGAACCTCTTTGCAGCCGGCGAGGTCGCGTGTACGGGGCTGCACGGCGCCAACCGACTCGCTTCGAACTCTCTCCTCGAGGCGCTGGTCTTCGCAGACGCCGCCGCACGCGAGACGATCGCCCGCCTGCGCGATGTCGAGTTCGAGCGAGCCGCGCTGCCTCAGTGGGAGAGTGGCAGCGCGACCAAGAGCGACGAAGCGGTCGTGATCACGCAGAACTGGGACGAAATCCGGCGCTTCATGTGGAACTACGTCGGCATCGTGCGCAGCGACCGCCGACTGGTACGAGCGCAGCGCCGGATCGAGCTGATGCGCCAGGAGATCCGGAACTACTACTGGGATTTCAAGTTGACACCGGACCTCGTCGAGCTGCGCAATCTCGCCACCGTGGCGCAACTCGTGATCGAGTCGGCGATGAAGCGGCACGAGAGCCGCGGCCTGCACTACAACGTCGACCATCCGAAGCGAGACGACACGAACTTCCGATCCGACACCATTCTCCACGCTTGAGCCGCGCGCAGAGGCCCGGCGCGACTACACAGGAGGCTGCTCCAGGATGCGCCGCAGCTGTTGCGGATACCTGCTCACGCTGCTCGGAATCGTCCTGCTGGCTGGCTCCGCGGGGGCGCAACGCCCGCCGCGTTTCGAGCCGCCGACCGCCGAGCAACGCGCGCGCTTCGCGCGGCAGCGGCTCCACGACGCACGGGCCTTCGTGAAGCAAGAACGCCTCGAAGCCGCGGAACGGGCGCTGCTGCGCGGCCTCCAGGCAATGCCCGAGGATGCTCGCCTGCACGACCTGCTTGCGCGTGTATTGGCCGTACAGGGCCGCAACGAGCAGGCCGACGTCCACCGCGAGCGCGCCGAGGCACTCGACCCGCCGCCCCCGCCGGTTCCGGATACACCCCTCATCGAATCCGCAGCGGGGCTGTTCATCGCCCTCTTACCACCCAACGTCCCGGACGAACCGCCCGAGCGCGTCGCGGAAGGCTGGCCCCGCGGGATCGCGGCGCAGACTCTCGAACGACGTCTGCGGCTGCGCCTGCCGGGCGCCACCATCGTGCACGCGAATCCGCAGACGATCGCGGAGGCGCGGGAATTGCTGGCAGCGCGACGACCCGCGAGTGTGCTGTCGTACCGCGTGGAGCGCGCCTATTGCAGCGACACCATCAAGGACGGCCCATTCGCGGTGGCATGGTTGCGCATCGCGGGCGAGACGCGCGGCGAAGCGAGCGCCGGGCCGGACTCGCGCCGAGACGTCATCCTCAACCCACGAGATCCCGGCGATTGCCGCGCCGAGGCGCTCGCGCGCGGGCTCGAACGCAGCTTCCGCCACGCCGTCGTGCGGCGCGCTCTCGCCGCCGGCGTGGATCCGGTTCGCACGCCTGCGACGGGCACTCGCGCCTGGTCGAACGCGACGATCCGCAGCTTGTTTCCGGGCATCGGCGAACGCATTCGGATCGCGCTCGTCCGCGGCCGCGAACAGATCGCCGTCGGCCGCGTCGCCGACGCGGGCGAAACCTTCCGCAGTGCCGCGGAGATCGACCCCGAAGACCCGATCGTGCAAGCCTACCTGGGCGAGATCGAGGCGACGCTCGCAATCGCGAAGGAACTCGAATTACGCAACGACCCGGAGCGCTTTCGCGAAGAGGAACTCGGCGTTCTCGACCCGCGCTACTCGGCCGTTCAGCGCGCGGCGGCCGAGGCGCGGCTCGACGAAGCCCGACGTGAACGCAACGATCTTCTCGCAGCCCAGGCCGCGCTCGGGGAGGTAGAGCGGGTCGCGGGCCCGGCGGCACTCGCCGCACTGCGGCTCGGCGAAATCTACGATCCGGACGCGTTCGGCCCTCGCACGGCCCGGCAGCGGTCGGGCGGGAACGTCGAAGTGCGGGTCGTATACACGCCGGACGGCCACGTGATCGCGCGCTACTACCTGCCCACCGGCGGCGGTTCGGCCGTCCTGCGCCAAGAGGACATCGACGGCAACGACCAAGCGGACCGCTGGATCGCGTACCGCGACGGTGTGCGCAGCGAAATCTGGGAGGACAGCCATGGCGGCGGCCGACCCGACGTGCATTTCAGCTTCTCGCGGGACGGAACCCAGGTCGTGCGCGTCGAAATCGACACCATTGCCGATGGCCGTAACGACCGCATCCTCAGCTACGAAGGCGGCGTACTCGCATCCGAATCGGCCGACACGGATGGGGACGGCGTACAGGACCGCTTCGACCGTTTCGACGCTGAGGGCTACATCGAGACGCGCGACGAGGACCTCGACGGCGACGGTGTGGTGGACATGCGCTCGACCTACAGCAGCGGACGTCTCGTCAAGCGTTCGATCCGCGATGCCGAACTCCTGTCGGATGACTCCTGATCGTACCCGCGTCGCGGTGTCGCCGACGCTCCCACATCGCTTCGTGGACCACTTCGCGATTCACGTTCCCGGCGGCCCACTGAAAGGGCGACCGACGCGCGCTATTCCGGCGTCACGTAGGCGGCGCTGATCGCGCCATCGACCAGGAAGGTCGTTCCGTTCACGTAGGCGGAATCGTCCGACGCGAGGAACAGCGCAGCGCGTGCAATCTCGTGAGCCTCAGCGAGGCGCCCCATCGGAACGTGGACCATTCGCCGTGCGCGCGCCGCGGGATCGGCGAGCAGCTCTTCGAGCAACGGGGTGTTGACGGGGCCCGGACACAGCGCGTTCGCGCGGATACCACGCCGCGCATACTCGACAGCGATTTCGCGCGTCATCGCGAGCACGCCGCCCTTGCTCGCCGTGTAGGCAATCTGTGAAGTCGCAGCTCCCATCACCGCGACGAACGACGCGGTGTTGATGATCGATCCGCCACCCGCCCGTTCGAGGGCTGGGATGCCGTACTTGCAACCGAGGAAGACGCTCTTCAGATTCACGTCCATCACGCGGTCCCAGGTCGACTCGGAGGTCTCGACCGGCGAGGCGTCGGCGGCGGGAAAGATTCCCGCGTTGTTGAACAACACGTGCAGGCCATCGAAGTTCCCCTCGGCGAATGCCACCGCGGCCGCTACATCGGCGGCACGCGAGACGTCCGTCGCGACGAACGCAGCGCGCCCGCCCGCAGCCCGGACCACGGCCACGGTCTCCGCGCCGCCGGCCTCGTCGAGGTCCGCGACCACGACCGCGGCGCCCTCGCTGGCGAACAACTCCACGGCCTGGCGACCGATGCCGCTCGCGCCGCCCGTAATCAACGCAGTGCGTCCCGCAAGTCGCGCTTCGTGGGAGTCCGCCAAGGTACCGCCTCCGGATTCGAGCGTCCGGAGCTACGGTACCAACTAATTTTCGAAGCGGACGACGCCTCGGTCGGCGAGCGACTCGAGTGCGCGCAAGATATCCAGATCCGGTTCCGGAATCACGTCGATGATGCGCTGGATCGTGAACCCCGCTCGTGCGAGATCGATCACAGCGGACTCGATCTTGCAGTAGGAATCCCGTCCGAGCTGTGGCTCGTCGGCAGCCTGGTCGACAACGACCGTGGCGGCGGCGGGCAAGCGAGTGCGGTCGATGCGCTTGGTCTCGTCGATCTGGCGGATCGCGTCGAACAACGCCACCTCGAGCGGCAGGGGAGCCTCGCTGGGATCTTCGCGTTCGAGTCGGGTGAAGAACTCGAAGCTGCCGCTCTGCCAGGAGAGCAGCCGCACCAGGGCCTTCATTCCCGTGGCCGTGCCGAAGCGAACGTCACGCAACATCTGGGATTCGAAGCCGATCACCCCCTCATGCTCGCCGTCGGTGAGCACCAGGGTGCCCTGCGTCGCGCTATTGCCGAACATCTGGAGCAGATTCATCGGCCCGAGTTCTTCGATCGGCCCCGTGATCCCGCCGAGGCGCCGCGTGTGCTCGATGCTCTGCACCTGCTCGACGAAGCGCGAAACATCCGGTCGGATCGCTTCCGGAGGATCGAATTCGATGCCGAGCGCGGCGACGTCGCCGGCGGTCTCGATCTGGCGCACCACGGTCCCCTCGACCTCCATGGCCTCGCCAGTGGTCGGGTGCTCCAGCGTGACGTGCACCCGCTGGCCCGGCCCCGGGCCGTCGCCGTCGACGGCGACCAATACGCCGGTCTGACTTAAATTGCGCGTCATGCCTTCGGAACCCACGTTCTTTCCGTCGACGCGCACCGGAACCCGCGCGGCGACGCGCGGAGCCGCGCGGCGCCCGGAATCCTGTTGCTTCGGTTTGGGCAATTTTCCGCAGGCCGCGACCAAGGGCTGGAGTTGCCGGTTGACCTCGACCTGTGCTCCCCTGAATTGCACTGCGATCCCGGGCCGGCCACCCGCGTCCGCCATCTCGGGCGGCACGATGTGAACCACCTCGCCCTCGAGCGCCACCTTCCGATTACAGAATTGCAGAACCAGTTCGATGGTGACGGACTCGCGCAACTCGAAGGTCTCCGTGGTCTCCACGAACACCCCGCCGTTGGCGAGATCCTCCGTATGCTCACGGTGGAAGATTTCTGCTGTGGCGAAACTGAGGCTCTCGATTCGCGGCACGATTCGCTCCCGACATGCTGGCGGGTATGCCATTACCCACTCACGCCATCGGCGGTCCCGCGCGACCGCTCAACCCTTTCTTCCAAGCTGACTCTCGGTCGGGGAATTTCGGCTCAGATGCGCTCGAAGTAACGACGGCGCTCTACGTCGCTCACCACGGCGTCGACCGCAGCCTGCTCGCTGCGCGCGAAATGCAGCAGGTGGTCGACGACTTCGTCACCGAAGGCTTCGCGCGCGAACTCGCTGCGCTCGAGCGCCGCGATCGCTTCGACGAGCGAGGCCGGAACCTGGGGCAGGCCCTCGGCGGTGTAGACGTCGCCCACGAACGCAGGCCCGGGGTCGAGGTCGCGCTCGATTCCGTCCAGTCCCGCGGCGAGCAGTGCCGCATACGCAAAATACGGGTTCGCATCCGCACCCGGGATCCGGCACTCGACGCGTAGCGACGCTCCCGAGCCGACGACTCGGAACCCCGCAGTGCGGTTGTCGTGGCTCCACGCGATGCTGGTCGGCGCAAAGGTACCCGGCCGGAAGCGCTTGTAGGAATTCACGTTGGGCGCGAAGAACCAGGTCAGCTCGTGCGCGTGCGCGAGCAACCCGCCGAGAAAGGCGCGAAAGGTCGCAGACGAATGCAGCCCACTGCCGGGAAGCGGCTCGTCGCCCGGAAAGCGGGGGGCACCATCGGTACCGGCGACGCTCATGTGGACGTGCATGCTGCTGCCCGCGAGTTCGGCGTCCCACTTCGCCATGAAGGTCACTGCGCAGCCCGCTGCTGCGGCGATCTCCTTGGCGGCGAGCTTGTAGATCACGTGCCGGTCCGCCATCTCGAGTGCATTCGAATAACGGAGATTGATCTCGTGTTGGCCCGGCCCCCACTCCCCTTTGCTGAACTCGACCGGGATTCCCGACGCGTCGACCTGCCGACGAATCTCGCCGACCACCGGCTCGACCCGCGTACTGGACAGCACATGGTAGTCCTCGATGTAGTGCTGGCTCTTCGCGAGCCCGCGATAGTCTTTCGCATGCGCGGCCGCGTAGTCCTCGTCGAAGAGGAAGAACTCGAGTTCGCTGGCCATCATCGGCAGCAGGCCGCGCTCGGCCAGGCGTCCGATCTGGCGCCGCAGAACCGTCCGCGGCGCGACCTCGATCAAGTCGTCGCCGTCTTCTGCGACCGCGTCACAGAGTACGATCGCGGTCTTGTCGAGCCACGCGCCGACCCGAAGCGTCGAGAAGTCGGGCAGCGCACGCAGGTCACCGTAACCCTTCGCCCAGTTCGCGAACGCGTAGCCCGGGGTCGGGTCCATCTCCATGTCGCATGCGAGCAGGTAGTCGCAGACGTGCATGCCGTGCCGCGCCACTTCTTCGAGAAAGAACGGCCCGACGATGCGCTTGCCGATCAGGCGCCCGTAGAGGTCGGGCAGCGCGGTCACGACGGTCTCGATCCGGCCGTCGTTGATCCCGCGCTCCAGCTCCTCGAAATCGAGCATGCCGTGCACGGGAGTAGTCATCTCAGTCGTGATCTTCCGAAACGTCGAGGAAGAGCGACAGCTGGGGTGGCGCCTCGGTGCTCTCGACGGGAACGGGGTACTCGAGCGAGAAGCACGCATCGCAGATGCCGACTTTGAGCGGTTCGGCGCTGACGCGAAGTCCCTCGAGCGTGAGATAGCCGAGGCTGTCGGCGCCGATGGTCTGGCAGATCTCGGCGGGCGTCTTCTGGTTCGCGATCAGCTCGTCTTCGGTCGGAGTGTCGATGCCGTAGCGGCACGGACCGACCGTCGGCGGTGACGAGATCCGCAGATGAACCTCGCGCGCGCCCGCGTTCCGAAGCATCGTCACGAGCTTGATCAGCGTGGTCCCGCGCACGATCGAATCGTCGACGAGAACCACGCGCTTGCCCCTCAGGATGCTGCTGACCGCGTTGTGCTTGACCTTGACGCCGAAATGGCGAATCGACTGTGCGGGTTCGATGAAGGTCCGCCGCACGTAATGGTTGCGGATCATCGCCTGTTCATAGGGGATGCCGGATTCTTCGGCGAAGCCGAGTGCCGCGGTATTGCCGGAGTCGAGTACGGGCACCACGAGGTCGGCCGAGACCGGGTGCTCGCGCGCGAGCACCCGCCCGAGCTCCTTGCGGTACTCGTAGACGTTGCTCCCGTTGAGGTTGGAGTCGGGGCGCGCGAAGTAGATGTACTCGAAGATACAGAAGGTCTCGGCGGCGCCGGACTTGAACGGCCGCAGCGCCCGGATCCGGCCGCGTCGGATCACCACGACCTCGCCGGGCTCGATATCGCGCTCGTAGGTCGCACCGATCAGGTCGAGTGCGCAGGTCTCGCTCGCGATGATCCAGGCACCATCGAGCCGACCGAGCGCGAGCGGGCGAAAGCCATTGCGATCGCGCGCTCCGATCAGCGCGTCTGAAGTCTGCATCACGAGGCTGAAGGCACCCTTCACGCGCGACAGCGCGTCGATCAAGCGCTCTTCCAGGCTGCCCTCGCGCGAGCGGGCGAGCAGCTGCACGATCACTTCACTGTCGGCTGTGGTGCTGAAGATCGCGCCGCGGCCTTCGAGCTCGCGGCGGATGGCG
>CAXMSF010000277.1:0-7800 GCA_964196055.1 uncultured Gammaproteobacteria bacterium | reverse complement strand
CACCGAGATCTACACGGTGAACGAAACTCAGCCCTGGGCTGAGGCTATCGCCATCAAGGGCGGCAAGTTTCTGGTCGTCGGGTCTAACGCGGATGTGGAGGTCGCAACCGGCGACACCACGGAGGTCGTCGATCTAGATGGACGCTTTGTTATGCCCGGATTGATCGACTCGCATACACACCCATTCTCAAGCTCAATTCAAGTACTGGATCAACTCGTACTCGACGATCCCAAAAGCCTCGAAGACATTCAGCAACAGGTTTTGGCATACGCGGAAGCGAATCC
Organism: uncultured Gammaproteobacteria bacterium; assembly: GCA_964196055.1. Classification (GTDB taxonomy): domain Bacteria; phylum Myxococcota_A; class UBA9160; order UBA9160; family SMWR01; genus JAFDEI01. Next base: position 7,515 of record CAXMSF010000277.1, on the reverse strand, counting down.
GGAGAAAGAATGGATTGAAGGACTTGCCTGGCCCAAGGGCATGTTCGAAGGCGAAAACGCCATGCGAGAGTGGCTGGACGAGGTCGTAACAGATCGTCCTGTCTCGCTCATGGATCAGGGTGGACACGCCCGGTGGGTCAATACCAAGGCGCTAGAAGTTGCGGGAATCATGGAGCCCGACTTCGTGGTTCCAGAATACGGTGTTGTGGAACGTGATGAGAACGGCGTACCGTCGGGGACCGTACGGGAAACCATGACCGGCTACCTGGCTACGTTTGCGCCCGCACCGGGTCCGGAGTTGTACGCCGACGCGGTGGCATTCGTGCAGAAAGTCTTCAACGAGAATGGCGTAACCGCACATCGGACAGCTCAGGGTACCGAAGACGGGCTACGGGCACTTGATACCGCAGCCAAGAACGGTGACCTCAGCCTCCACTGGGCGGTATCGCTCGACGTCAACCTCGGTGAGTCGCGCGTTACCTATGAAGAGCGCATGCGCCAAATCGAGGATCGCTCGCAGTACGCGTCCGACTATGTGTCGGTTGATTTTGCAAAGATTTTCGTTGATTCCGACTTGAATGGATTCGGCATCAAGATGCAAGAGCCTTTCGAGGGCACTAGCGACGAATACGGCTCGATGACGATCAAGCCCGAAGAGCTGACCCGGCTCGTGACGATGCTGGATGAACAGGGGCTCAGCGTGCATTTTCACGCCATCGGTGATCAGTCCATCGAACATGTCCTGGACGCCCTGCAGTCGGCGGCTGACGCCAATGGCGGCAGGCCGAATATGCGGCACTACCCGGACCACATGGGCTTTATTACTCCAGAACAAATCGACCGCATGGTTGAACTTACCGGCATCATCGGTTTTGCACCCTATTTCTCGTTCACCTTCCCGGGTATTCACGAATCCTATTTGCAGTTTGTGGGCAAGGAGCGTCTGGCGCGGATGCAACCAGCGCGCACCGCATTGGATGCCGGCGCAATCATTGCGACCGGAACCGATTACTCCAGCCTCCCGCAGGACCCCTGGCCGTTGATTGAGGGGATGGTGCACCGCAGGAACCCCTGGCTGCCCGAAGGAGAGTCCGAGGTCAACAACGCGGCTGAGACCATCACACTGGAAGAGGCCCTGTATGCCTACACCATGGGTGGTGCGCACGCGATGCTCGCCGAAGATCGCCTCGGCTCAATCGAGCAGGGCAAGTACGCTGATTTCATCGTTCTGGATCGAAACTTGATCGAGGTCCCGGTAGACGACATCGATCAGACCGACGTGCTGAAGACCATCTTCAATGGCCGGGTAGTGTACGAAAAGGGAGCAGATCCCGAACTCGAACCCACCGAGGATGTGCCGGGCACCCGGATGTCCCCGGTCGATGCGATCGAGAACTAGCGCACGGGAAGCGCGCCCCTCCCCTTTCGCCGGAACTCCTTGCTTCGGTCTCGCTCGGAGCCTTGATACGCAACGCTCGCAGAGCCGGACCGCGAAACTCCGCGAAATCCAGTTTTCTCCCTCCGTCGAACTCAGGGCACCCCAGTCTCCGGAATACCCGGGGCGGTTCAAGTGGTCGATGAGCGAATTGTGTGACCGATACCAGATCTCTCGGCCCTCGTATTCTTGTCCTTCTGGTAGCGAGGCGAGGCGCGGGCCGAAGCTGGATGCGAGCAGGTCCTACTCGTCCACCCGGCGAACCGGAATTCCCATTTCCTCGAGACTCCGCCCGGCGTTCCCGTTCATCTGCTCGTGCACGATCTGGTGCGCGGCCAGCACCAACAGGTCCGCGTGACAGGTGCTGATCTTGAGATCGGTCGGGATCGCCTCGAAGTCCGCTTGGCCCGGAGGTTCGGCGCCCTGCGAGCATGACGTGGGCCAGCGCTCGAGGTTCGCGGTCGTGTACTCCAGGATGATCGAGTCGAAGTCGATGCCGTCTTCGTCGAGGGCGGTTCGCATGTCCCGCCAGAAGAGTTCGTGGTACTCGCGGGCGGCGGCCCGCGGCGCGTCGACCACCGTCGAGATACCTCCCGGCGAAGTCCACATGTCCACGTTGCGCAGGGCCCACCGACTCCTTGGCTTCGTCTTCTTGCCGGCGTCCAGGGCGAGAAGGAATACGCGGTCGAGTCCTCCTCCCGCGGCGCGGTCGCGCAGCACGACCTCTTCAAGGGTGTCGATCCCGCTGTTCTCGATGACTCCCCCGTCACCCAGGTGCCACCACTGGGGCTCACCGTCCTGACAGGAATCCGGTGCCTGGATGGTGACGGGGCCCATGGCCCCTGGAAACGCTGCTGAGGTCGCGACGGCGAGCGACAGGGGAAAGTCGCCGGGGGTCGGCCGTGCGCAGCCATTGCTCGAGAACGAGAGGGCGCGTAGACCGTCGCGCTCGATCGCTCGCTGCGCAGCCGCCTGGGAGCGCGAACTCCGTCCGCCATTCGCGAGTTGCGGCGCGGCCTCGGAAAAACAGGTGTTCGCGAATACGAAGCGGCGACTGGCGTCGTAGCTCGAGCCGTTGATGAGGAGCACGGGCTGGGACGGCTGATCGCCGGATGCGGGCCCCGCCTCGATTTCGGAGAATTTCGTGTGGTGCAGGAATCGCTTGTCCATTTCTTCTTGCAACGAGCTGACGCGTCGCGTCGGGCTCAGGAAGCGATTCGGCATGAGCTGACGCAGATAGACCCGATTGATATAGTTGCGCCGCATCGCGTCCTGGAAGTCTGCGAAGAACGCTCGCCAGCAGCCGTCCCGCTCGCCTTCACCCGTGAGTCGATCGCACTCGGGCTTGTTTGCCACGAGGAAGGAGGAAGCCATGCTCCCGCCCGAGACACTCGAGACATGAGTGATCTGCTCGAGCAGGCCATGCTCCCACAGCGCCTCGAAACCCGCTGCTGCGAAAACCGCGGCCCGACTTCCACCACCGGAGAGCGCGACACCGAACATCCGTTCGCCGGTCGGCGAGCCGTCCGTACAGGCCTGGTCCGGGACGGGAGGATTCGCGGGTCCGTCGAGCGTGTAGTGGATCCGGTCGGGCATGAACATGACGCAGCCTGTGGAAAGCAGCCCGCTCAATACAGCCGCGAGAACGATCGAAGCGCCCGCTCGAATTCCGTCCACCCCAACTCCTCCCTGCGCAGATCTTCTAGCCAGTCTACCTGCCACGGTTGCGCGTCGGAAGTCCCATCCGGACGGTTCGCATCGAGCTCCTGTCTCGCGGGACGAGGTGTTTCGTTCGCGGGCTCGTGCAGGGCACGAACGCGTGTCGCTTTTCTGTGTGCACTCTGTCTGATCGCCTCCTCGGCGCCGGGCCGCAGCGCAAATGGGGAGAGTGGGGAGAGTGGAGTGGTTTCCGAAGCGCTGAGCGAATCCGCTCACACGGGCGCGACCCCATCGGGGTCCCCGCCGCTCGCCGGAGCGTCTCTCGTTCGCGTCATCCACGACCCCATCGCGCTCGACTTCGCCGTGAAGGCGAAGATCTACCCCGAAGACCCCGGCTCGATGTTCGTCACCACCCGGGGCGGCGGGCTCTCGGTCTACGATCTGTCGATCCCCGATCGGCCGCGACTGCGGGCGCGTTGGAACGACGTGCACGACGTCGAGGGGCAGGACCGCGAGGGAGACCTGCTCGTCGTGGTGGCTCGAATCGGCGAACTCCACAGCTTCGACGTCAGTGACCCCGACGCGCCGCGCCACCTGGGCAGGATCGCGCTCGGGGTGGATCCCTCGGTCGTCAAGTCGATCACCGGACGGGTGCTCGACACACTGGGCAAGCCGTTTCACGCCCTGCACACGAAGCTGCACCGGTTGAGCGACGGTCGGCTGGTGGCGCTGGTGACAGCTCCGGTCAGCCAGGAGCTCGTGGCTGTGGACGTCAGCGACCCCGAGCGGCCCGTCCAGCTCGGCAGCGTCGACACGCAGATCCAATTCATCGAGGGCATCAGCGTGCATCGCGGTCATGCCTTCCTCGGCGGATTCGGTCGCAGCGATGTCTACCGGGCCGTCGACGTATCGGATCCGGCGGCGATGCGCGTCGTGGCTTCGCTGTCGAACCGACTCTATCGGCAGATGGTTTCGGAGATGAGCCCGCAACACCCGGATCGTCTCTACGCCGCGCTCTGGGACGAACCGGGCGGCCTTGGCGTCTTCGACGTCGAGGACCCGCGAGGCTTTCATGCGCTCGGCTCGATCGTCCGGCCGGAGCTCGCATGGGCCAACCGCGTAAAGCTCATCGATGACCTGGCGTTTCTTCCGTTGGAGCAGGAACCGGGCGGCTTCGCCGCCATCGACGTGAGCGAGGCGACCGCACCGGGCCTCGTCGGGATCGTTCGCGAGATCCCGGACGTCTCGGTTCCGTACACACTCGCGGTGAATGGCGACCACCTCTACATATTCGGTACGCGGGAGGCGACCATGGCGGTTTTCGCCCTCGCGCGAGGTGAGCCGGAGCTCGGCTTCGCGCGCTGGAACTTCGGCCCGGGCGACGACGAGGCGATCACGAAAGGACGCGCGGCCGATGCCGGGCGCGGATCGCTGCGCTACCTGGACGCCAGAGCGGGCGGCGCGGCCAGCACGCGGGCCCAGGTCGCTGCGGTCGCCGACCCGGAGAAGGCCTACCTCGAAATCGTCCCGCGCGAGCCCTGGACGCGCGAAAACGGTCTCGTTCTCGAGCACGAGCTCACCCAGACGTTCCACGGGACGCTTCCGGCCTACACGATTGTGTGGGACATTCAGGTTCCGACCGAGAGCTTCGAGGCCAATGGCTGTTTCGCACGAAGCCCGACCGGCTGTAACGAGGTTCCGCTCTACCAGCTCGACCGCCGAAACCGGGAAGATGCCGAGCTGTTTCTGAAGTTGGGCACGATGCACCGTTCGCGCCACGGGTTCATCGGCAATGTCGGGAGTCTGCTTCAGAGACGCGGCGGCCTCGGCGGCTACGCCGACGCCATCGAGCCGGACCGGTGGCACCGAGTGGCTATCGTCGTGGACTTGCGACGTGAAACCGGCCATGCCTCGATCTACGTGGATGGCCGGCTGGTGCACGAGACGGAGCGGATCGACTACGAGCGATACACCTCGGTTTCCGAGGGAGACCCGGACGCCGATGTGCCGGTACGAGACGGCTTCCTGCTGTTCGCGGACGACGACGGCGAGATGAACGCGCCCGTGCGGCTCGCCAGTCTGCTGTTCGTGAACCGGGCCTACGGCGCCGACGAGGTGGCGGCGCTGGGGGCGCCGGGGCCCGAGGGAATTCCGGCGCCCTGATACGCGGCCGCTCGGAATGGCAACCTGCCGTCCGGCCAGGCTGCACCTGCGGCCGGCTCACCGGGCCGGGTAGTAGCCGATCGCCTCGCCGAGGCGGACAGGAGTCCCGGGGGGGCGCGGCTCCATTTCAACCACCTCCGCCCTCGCCACCAGGACCAGAGTCGAGCCGAACTCGAAACGACCCCACTGCTGGCCACGCGCGAGAGCCACTTCGCGATCAGGGTACTCCCGCTCGCACGCCACGGCCCCTGCGACATTCGTCGTCAACGAATCAAAGTCGACCTTTACCTTGCCGACCATCGTGGCGCCGACTGCGACGATGCAAAGCGCCTCTTCCCCTCCGTTTTCGGCGAGATCGAAGAAAGCGCAAATCCGTTCGTTCTGCGCGAAGAGCGCGTCGACGCCTTCGACCCCGGCACGATTCACCGGCCACAGATTTCCGGGCAGGTACCGCAGGCGCCGCACCCTTCCGTCACACGGCGAGTGGAATCGATGATAGTCGCGTGGCGAAAGGTAGATCGTCGCGAACCAGCCGCCCTCGTAGCTCAGCGCCTGGGCCTCATCGCCGAGCAGCGAGGCGAGCGAGTAGCTGCGCCCCTTGACCTGCAGCAACATCCCCTCCTCGACCCGTCCCGACTCTCCCCACGCACCATCGCACGGCGAGACGAAGGCCCCCGGGTCTTGCGGGATCGGGCGCGCTCCGTCGACCAGCTCGCGCACGAAGAAGTCCTGCAGGCAGGCGAACGAACCGATCGGATCCTTTACCTCGTCGAGGTCGACTCTGAAGACCCGGGCGAACGCGCGAATCTGCAGGCGCTGGAGCGGCCCCGGCCAACGCACGGATACGAAGCGCCCGGCAAGCCGCGACAGCGCGTTCTTCGGAATTAGTCGCAACGCGGCGATGAGCAACGATCCTGCGTTGAATATCGACATGCCTACTCTTCGACCTCGTCCTCGCGAAGGAGAGACTAGCGGCGGTTTTCGGGTACGTCCTTCACGAGCTTCTCCGCTCCACCTGGTTGCTGGCCTCTCGCCGGCTGGCCTTGCTCTGGCGATCGTCGATTCTTCCCGTCGCGATCGGTGTGCCGAACGACGGCGTGGCAGTGTCGGGCCCTGAGCAGCTCGAATCGTTCGCTTTGAACCTCCGCCACCCGCCGAACGGCTTCAGGTATCATGCGATCTCCAGCTGGAGGTTCAAGGGCTGTGTCTCAGGAGAAGGCCACATTGAATCGGCGCCAACTTGCGGGAGTCATCGCCCGCTGCGGGTCTGAACGGTCGGGGTGATGATTTACAAAAGTCCAGGCACATCCTTTACACGAAAGGATGCCCTGGATGGAAACGAAGCCTGCGAAGCAGCGTCAGCATTTCTATCGCGACTACGCGACTGGCCAGTGGTCGAAGAGGAGCCTATTCGCGTGGCGCTGGCTTGGCTGGCCGGGCGCGATTCGAACGCGCGTCCGGTCGCAGGCGAACGAGCTGCGCTCGTCCCCCTGCTCCACTCGCGGCCTCCTGATCGTCGGCCGCTCCCCCCCCAGCTTCGGAGGCTGAGCCGGAAACGGGGCAAGAAGCCGTGAATACTGGGGATTCCGCAATTCCGGGTGCGGTCAACCGCCGCCAGACGCCGCCATGTTACGACACGCGGCTCTTTCCTCAGCCAAATTCTCCGCGAATACATCGACTACTCCAACGACGATTCCGGAAGCAATTCCGTCAGCGACACACCGAGCGGTCGAGCTGTGGAAGCTCGCCAAGGTCACAGGGCTGCCGGTCTCGAGGAAGTTCCTTCCGCATTAGCTGCGTCACCGCGAGATCCGAACCCTGCGTCGCTCAGCGGCCGGAGGCCGCGAGGACCAGCAGCAGCAGGGCCAGATACGTCCCAGGAAAGAGAAGACGAGAGAATCTGTCGATTCGCTTGGCCCGTGGCATGTCGACCTGTTGGTACTGCGCGACGATCAGGCTCTGCACGACGGTCACGGCCAGCAACACGAACGACAGGATCATCACCTTGTCGAGCAGTGTCAGGTACGCGATGCGCGGCAGGTCTTCGCCCACCACGAATTGGTAGGCGACGATGGTGAGCACGCCGGTCGCGGTGATGCGGGTACGGCCGGCGATGCTCTCGTCGGTCATCCAGAAGATGGACCATGAGAGCGCAACGATGATCACCAGCGGCAGCATGATCTTCCACAGGTAGAAGCCCCATTCCCGGGCGACGTCGATCTCGAGGACGATACGCGAAAAGGCGCTCGCGCTTCGCA
>CAXMSF010000276.1:0-12417 GCA_964196055.1 uncultured Gammaproteobacteria bacterium | reverse complement strand
GACATAGGTCCAGAACAGCTGGTCCTGCTGGAGCCTCGCGACGTGGGGGTTCTCGAGCACCGCCTGCAGATCGGCAAGGGAAGTCGTGGGGCGAGCCATCAAACGCGCCGCCACTCGCGCGCCGGGGCCGGTGTCCGAGAGCACCGCGGTGACGCCCGCCTCGACCACGTCACCTGTCACGATCGCGGCGTGCGAATCGCCGACTGACGGTAGAAAATCGGCCCGTCCGCTCGAGCGAAGCGCATCCAGCCAGATTGCGAGTACGCACAGCAACAACACCACCAGACCGCCGCGAACAAGACCCAGGCAAGCCCCGATGAAGCGGTCACGTGTGCTTCGGGTACCCGTTCGGCGACGTTGCTCACGTCGTTTCAGCAGTGCCGAAAGCGAAGCCATCGCGATGTAGGCCAGGCAGAAGGACCCGGCACCCATCAGCGGGGGACCGAGCAAATCGGGGAGCTCGAAGCGCGCCGCAACCGGCACGCCGAATGCTCTCGCGCAGCCGAATCCGACCGCATACGCGACCAACAGCGAAAGCAGACCCATTCCGGTCGCGAGCCCGCCCCGCAGCAGACCGCCGACCGCAAAGCCCGCAAGGATCATGAGCGCCAGGACGTCGAGCCACATCTCGGGAGTCCCATCGGCTCGACGGCCTTCCCCCTTGAAGCCGGCCCGGATTCAGTCCGCAGAGAGTTCGAAGCCTTCGAACAGGCCGACGCGGCGCACCTCCGTGTTGGTCCCGAAACGCTCCGAGGCGGCGCGAACCTCCGCCGTGAAGAGCTCGAGATCCTCGGAGGAAGCCGCCCTTCCCGCCGCCGGATCCGAGATCGGGACGAAGAAATCGTCGAAATGATGGGGCACGACGAGTCGTGGCCGCAACAATTCGATCAAGCTCGGAACGTAGTCCGGAGCACGCCCCGGGGTCGCGGCCAGCAGTGCGTCGACCTCGATTCCGGCATCGCGTAGTGCCTCGAGAGCGGGGCGATCGACCGCCGCGCTGCTGGTCAGATACACCCGCAACCCGCTTGGCAGGTGCGTGATCAGGTACCCCCGCGCATCACCCAACTTGAATGACAGCGCGTGAATCGGCCCGGCGGGCGGCTCGTGCACCTGGCCGGTGAGCGGCACGCGGCCGAATATCACCGCAGCATGGCCACTCGCAACGACGCGGATCTCGAATGGCCCGACGTCGAATTCATCACCCGGGTCCACGCGGCGGGTCCGTTCCTGCGACAGCCCGTAACCCTGTGCGATGGCGACCGTCGTGCCCGAACCCGCGATCGTGGCGCCGATTCGGTCGGCGATCCAAGGGGCGTCAGCGAGATGATCGAAGTGGCTGTGACCGATGAGGATGCTCCGTGCAGACGCGGCCTCGGGCGCGGGCCCGCCCGGGTCGAGCCAGCGCTCCAGCAGCCCCTCATCCGGCCGGAAGCGCCTGAAAAGCGTCGCCGGCAGACTGGGCCGGCTCAGATAGGGATCGTGCAGCAGCACCGTTTCGCCGTCCGAAACACTGAAGCCCGCAACCCCGAGCCAACGCAGGGTCAGGCTCGGAACGACATTTTCGGCCGACGCGCCAACCGGCACCACCCAGATGGCGATCGAAAACCAGAACCCGGCGACTCGCAGCAGCATGTCCGATTCCTTCGGTGACGTTCCGATGCAAACTACAACACAGTCCGCACGCCAGCGAAGCGCCAGGCTGCGCGTTTCTCTCTCCTTGTCGGCGCCCTCGCTTTTCCGCCCCGCGCGCAGGTAGAATCGAGCTTCGCTGGCCGGGGGTGACGATGGATTCCAGATTCTTGATCGGACTCGATTTCGGGGGTGGCGGCGGTCGTTGCCTCATCGTCGAACTCGAGAGCCACGCCATGACGGTCGCGTTTCGGACCTGGACCTTCGATAGCCCCTCCGATCTACCAACCGCATCCGACGTCGACACCGAACGCTGCTGGGGGCTGCTCTCCGAGTGCGTACGCGAGGCTCTGGAGCGAGCGGGCGCGAAGCCCGAGCAGGTCATGGGAATCGCTGCGACGAGCATGCGTCATGCGAGCGCAGTGTTGGATTCAGACGGCAATGTACTGCTCGCGACCTCGAACCGTGATGCGCGCGGACTCGGCGAGGCACTCCGCCTGGCCGCCGAATCCGGTGAGGAACTGCATCGTCGCACCGGTCACTGGCCGAATCCCGTCCAGGCCGCAGGCCGACTGCTCTGGCTCAAACAACAACCCAACGCCGGCTGGGATCTCGCGGCGACGCACCTGAGCCTCGGCGACTGGCTCGGCTTCCGCCTCTGCGGCGAACTCGCCACCGACCCCTCGCAGGCTGGCGAGACCCTGCTCTTCGACCTCGCCGAGGGCGATTGGGCCTGGGACCTGATCGACCGCCTCGAGCTTCCGCGCGGCCTGTTCCCGGCAGTGCGCTCGCCCGGCAGCCGGCTCGGCGAACTCACTGAACGCGCGGCGGCCGATCTCGGTCTGCCCGCGGGTATTCCAGTTGCGGTCGGGGGCGGCGACACTCAATGCGGCCTGCTCGGCGCCGGTGTCACGCAGCCGGACGAAATGGGGGTGATCCTCGGAACCACCGCACCCGTCCAGCTCGTCGTCGACCGCCCGGTGCTCGATGACTCCGCACGGTTGTGGTCGGCACACCACTTGATTCCCGGGCGGTGGGTCGTCGAGAGCAACGCCGGCGGCATCGGGACTGCGGCCGAATGGGTGGCGGGGCTGCTCTTCCCCGACACGCCCTGGCCCCTCGGGCACCTGTTCGCGGAGGCGGAGTGCTCGCTCCCGGGAGCGGCAGGAATGGTGTCGACGCTCGGCGCGGACGTCATGGACGCCCGAAAGCTCGGTCTGCCGATCGGCAACCTGACCCTCAGCCCCATGGGCCCCGGCGATTCGCGCGAGCGCCGGCAGCACCTCGCACGTTCGATCGTCGAGGGCATCGCTTTCGGCCTGCGCGCAAACATCGAGCAGGCCGAAGCCGTGGCGCGTCGCACAGCGACGCGCATCCATGTCGCCGGTGGCCTCGCACGCAATCCCTTCTTCACCCAGACGCTCAGCGACGTGCTCGACCGTCCGGTCGACGTCGGCGGAACGCCTGAAGCCACCGCGCTCGGCGCAGCAATCTGCGCCGGTGTCGCGGCAGGGGTCTACCCAGACCTCGCCGCGGGCGCCGCCGCACTCGGCACCAGCGACCGCACCTGCGAGCCGACCGCGGCCGCCGCCGCGATCTACTCCGAACTCTACGACGACTGGAACCGACTTCGCCTCGCACGGGTCGAATCCGATGCCGTGGCATCGGCGCTCGCGATCAAGGGGCTGCTCTCCCAGCCCCCCCCTGCCGCATCGGCCGCGACCTCGAACGACGCCAGACCCAGAATCCTCGTCACCGCGGAGATGGACGAGGATGGACTCGCGGGTCTGCAGCGAATCGGCGATGTCGAGCATGTTCCCTTCAAACAGGCGATGCGCCTGCTCACCGGTCGCACGCTCGCAGAGGCACTCGCCGGGGTCGAGGTCTTCGTGACCGAAATCGACGTCGTCGACGCCGTCGCACTTTCGGAAGCGAATGATCTGCGTGTCGTCGCCACTTGCCGTGGCGATGCGGTGAACGTCGACATAGCGGCCTGCAGCGACCTGGGGATTCCGGTGTTGAACGCGCCTGGCCGCAACGCCGATGCCGTCGCGGACCTGACACTCACCTACCTGCTGATGCTCGCCCGCCGAATGCCCGAGGCCGCCGCCTTCCTGCGCACGCCCGGCGGTGAGGCCGGCGACATGGGCCGAATGGGCCGCGCATTCAAGCAACTCCAGGGCCGTGAACTCTGGCGAAAGACGGTTGGGCTCGTCGGCATGGGAGCCGTTGGGCGCAAAGTGATCGAACGCCTGCATCCCTTCGGGGTCCACTGTCTCGTACACGACCCGTACGTCGACGCGGACCGAATCCGACTCGCCGGCGCCGAGCCCGCTTCGCTCGCTGAAGTCCTCGAAAAGAGCGACTTCGTATCGCTTCACGCGGCGGTGAGCGAAGAGACGACCGGACTGATCGGTGCCGCCGAGATTGCTCGAATGCGGGCGGGGAGCTGCCTCGTCAACACGGCACGCGCCGCCCTCGTCGACCAGGACGCGCTCGTCGATGCGCTCCAAGCGGGCCATCTCGCTGGCGCCGCGATGGACGTCTTCTCCGTCGAACCACCCGCCTCCGACGACCCGCTGCTCGCACTCGACAACGTGATCGCAACCCCGCACATCGGCGGCAACACCGCCGAGGTCGCGTCGCACCAGGGTCGCATCATCGCGGCCGACCTCGAGCGCATGCGCGCGGGCGTTCCCGCGCGGTGCGTGCTCAACCCGGACGTGCTCGCCGACTTCGATTGGGCGCACCCACGGACACCGCCAACCGCCGAGCAGAAGGAACGGCTCCTGCAGCGCCCGCCGCCGGCCGTCACAGACCTCGAGAAGAAGACTCCTGCGAGCCCAAGCACGAGAGCCGCACCCGCCGCTGCGCCGAGCGTGGCCGCCCCCTCGCCCGCGATGTCCGACAACGACCTCGCTCGACTGCGCGATTCGATGGAGCGCGTCCTGACCGCGTTCGCGCACGGTCTCGTGAACGACGACGCACTGCGCGAGGCCGGCTCCGGCCGCGAAGTCCTACTCCATTTCATCATCGTCGACCTCGACCTGGAAATCCATTTCGGCTTCGCGCGGGGTGGCTTGATCGGCGGGATCGGGGCGCCCGACGGCACGGCCGACGTGCAGCTCAAGATGCGCGCGGACATGTTCGACGGGATGTTCACGGGCCGCACCAACCCGATGCAGGCGGCCATGGAGGGGGAGATCTCGTTCAGCGGCGACACAGCGAAAGCCATGACCCTCACGGAAATCCAGGCCGACATGGAGCGGGTCTATCGCAACGCAATTGCCGAGGTCGGCGAACCCGGAGATCTGTCGTCGACCCCCCGGCCGGGCGACTCGGCCCCTGCGGCCACACCCGCGGATTCCGCCGCTGTCATCGCGACTCCGGCGAGCAGAATTTCGGCGAGCGACCCACGACACCAGCTCGTGGAGGTCGTGAACGAGCTCTACGCCACCCAACTCATCACCGCGACCGGCGGCAACGTCAGCGTGCGCACCGGAACGCCCGGGGAGGCCTGGATCACACCGAGCCAACTCTTCAAGGGCGATTTGACTCCGGAGATCCTGGTCCGAATCGGCATGGACGGCCGTGCACTCGATCCGGCCGCCCGCTCCCCTTCGAGCGAAGCTCCGATGCACACCGCAGTGCTCGAGGCGAAGCCCGAAGCCCAGGCAATCATCCACTGCCACGCGCCGAACGCGACCGTCCTCGTCAATACGGGTCTGCCTTTTCTCCCGATATCGACCGAGGCTGCTTTCCTCGTCAACATCGGCCGGATCCCGTTCGTGATGCCGGGTACCGCCGATCTCGCGACCGCAGTCGTCGAAGCGATGGGGGACGGCTGGGCGGTGCTGATGCAAAACCACGGACTGCTCGTGGCCGGCCGCAGCCTGCGCCGGGCGGCCGACATGGCAGAAATCATCGAGCGCACCGCGGAGGTCATCCTCGGTTGCTACGCGGTCGGGCGGGAACCGCCCGTGCTCCCCGAAGAAACGGTCCAGATGCTGTCGAAAATGGGCGACCTGATGGCCTGACGACCCCAACGGGAGTCTCGGACTCCCCCCGGGCGTGTCTCACGCGTGCAGCTCGGCATAAAGACCCTCTCGCGACAGACCGATATCCATGCCGCATACCTGTGATTTGCATCGCCTGGGGCGTGCTCGGAATGATCGGCAAAAGCGTCGGAAACTACCTGTTTCTAGAGAAGATTGGCGAAGGGGGCGTCGGCGAGGTCTACAAGGCCACCGACCTGCTCCTGCATCGTCCGGTCGCCATGAAGGCGTTGCGGTCGGATCTCGCCTCCCAGCCGAAGCTCTTGGAACGTTTTCGCACCGAGGCGCAGACCCTCGCCCAGTTGAACCACCCGAACATCGCCACCCTCTACACCCTGATCCACGAAAACGACGCGTTCTGGATGGTGCTCGAATATGTCGAAGGTGAGACTTTCGCGGAGATGATCCGCCGTTCGGGCCGTCTGCCCGTGGCCTGCGCCCTGCCCCTCTTCTTCCAGGCCCTCGACGGAATCGGCTACGCCCACGCGCGCGGGATCATCCACCGCGACATCAAGGGCTCGAACATGATGCTGAACCAGCACGAGGTCGTGAAGGTGATGGACTTCGGCATCGCGCGAGCCCTCGGTTCCGATCGACTGACCCGACACGGCCACATGGTCGGAACGCTCCAGTACATGTCGCCCGAACAGGTTCGCGGCAAGGACAGCGACGCGCGATCCGACATCTACTCACTCGGCATTCTGTTGTTCGACATGCTCACCGGCTGTGTGCCGTTCAAGCGCAAGACCGATTTCGAGCTGATGCAGGATCAGATCGCGAAACGCCCGCCATCGCCGCGCGCACTCGAAGCGAGCATTCCCGAGGCGATCTCCGACGCCGTGTTGCGCGCCCTCGAGAAGGAACCGGCGGCACGCTTCGCCTCAACCGGCGAGTTTCGCGCGGCGCTCGAAGCGGGTGCCGAGGGTATCACCCTCGAACGAACTACGTCGATCACGAACGAGCGTCGACAGCTCGATCTCGACGCTCCCGCGGTAAACGTCGAAGCCACGCACGTCATGACCGGATCCGGCCACGCATCGGAAGCCATGACGACCGAACGACCCGTCCCCGGGCGAACTCCGGAATCGAAACGCGCCCACGACGCTGACCGAAGCACTGCGGAGCCGGGCCGCATCGCGCGTTGGCTGAGCTGGCGAAACACCTCGATCGCCGCGGCGATTCTACTGCTCGCCCTCGCCGCGAATGTACTGTTTGCAAACCGCCGCGGTGTGGCCGAGAGCGCGGCGAACGCAATCCTCGGGGCGGACTTCGAACACCCCACGAAGGCACCGATCGAACCGGGTCCGTTGCTCCCGGCCACGCCAGCCACGCTCCAGGGCAGCGGTCGACCAGACGACGCGACGACAGCCGCGTCTCTGGCCGAGATCATCGTCTCCGAGGCCGAGCAGCAGGCAAAGCGATCCGCCGCTCCGCTCATCGGCAACGATGAATCGAAAGCGACGACGAATTCCGATCCGCCTGCGTTGAAGCACAAGGCAACGAAGACCGAATCGAAGCCGACGGCGAAGACAAAGAAGGCGTCGACACAGCACGAGCCGAAGTCGAGCGGCTGGAAGACACGTCAGAAAGCCGCCACTGAGGCGCCAAAGGAGCAAGGGTGGGTCATTCGAAGATAGTCGCGTTACTGCTGATTGCCGGGCTCTTCGGCGGTTGTGCCAGCGTGCGCTGGACGTTTCAGAAGGCCATTCGAAATGAAGGCACCGTCAATCGGACGCTGCCCGACCTGGTCTGGGAAGAGTACGACTGCGAAACCCAGAAGCGCCCCTTCTTCATCGTCGAGCAGAACGAACTCGTGCCTCCGAGAATCAAGGCCGGCGGCGAATTCAACCACCGGATGGTCTATGTGATGTGCCCTCCGGGTCCGACCGAAGTCGTATCGGGCCTGCTCTCCACTCGGATTCGTTTCAAGGGCGCCCCCATCGTCAACTCGACCGAAGAAGACTACGAGATCCTGCCCGGTCGTTGGGTCGTGGATGCGTTCGTCGAGATTCCGGAAGAAGCCGAGCCGGGTGTCTACGCCTACGAAGTCGCGTTTTCGGGACGTGGGCTCAAATTCGAGAAGATCCTGACCTTCCTCGTAAAGGCTCCCTGATCACTGACTTGCCGTCTCACCAACCCTGCCGCTCGCAACTCCCCTTCACGCGTTAGAATCCACGCACGATGCACGACCACCGCGGAGATGGAGCAGCCAATCAGCGCCGGCTGATGCTCGCGCTCGCACTGGCCGCGAGCTACATGGTCGCCGAAGTCATCGGCGGTTTGTGGACGGGTTCGCTCGCACTTCTCGCCGACGCGGGCCACATGCTCTCCGACGTCTTTGCGCTGGCGATGAGTGTGATCGCAATTCGCATCGCGCAACGCCCACCGACGGCGAGCCGGACGTACGGCTACTATCGCAGCGAGATCCTCGCAGCACTCGGCCACGGCGTCCTGCTGGTCTGCGTTTCCTTGGCGATCTTCTGGGAGGCCTGGGAACGCATCGGTCAGGCGCGCGAGATCCAGGCCGGCCCGATGCTGGTGGTGGCTGCCGGCGGCCTGGTCGTCAATCTGATCGGGCTCGCGATCCTGAGCCACGGCAAGCACGATAACTTGAACGTGCGCGGCGCCTGGCTGCACGTGTTGAGCGATGCCCTCGGCAGCCTCGGCGCGATGGCGGCTGGATTCGCAATCTGGGTCTGGGGCTGGAATTGGGCCGACACCGTGGCGTCGATCGTGATCGGCCTGCTCGTGATCCACTCTTCGTGGGCACTTCTGCGCGAAGCTCTCGACATTCTCATGGAAGCTGCGCCCGCCCACATCGACGTGCCCGCCATCCGTCGCGAGATTGCGGGTCTGCCGGGCGTCGAAGCGGTACACGACCTCCACATCTGGACCATTACGAGCGGACTCATCGCGCTATCAGGCCACGTCGTCGCTGACGACGACCAGGCGCACGGCCCGCTGCTCCAGCTGATCTGCGATCACTTGCACGACCGCCTGGGCATCAACCACGCCACCATCCAGGTCGAAGCGAGTGATTTCAGAGAGCCTGGTTCGGTGTGTGCGGACACTTCCGCACCGGCCACGCGATGACGGCAAGACGAATCCTCAGAAAGACCAAGGTCGTTGCGACGATCGGACCCGCGTGCGATTCGCTCGAGACACTGAAGGCGATGATCCGAGCGGGGATGAACGTCGCCCGCTTGAATTTTTCGCACGGCACCCACGCCGAGCACGAGAAGCGCCTCGAGATGATCCGGCAGGCCGCCGACGAATCATCCGCGAATGTCGGCATCATGCTCGACACCCGGGGCGTCGAGGTTCGCACGGGGCGACTCACGGGAGGCGTCGCGGCGCTCACCACCGGCGAGCCCTTCGATCTGTTCAGCGACGACCGTATCGGCGACGCCTCCGGCGTGTCGGTCTCCCACCACGACTTGTTCGAGGAAGTATCCGAGGGCGTGGCCATCCTGCTCGACGACGGCGTCATCGAGCTGCGGGTGCAAGAGATCGCGGGCAAGGTGATCCACTGCAAGGTTGCTCGCGGCGGGCGCCTCGGCGATCGAAAGGGCGTGAACGTCCCGGGTACGTCCCTGAGTCTCCAGTCCCTGACACCCGAGAACCGCGATGACCTGCTCTTCGCGATCGAACACGACGTGACCTACATCGCCGCCTCGTTCGTCCGCAACGCTGCCGACGTCCTCGACATCCGAAACTTCCTCCAGCAACGCGAGGCACGGATTCCGATCATCGCGAAGATCGAGAACAAGGAAGGCGTCGAGAACCTGAACGAGATCATCACGGTCGCCGATGGGACGATGGTCGCCCGCGGCGATCTCGGCGTAGAGATCCCGCTACAGCAGGTTCCAATGGCTCAGAAGAAGATCATCCTGGCGACCGTGATGAACGGCAAGCCGGTGATCACCGCCACGCAGATGCTCGACTCGATGCAACGGAACCCGACGCCGACACGCGCCGAAGTCAGTGACGTCGCGAACGCAATCCTCGACGGAACTTCGGCGGTCATGCTCTCGGGAGAAACGGCGAGCGGCGCTTACCCGGTGGAGGCGGTCCGGACGATGGCAACGCTCGCGCTCGAGGCGGAGTCGTCGTTACCGGAATACGGAGTTCTGCAGCACATCCTGCCGGAACCGTCGAACCTGATGACGGAAGCGATCAGCCAGGCCGCGATCACGATGGCGACCCACCTCGAAGCTGCGGCGATGATCACATTGACCGAGAGCGGATTCACCTCGCGGTCGATCTCGAAATATCGGCCACCTTGCCCGATTCTCGCGGTCACCAACTGGCCGGAAGTCGTGACCCGGTTGTCGATGAATTGGGGCGTCACCGCGATGCGCTTCGAAGGCGAACGAAGCGACGATGCCATGATCGAATTCGCGGTTCAGCGCGGCCGTGAACTCGGCTGCCTGCAAGGCGGCGACGTGGTCGTCGTCACCACCGGAATCGATCGAACCACGGGCAGCACCGACACCATTCGGGTGATCACACTGGACTGACGGGCGGCCTGCCCAATCATTGTTCAGCCACTGCCCATTCGGCAGGCACCCTGATCACACCCGGAGCCAGAAGCGCCCGAATACGCTGCCTCCGCGCCTGCCGAACTGGGTCGAAGCTGGCACACCGCTTGCTTTCCACTTTCCCCGGAGCCTCCACATTCATTCGGACGGACGTCTGCCGACGATAGGGGAAATGCAAATGCACATCGGAATTCGCAACTCGCTGGGAGCATTGGCCTTCGTTGCCTTGCTGTTGCTGTCGCCGGCCGCATTCGGTCAGGAGGCGGAAGCGGTCGCAGAGGTCGTGGTGGAGGAGATCGAGACCATCGACACGGGTGACACGGCATGGATGCTGACCTCCACCGCTCTCGTGTTGATGATGACCCTGCCCGGCCTGGCGCTCTTCTACGGTGGACTGGTCCGCTCCAAGAACGTGCTCTCGGTCCTGGTGCAGTGCCTCATCTCTGCGGGCTTGATGGGCGTGCTGTGGATCGTCGCCGGTTACAGCCTGGCGTTCGGTGAGGGCAACCAGTTCATCGGCGACACCAGCATGTTGATGCTATCGGGCATCACGCCCGATTCCGTTTCCGGAACGATCCCGACCTACGTCTTCGTCATGTTCCAGGGGATGTTCGCGATCATCACGCCGGCACTGATGCTCGGCGCGTTCGCAGAGCGGATGCGCTTCGCGCCCTATATGGCCTTCATCACGATCTGGCTCTTCGTGGTCTACGTCCCGCTCGCCCACATGGTCTGGGGCGGCGGTTGGATCGGCGCGCAGCTCGGTGCCCTCGATTTCGCGGGCGGCCTGGTGGTCCACATGTCGAGCGGATTTTCGGCGCTCGTCGCGGCGATCTTCCTGGGCAAACGCAAGGGCTTCGGCGTCCAACCGATGCCACCGCACAGCGTGCCACTGACCGTGATCGGCGCAGGATTGCTCTGGGTCGGCTGGTTCGGCTTCAATGCCGGCAGCGAACTGGCTGCCGACGGCACCGCGGGCCTCGCCTTCCTCACCACCAACACCGCCGCCGCCACCGCCACACTCTTCTGGGTGGTGATCGAGTCGATCCATCGAGGCAAGGCGACGGTACTCGGTGCCGCAACCGGGGCAGTCGCGGGCCTGGTCGCCATCACCCCGGCCTGCGCCTTCGTCGGCCCGGCGGGTGCCATCGGGATCGGCATCGGAGCTGCGCTGGTCTGCTACGCAGCCCTTACGATCCTCAAGCCGGCGATGGGCTACGACGACTCACTCGACGTCTTCGGCGTTCATGGCGTCGGCGGCACCTGGGGCGCCATCGCGACCGGCATCTTCATCGCCGATTTCGCGCTCCCCGACGGGATCAGCCGCGGCGAACAGATCGTGAAACAACTCACCAGCGTCGGCTTCACGGCGGTCTTCGCCTGCCTCGGAACGATCGCGATCCTGATGCTGTTGCGGGCCGTGATGGGCGACCTGCGCGTCGACGAAGAAGCCGAGTCGATGGGACTCGACCAGGCGGAGCACAGTGAGAGCGCCTACACCTGATCCACAGGGCATTGCGCAGCACCTGCCACTCAGCCGGCAGGTGCTGCGCAAGCTTCCCGCAACTTTCGTGCAACTCGAGTTCTCAGCAATCAAGCCCGTCCGCGATTCCGCCGATTCAAGAAGGGTCGGGAGAATCGGGGATGTTCGAGCGCGCAATCGCATGCATCGCCTGTTCGCTGCTGATCACATCTGCAGCGGTCGCAGATATCTACCGCTGGACCGATGAAGGCGGCACGGTCCACTTCACGCAGGACCTGAGCCAGGTACCGCCCCAACACCGAAATACAGCCCTCGAGCCCGCACCAGCCAACGCCGGCAATCGCGTCCAGACTTACGATTCCGCCGGCAGCCGGCCTCGGTCCGAACCCTCTTATGCTGCGAACAAAGTGATTCGGATTCCGTTCGAACGCCGCGGTTCGCTGATGTGGGTTCAAGCAACGGTGAACGACCGCAAGCGTGTTCCGTTCATCATCGATACCGGAGCAAGCGGAGTGTCGCTGCCCGCCCAGGTCGTCGCAGACCTCGGGATTCCGATTCACACGGGGACTCCCCGAGTCACGGTGAATACCGCCAACGGCCTCGTCCAGGTACCGCTGATCGAAGTCGATTCAGTCCAACTCGGCCACGCCCGCGTCGAGAATCTCAGTGCCACGGTGAATCCGACCATGGAAGTCGGGCTGCTCGGCGG
>CAXMSF010000275.1:0-3689 GCA_964196055.1 uncultured Gammaproteobacteria bacterium | reverse complement strand
GTACGCGCAGGTCAGGGGGGTCGTCGCGGTCGATGAACGCGCGGGCAGCCGAATGCGTGCGTCGGGGATTTCGACGAGCGACCAATCGCTTCGGACCGTGGGCAGGTCGTGCGCAAAGGCCGCCGACAAGCGTTCGGGGGCTCGCGACCGCACGAGATCGGGCAGGACGGCGAAATGCCAGGCGGCAAGCACCGCGAGGTGGGATACGCCGCCGAGCAACACGGCCGCCGCGACGACGAGGCTGAAGAGGTGGCTCAGCGTGTTCTCCTCGATCCCCATCTACGTTCGGAGCGGCGCTGCCGTTACGCATCCGGCTGAAATTCCGGAGTTCCGTCCGTCGTCGATCCGGAATCGCTCGCCGGCGACGATTCGCGTCACGGGCAGGCACGCTCGAGACGTGGCCGGGCAGTGAGCGATCGCCCTCGGAGCGAGCCACCGGGCCGCATCGCGAGCAATCCGCAGGAACGACGCCTAGCCGCGCGATGCCTTGAGCTTGGCCTTGCCGTCCTCGACGACGACCCGGAAGCGGACCTCGGAATCGCCGTATCGCGAGCGCAGGGCCTGCTCCTGCTTGCGCAAAACGGCCTCGAGCTTCGCGGGCGAGAGGTTGTCGACCGCCTGGCCGCAGGCTCTGCGGGCTTCCACGTAGGATTCGTAAACGGAGGGGTCGTCGAGCTTGGCTCCCTTCGGAGCTGCTTTCGGCGTCTCGCTGGGCGCTTCGCGCTCGTGCAGCCGGGCCTTGAACTGGTGCCGCTCGTAGGTGCCCTGGTCGATCTTGCGCAAGGTCTCCTGCCACTGGCGGTTGAAGGCCTGGTAGCGGGAGCAGATGCTCGAGAACTTGAACTTCATGCCGGTGTTCTGGATCGCGGTGTTGGAGAGCCGGGCGATGATCTTCCGGACCTCACCCGCGAGCAGCACCGGCGAGCGGGGCCGGGTGCCGAGGAAGTACTGCTCGTACTCCCGCTTCAGCTGGTTGAGCTTGTGGTCGAGGATCTTCAGTTCTTCCTCGATGCTGGCGGCGATGGGCGCAGACACGGGGCCTCCTGGCAGGATCATCGGAGCGACCCGAGGGCGGCTTGAGTGACCTCAGCCTTGGATTCCATTACCGTTGAGTACGATGACGCGATGCTTACTGGTGGGTGGGGTGCTGCTGGATCCGGAGGCCGCTGAGCCGCTCCGGGCCGATCTGCTATTGGATCGGGGCCGGATCGAGGCACGGATCGGACCGAATGACGCACGTCCGGAAGCTGCGCGTCGAATCGATGTCAGCGGGCTGAGGATCGCACCGGGTTTGATCGATCTCCACGTCCACGGCTCAGCGGTATTCCAACCTGCTGAATTCATTGAAGATGCAATCCGAGCAGATGCCGCGTCATCGGTGCGTCATGGCGTTACGGCAAATCTCATCACGACGGTGGCGTGGGATTTGACGCGCGTCATGGAATTTTCGTCAGGATTTGCGTCAATCGCGTCATGGGATGCGTCAGATGGAAGCGTGCCGATCGGCCTGCACCTCGAGGGCCCGTGGATCAGCGCGGCGGCGGCGGGTGCTCAGCCCCGAGCCGCGATTCGGGAATATCGGGCCGCGGAGGGAACCGCGATCCTGGATGCCGCGCAGGCTGCGGTCCGAATGGTCACGCTCGCTCCCGAGATCGAGGGCGCTTCGGATCTCCTGGGCGAACTCGCGCGTCGCGACATCGTGGCGGCGCTGGGCCATAGCCGCGCGGATTCGGACACGATCGATGCCGCGGTCGGGGCGGGTGCCCGGCACGTGACGCACCTCTACAACGCGATGGGCCCGCTCCATCACCGCGAGCCGGGCCTCGCCGCAGCGGGGCTCACGGACGACCGCCTCACCTGCGACTTGATCTGCGACGGCGCCCACGTCCACCCCCGGATGGTTGCCGTGGCGGCCCGCGCGTGTGGTGAGCGCCTCGCGTTGATCAGTGACCGTGTCGAGCCGCCGGGCCGTTTCGAAGGGCCCGAGAAGGAAGTCGAAGGGCCCGAGAAGCAGGGGCGCGAAAATCCCGGTGCCGCGCTCGACGACGACGCGGAGTCGGTCGCGGATTTCGGGGCGGGCGCAATGCGAGACGACGGCAACGCTTGGCGCCTGGCCGACGGTCGGCTCGCGGGCAGCCGTGTCACGCTCGATCGTGCGCTGCGCAATCTGATCGAATTCGCGCAGGTCACCCCGCTCGCGGCGGTCGCGGCTTGCAGCTTGCGTCCCGCGCGCATCCTCGGGATCGAGGCGGAACGTGGGAGCTTGCGCGTCGGCGCGCGCGCGGATCTTGCGCTCTTCGACGATTCGCTTCGGTTGCGCGAGACCTGGATCGAGGGGCGGCGGGTCTACCCGAACTGAGTCGCACCGCGCAGCACCCGGTCTACGTCGATCACATCCAGCGGTGCATCCACGCCCGCTGCGAGCGGCGGGATCTCGCCGATCATGCGTTCGCCCAACGCTTCGCGCAGATGGTCGAGATTCGCGCGATCGGCGGCGGACAGCTCGCCGTCGACGTGTGAAATCACGACGCCGAGCAGCTCGAGCCCACGGGCGGCTGCGGCCTCCAGGGTGAGGAGGGTGTGGTTGATGGTTCCGAGCGCTGCGCGAGCGGCGATGATGAGTGGCAGATCGAAGCGCGCCGCAAGGTCGGCCATGCTGAGGCCCTCCGCGACCGGCACCAGTAGTCCGCCGGCACCCTCCGCGAGCACGAATTCGTGCTGCGCCGCACAGCGCGTGAATGCGCGATCGATCGCGTCGAGGTCGACGCCGCCGCGCGCGTGCTTCGCGGCTACGTTCGGCGCAGCGGGCAGCGGGAACTGCTGCGGGCAGATCTCATCGATGGATTCGTCGCTTCCCGCTGCTTCGCGCAAGGCGATCGCGTCCAGCGGACCCGCCTCGCCGACGCCGGTCTCGATCGGCTTCAGTACGCCGACGTCGAGGCCGCGCGCGCGTAGCGCGCGGACGAGGGCGCATCCGACGACGGTCTTGCCCGCGCCCGTATCGCTGCCGCTCACGAAGCAGCCGCGTACGCTCATCTCTGCGCTGCCACCTCGGCGGCGATCGCGTCGACGAGCGCGCGAATTTCGAGTTCCGAGTGAGTCGCCATCGGAGTGACGCGCAAGCGCGCGGTGCCTGCGGGAACGGAGGGGTAGCGGATGCCTTGTGCGTAGAACCCGCGCTCGAGCAGCCCTTCGCAAATCGCCATCGTGGGCTCGTTCTCGCCGATCGTCACGGGGACGATCTGCGTCGTGCTGGGCGCGGTCGAGATGCCGTGCTGCGCGAGTCCCCGGCGCAGCTCGCGCGCGTTTCGATCGAGCGCTTCGCGGCGCCAGGGCTCGCGTTCGACGACGCGAAGCGCCGCGCTCGCGGCGGCGACCTGCGGTGGTGCGAGCGCGCAGGTGAAGATGAAGCTGCGCGCCGTATTGACGAGCAAGTCCCGCAGCGCGTGGCTGCCCGCGACGAAAGCGCCGAAGGAACCGAGCGATTTGCCGAGGGTTCCGACGCGGATGTCGATGTCGTCCGAGACGCCACAGAGCGCCGCGGTGCCGCGACCGCCCGGTCCCACCACCCCGGTTCCGTGCGCGTCGTCGAGCAACACCATGGCGCCCCAGCGCTTTGCGAGCGGGACCATTTCGGCCAGCGGAGCGACGTCGCCGTCCATGCTGTAGACACCGTCGACCGCGAGCAG
>CAXMSF010000274.1:0-16709 GCA_964196055.1 uncultured Gammaproteobacteria bacterium | reverse complement strand
GCCGTTCGCGGGCTTCGCCTCGCCGAGGAAGTCGTCGTCGAGCCCGGCCATGATCCGCAGCAACGTACTCTTGCCCGCACCGTTCGCGCCGAGCACGCCGATCTTCGCACCGGGCAGGAAGGCGAGCGTGATGTCCTCGAGAATCACCCGATCGGGGGGGACGACCTTTTTCAGGTCCTGCATGGTGAAAACGAACTGATGCGCCACGAAGTCCTCCGCGAAAGGGGCCTTATTCTGCCGGACTGACGGAGTGTCCGCCGCCCCTAATCCTGCCGAGTTTCGCAGGGCCTTTGACTGGACTCGCGTGGGGAGCTTTCTCCAACGTTCGCTTGGATATGCTCCACCTATCCGATTCGCTCCGCCGTGTCGGCACACTCCCCAGAGAAGGCGTCTCTTGCGCGATCGGTGCTCACGCGACCGCGGCCGGAGTCGGGGAGGGATCTGCGCTCGAACACAGTCGCTTCGACCCCTCCCCGACTCCGGCCGCGGGCTGTTGAGTGCGCTGAAACGCGTTCGCAACGTTCGAGTTCGCTGCTCACATAGACTACCGATCGGGGCCTGTCGTTGGCGCGGGGGAGCCGCAGTCGGGTGGGGGGAGGGGTCGAAGCGACTGTGTTCGAGCAGAGACCCCTCCCCCCACCCGACTGCGGCGGGTCTTGCAAACACCCAGGAAAGCGCCTGCCGACACGGCGGAACGAATCGGAAGGCAGAGCATATGCGAGGCCCCTCCTCGGTGAGGGGCGTGGTGGCACATCAGGCTTCGTTGGGGGGGCGGGTTAGGCGGGTGATGAGGCTGGAGGTGTCGGAGCGGCCGTGGCCGTTGGATTGGAGTTCGGCGTAGAAGGAGTCGACCAGTTCGGTGACCGGAAGGGGGGCGCCGATTCGGCGGGCTTCTTCGAGAGCGATGCCGAGGTCCTTGCGCATCCAGTCGACCGCAAAGCCGAAGTCGAAGCGTCCGTCCAGCATCGTCGCGGCGCGGTTGTCCATCTGCCACGACTGCGCCGCGCCTTGCGAAATCACTTCCACGACCTGGCGTGCATCGAGGCCCGCGAGTCGCGCGAATTCGAGCGCTTCCGCGAGCGCCTGCACGAGCCCGGCGATGCAGATCTGGTTGACCATCTTCGCGCGCTGTCCCGAGCCCACCGGCCCGAGCAGCAGGGTCTTCTTCGCGAAGCAATCGAGCAGCGGCTCGACCGCTCGATAGGCGTCCGCGTCACCACCGAGCATGACGCTGAGAGCCCCGTTCTCGGCGCCCGCCTGTCCGCCGGAGACCGGCGCGTCGAGCCAACGGATGCCCCGCTGCTCGGCTTCGGACGCGAGTTCGACGCTGACCGCGGCCGAAACCGTCGTGTGGTCGATGAAGATCGCGGCCGCGCGCATTCCCGCAAACGCGCCGTGTTCGCCACGGACGACGGCGCACAGATCAGCGTCGTTGCCCGTACAACAGAAGACCACGTCGGCGGCACGCGCCGCCTCGGCGGGGGTCGTCGCGACGGCTCCGCCGAACTCGGCCGCCCAGCCTTCGGCGCGGGCGCGGGTGCGGTTCCAGACCGTGAGCCGGTGACCGGCGCGAGCCAGGTGCCCGGCCATTGGGTAACCCATCGTTCCGAGACACAGAAAAGCGAGTGATTGCATCGAATTCTCCACGCTTCGAATGGGGCAAATTCGCCCCTCGAGGGCCCCAGATGGCCGCAGAGAGGGCCTGAGAGGCCATCAGGACGAGCGCAGAGGCTAGCAGAGCAGATTTTTTCGCCGCGGACGGATTCGTCGCGGGTGAAACGAAACCCTGTAGGACCAGCCGCCATCAGACCCGCAGACAACCGATCGACCCAACTACGAGGAGAGGATCCAATGCGAGAAGGCACCTTGACCAAGCTTCGAAAGATGTTCCCCCGACGCCTGGAGCGCATCCGCGGCGAGCGATCACAGCGGCAGTTCGCGCACAACCTCGGCGTGTTCCAGCAGAACGTCAACCGCTACGAGAACGGCACCATGCCGCACGCCAACTTCCTGCTGACGTTGGCCGTCAAGGAGGGCATTTCCCTCGACTGGCTGCTGCTCGGACGCGGCCGCATGCACTACGGCGACAACTAAGACCCTCTTGAAGACCCCGCCTCCCCCGCTCTCCTGCGAGCGCCCCACTCTCCCGGCCACCCTCCGGTCGGGGGGTGGGGCGGAGGGGAGCCGCCGCCTCAGCCGAGATCAGCGATGAACGCGGCCTCGAGTTCCCGCAGTTCCGAGCGGAAGACCCGCCGCAGTGTCCGATCGACATCGCCGGTGCGTACCAGCTCGACACAGAACTCGCGCAGCGACCGCTCGCCGTAACGGCGAGCGAGGAACTCCATCAAAGCGTAGGACTGCACGTATGCCAGCCGTGCAGCGTCTGCGGACATTCGGCTGAAGCTCGGCATACCGAGCGCATCGAAGGCAAACAGCTGCCCGGCCGCGAGCGCATTCCGGAGTACGGCGATTTCGCCCGCGCCCAGGTGCCGTTTACCGTGGCTGCGCGCTTCGAACCACTCCGCCATGCCCTCGTTGAACCAGGCGGGGTAGACGGCGGATGGCTTGGCCGCATCGAGCGCCGCGTGGACGAGTTCGTGGGCCAGCACGCGCGAAAGTTGTTCGCTGAAGCGCTCACCGCCGCGTACGCGGATGATGCCCGAGTAGAAACCCGCCGCGGCGAAGCGGAATCGGCCGGCGAACTGCCGGTCGAAGATCGCCGGATCGTAGATCACGACATCGAGCTTGCGCGATGGCCGCAGCCCGAGGGTGTGATCGAGTTGGCGATACGCAGACTCGAGACTGTCGAGCACCTGTTGCTCGAAGCGTCGCGAACCGTGGAAGCCACCGGACTGGTCGATGTCGACGTCCTGGAACAAGGCGAAGTGCGACGACTCGCGCTTCTCGAAGTCGCCATCCGCTCCGCGGCCGCGCGCAGAGCCGACACCGGCCGCGGCGAGGACCAGCAACACCACGGCCGTGCGCTCAACCCATCGGATGACGGATCTCCTTCGAGAGCGCATCGACGGCCGCCAATGCGTCCTGCGGGATCTTCGCATCGGCGGCCGCGAGATGTTCTCCGAGCTGCTCGACGCTCGTGACGCCGACGATCGTCGAAGCGACGAAATCCCGCGTGAGCGTCCAGGCAACCGCGAACGTCACCGGCGACAGGCCGCAATCGCCCGCGATCTCCGCGACCCGCGCCGCGGTCGCGAGCGTCCGAGCGTTGACGAAACGTTCCGTCATCGTCTTGGTTCGCGGGTCGCCCTCGCGATACTGGCTGAAGCGCGCACCGGCCGGCCACTCACCGTCCAGATACTTGCCCGACAGCACGCCGCCGCCGATCGGGCTGTAGGGCAACAACTTCACCTCTTCTTCGCGACAGATCTTCGCGAGGTCGTCTTCGAAGCGACGCTGCATGATGCTGAAGCTGTTCTGGATCGTCTCGTAGCGGACGAGACCGTGGCGATCCGACATCCAGAAGCTCTTCATCAGACCGTGCGGGTCCTGGTTGCTGCAGCCGACCGCGCGCAACTTGCCGGCCTCGACCAGCCGGTCGAGCGCTTCGAGGGTCACCTCGATCGGAACGTTCGGGTCGGGCCAGTGCGTCTGATAGAGGTCGATGTAGTCGATCCGCAGCCGACGCAGGCTGTCTTCGACCGCGCGCTCGATATTGTGACGGTCGAGGCCGGTCTTGCCCTCGCGCACCGGGCCGCGAAACCAGCCTCCGGTCGGCCCCGCAACCTTGGTCGCGACGATCAGCGAGTCACGCGGCTTGTCGGCGAGCCACTTGCCGCAGATCGTCTCGCTCGCACCGGCCCATTTGCGATCGGGCGGGACCGGGTAGATTTCGGCGACGTCGATGAAGTCGACGCCGGCGTCGTAGGCCATGTCGAGGCAGGCTGTCGACGTGGCTTCGTCCGCCATGCTGCCGAAGGTCATCGTCCCGAGGCAGATCTCCGAGACCGAGATCCCGCTGCGTCCGAGATGACGCTGCTGCATCGCCCTACGCCTTCGCGCTCGGACGCGCTGAAACCGCCTCGTACCAGCGCTGCAGGTTCTTCTGCTCGGCTGCGATCCGGATGCCCGTGACGTGGCCGAAGTCGACGCCCACCAGCGCGGTGATGTCTGCGATGGTGTAGTCGGCACCCGCGACGAATTCGCGGCCCGCGAGTTCGTCGTCGAGCCAGGCGAGGCGCGCCTCTGCGGCATCCTTGCAGACCGCGCCGAACTCGGGAACCTGCGGAATCCGCCCCTTGAAGAAGTCGTGCGTGTTCCGGAACGACTGCATCGCGAGCAGGATCAGCTCGAACTCCATGCGCCGGTTCCACATCTCGACGGACGCCTTGTCTTCGGCGTCGCGGCCCATCAGCGGCGGCTCGGGCTGGATCTCTTCGAAGTAGCGACAGATCGCAACACTCTCGGAGATGCAGTGGCCGTTGTCGAGTTCCAGCACGGGAACACCGCCCATCGGATTCATGGCCAGGAAGTCGGGGGCGCGATTCTCGGATTTGCCGATATCGACCTGGACCACCGGGACTTCGATGCCCTTCTCGGCCAGGAAGATCCGGACCCTCCGCGGATTCGGCGCGTTGGTATTCTCGTGGAGTCTCATGTGGGGCCTCAGACTGGATTCAGAGGCTCCATTCTATCGGTGCGTAACGGCAGGCGCACACGGAACGCGGTGCCCTCGCCCAGCGTCGACTCGACGTCGATTTCGCCGCCGTGGCGCTGCACGATCTCGCGCGCGATCCCCAGCCCGAGCCCGGTGCCCTCGCCGACCGCCTTGGTGGTGAAAAAGGGTTCGAAGATCCGGCCGACGCGATCCGCGGGAATGCCGCAGCCGTCGTCGATCACGGAAACGACGATCGCATCGTCCTCTTCACACGTCTCGATCCGGATCTCGCCCATCGCGCCGATTGCCTGGCCTGCGTTCATCACGAGGTTCAAGAAGACCTGATGCAACTCCTGCGGCGCACACTCGAGCAGCCGCAATTCGCCGAACTGTTTCACGATCGGGGTGGTGCGAGGCAGCTGCGATCGCGCCATCCGAATCACTCCGTCGAGCAACACGTTCAAGTCGGCCGTGTCGCGCTCGGTCTGCCCGGCGTGCGACAGGCCGCGGACATCCCGAACGATCGCGACCGCTCGATCGACGCCCTGCAGTGACTCGTCGATCATCTCTTCGCTCTCGGATAGAAGAACCGAGGTGTACTCCGGCGTGTCGGTTTTCGAGATCTCACCTTCGATCGCAGCCCAGTGTTCGCGCAACAAAGAAAGATTGGAGCGCACGTAGGCGAGCGGGTTGTTGATCTCGTGCGCGATGCCGGCCGCAAGCTTTCCCACCGCGGCGAGCCGGTCCGACGTCGCCAGACGATTCCGGAGCGCGACCACCTCTCCGACGTCACGCACCACCAGTACCAGGCCGATCGGCGACTGCGTCTGATCGCGGACGGTCGTCGACGAGACCGCCACGGCCACCCGCCTGCCCGTATCGGTGTTCATCTGGCACTCGACCTCGTTCGCTTCCTCGCCCAAGCGGCACGCGAAGCCGCTGAGCAGCTCTCCGGCCTCGACTCCGACGAGTGCCTCGCGCGGCGCGCCGTACATCTCCGCCATCGTGGCGTTCACGCTGCGAATTCGGCCGTCGACACGGATCATCGCCACCCCGTTGGGCAGTGTGTCGAGGATTTCGTTCGCGAAAGTCCCGGGCGCAAGCAGCGAGTAGCCGTAGCGATAGAATCCCCACGCGATCGATGACGCAAACACCGTCATCGCCGCGGTGCCCAGTCGCGGCGGTTGTTGGCCGAACAGGGGCAGCAGCGAGTCGGTCGCGGAGGCGACGAGCAGCGGCACGAGAATTCCGCCGCCCACGTAGAGCGCCTGTCCCTGCTCGCCTGGTGAAGCGGTCCAGTAAGCGCGCCGGCCCGCCTCGAGCGCGACCGCGATGCACCCGACCGTGAAGACCAGGTAGACCAGGTGAAGCCCGCCGACCTCATAGCCCCAGCCCCACCGGGTCGCGACCATCTCGCCGTGCATCCATGGCGTGAACAGCCCGGCCCAGAGGAACATCGAGGCAATCGCATAGAGACTATTTGCAGCGCGGCGGTGATTCGGCTGCGATTCACCCGTGATCTCGCGCATCAGGTCGAAGGCCAGCGGCCCGATGAAGACCCAGCCCAGCGCGGACAACCGAAGGAAGATCCGCGCCGCCTCGGGATCACTCTGGAGGTTCCATAGCACCTCGCACAGCGACCAGAACGTCACCCCCGCCACCAGACGTGCGGCCAGGCGGTTCGCGCGCTGCTTGGGGTCTCGGACGAATATTGCGGTCGCCAGCGCGGCGGAAACGACGGCGGCGGTCAGTGGGATCAGCAGGTAGAGCGTCATGGAACCAGCATCCAGCCGACTATTCGGCATTGCTGCCGACACTCTTGAAGCGCCGGCACCGCACGCGAGCGCCGACGGACTTACATTCGAAGTGGAGTGCTACAGCGTCGTGCGAGGATCGAAGCTCGCGTTTCGGATGCGACTCACATCGCTCCCATCGAGAAGTACTTGGCCGCCGCCTGGGCACCGATCCGCATCACGCGCGCGAAGTCCGCGATCGCCTGCCGCACCAGCCGGTCGTCTTCGCTGAAGCCCGGGCAGCGCTCGTCGAAGCGTTCGCGCAGCATGTCGGTCTGCATCAGCATGCGCTCGGCGTAGACCTCGTTTCCGAGTTGGTCGGCGCGCTGCTCGAGAGTCCGGAAGTGATAGATCTGGCGCATCAGTCGCGAGCATTCGCCGGGGTTCAAGGCCGACGCAGTAGCCGGCAGCATGAGCATCCAACCGATCGAAATCACGAGCAGAATCTTCATGTTTCCCCTCCACGGGCCGCCGCATCCAGCCGGCACGAACCCTCCTATCGGCTGGGCGGCCGTCGGAGTGAAGCCCGCTCGCCCCGCGACCGCCCGAGTCAGATCTCGGCGCTGATGCGCCCAGCGGTGCGATGCGCGAGCGCCATCGCGGTCCACATCGGGTTGACGGACGGGCATTGGGGGAAGACTCCCGTGTCGGCGATGTAGAGGTTGTGGATGTCGTGGCAGCGCCCGTATTCGTCGACGACGCCGCGCGCCGGGTTGCCGTGCATCCGCGTGGTGCAGAAGGCGTGATTGCCGCCGATCACGAGGTCGCGGTCGCGCAGCGGGTGCTCGGTCAACATGCGCGCCTCGTCGAGCGAGAAGAACTCGTCCGGGATCCCGTTCACACCGGAGACGACGGACCTCGCACCCGCCGCAAAGAAGATCTCCGACAGCGTCCACAAGGCCTTCGTGAGGATCCGGACGTCTTCGGGGTGGAGGCGCCAGGCCAGCGATGGGTTCATGCTGCGGGAGCGCGTCCGGACGCGGCCGATCGAGCGATTGCAGGTCGCAATCGCATCCCAGATCGCCGAGCGAGCGAAATCCGCGAGCCGGTTCTTGAAGGCCATCCCCGAGCCCGGCAGCCGCACTGCGAGTACCGACGGCGGCGCCCAGAGAGTCTCGAGCTTGTAACCATCGCGGAGGAAGTTCTTCGACTGGTAGCCCTGGGTCGCTCCGAACGCGGGGTGCACCTCTTCGGGAAAGATCCCCATGATCGCGACGCCCGGGTGAAACTGGAGATTCTCGCCGACCTGGCCCGAGCGGTTCGCGAGCTTGCCGCTCTTCTCGAGCAGCACCGGCGTCGCCATGCAGCCCGCCGCGAGCACCACGGCGCGCGCGTTGATGCGAAAACGATAGCTGGCCTTGCCGGTGAACGGCGCCACCACGCGGCCCGCCACGCCCGTCGCCTTCGTACCGTCAGTCAACACCGATTCGACGCGAGCCGACGTCAGCACCAGCGCCCCGCCGCGAATCGCGGCGGGCACATAGCTCACGTCCATCGATTGTTTCGCACGCGGCCGGCAACCCGTGAAACACTCACCGCTTCCGCGGCAGCCCTTCACGTTCCGCAAGACCGGCTCGCTCGAATACCCGAGCGCATCACAGCCCTGCTTGAAAAGCAGATTGCGGCGCCCCAGTACATTTTCGGGCGTCGGAGCGATGCCCAGGAACGCGCCGACTGCGTCGTAGTGCGGATCGAGGTCCGCGAGCGTCGTGTTTTCGAGGTCGAACTTCGCACACCAGTCGTCGAGCACGAAGTCCGGCGCCTTGTTGCAGATCGCCGAGTTCACGAGTGATCCACCGCCGAGCGCGATCCCCTGCATCGTCGGCATCACCGTTCCCTGCGTCATCCGCAGACCGCCTTCCCGCATGGTGCGGGCCATCGAAATCGCGCCGTCGATCTCGAAATCCGGCGGCGTGAACGGCGGCCCCTCTTCGACCAGCGCAACCCGCAACCCGGCATCGACGAGCTCTTTCGCCGCCACCGCTCCGGCCGGGCCCGACCCCACCACCACGACATCGACGTCCTCGCTGACATCGCGATCGTAGTCGGCGTAGACGCGAACGTTACCGGCGCTCACGATTGTTCCTCGGCGAAATCGGGGTGCAGCGGCGAGCCCGGCAGCAACGGCGCGGCGTCGCGGACAGTCGTGAGGTCGTCGATCGTATAGGCGATGTCCGTGCTCCTGGCGCCGATACGCGGGTAGAGGAGATCGGCTTCACAGATCGGCGATTCGATCGCGAACGGCGCGACACCCAGTTGACGCAGCACGGGCGCGTGCGCGAAATAGCCCATCGTGAGGATCGAGCGCAGGCTCACGAACACGAGTCGGCGCAGGTACAGGCTGCTCTCGCCCCATCCTTGGAGCACCGCGACACGCTGATCGAAGTCGAGCGCCGAGAAGCGCCGCCGCCCGGAGCGACCCGGCGCGGAGAAGATCACGGTCGCGTGCTCGATCAGGAAGAACAGCAGGTGCATCAGCACCCGGGTCTGCTTGGACGACAACGACATCCAGCGGTCGATGTATTCGGGCAGATTCGCATCGAGGCCGGAACTCGGAATGTGCCCCCCCGGCGGAAACATCGCCTCCGACACCGAAGCGAGCAATGCGACCTCGTTGCGCCGCAGCATCTGGTAGCCGTGGGCGAGGGGCGGGTAGCCGAAGCCGATTCGGATCACGAGCCAAGCCGCGAGCGCGCAACAGATGAGCCACAGGACCATGTGCGAGATGATACCGAAAGGTCCAGACGCGCAGGCCCCGGCGGAATCCTTTCTCAAGCAAGAGCTTTTTCGACCCGATGGGGCTGGGGGGGGGGAGCCCGGCTCCCGGACCAGAGGGTGCGCATGGCAACCGCCCAGGCAGACAGCGGGACCCGCCCGCGCACGACCGCGCGTGCGCGCATGGGCTGGCTCGCGCTCGCGGTCGCGCTCTACGCCGCGATGCGCGTTGCGGCCGTTTTCACCGTAGCGGCCAACTGGGACGAATTCGCTCTGCTCGATCGCGCGTCCACCACCGCGGAGACCGGCGTATTGGACGGCGGCGGACGGCCGGGACTCGCGACGTTGATCCTGCTTCCGTTCGTATCCGGCTGCGAAGACGAGATCGCCGCGCTGCACGACGCTCGCCTGCTCTGGGCCGCCATCACCCTCGCCTTCCTGCTCGGGCTCGCGGTGCTGCTCGGGTGTTTCACCGAGCCCTCCGCTCGGTGGCGTCACGACGCCTGGCTCGGTGTCGGACTGCTCGCGCTGGTACCGGCGTTTCTCGAGTGGTCGGTGCAAGTCCGCAGCGACCAGCTCGCGCTCGCGTTCGGAGTCTGGGGCGGCGTCGCGCTGCTCGCGTCCCGGCGCCGGGTCGGCTGGGCCGCCATCGCGGGCGGGCTGTTCGGCCTCGGCTACCTCGCGACCCAGAAGCTGATCTACGTCGGCGCGCTGGTGGTGCTGCTCGCGCTCGCACAGCTGTGGATCGAGCGCGAATTCCATCCGAAGCGTGAGGCCCTGCGTGCGTTCGCCTGCGTCGCGATCATGCTCGGCGTGATCGCGGCATTCGAAGCCGCCACCAGCGTAGCTCTCGACGTACCGATGGAGCAGCGTGCGTTTTCGTCCCTCTCGACGCCGAATGCGGTCGCGAGCCAGATGTCGGAGTTCGAGTACTACCGCAACACCATCGGCTTCAGTCAGTACCGCGCCATCCTGCCGACCCTTGCGCCGCACGGCTTGCTGCTGCTCGCACTGTCGATCGCCACTGCGGCGGCGTGCGTCAAGCGCCGGCGAGTGGACGGACTGTGGGTCGCCTGGGCGGTGCTCGCGCTCGGCATCGCGGTTGCTGCATTCCACGCTTCGGCCTTCGCCTATTTCTGGATGACCCTCGGCCTGTTCCCCGCGGTGGCCTTCGCGCTCGCAGCACCGTCATTGCGCGAGGCTCTCCCGGACGCGCGACGGAAACTCGTTCCGCTCGCAACCGCGGGGCTGTGGCTCATGCTTGCGGCGCAGGGCCTCGCCAGGATCGCGGAACTCACGCTCGACACGCAGTCGGTGCAGCGCGAGAGTCTGAGCTTCATCCATCGCAACTTC
Source organism: uncultured Gammaproteobacteria bacterium (assembly GCA_964196055.1). GTDB lineage: Bacteria > Myxococcota_A > UBA9160 > UBA9160 > SMWR01 > JAFDEI01. Next base: position 6,233 of record CAXMSF010000274.1, on the reverse strand, counting down.
GACGAAGATGCCATCGGCTTTCATCCCGAGCGCGCACCGTTCTGCCGTCGCGAAGCCGACCCGTTGAAGCTCTACTTTTCGCAGGCCATCATGCGACACTTCGGCGGCGACACCCGTGAGCGGCACACCCGCCGGCTCGTTGGCGACTTCCGCGAACGCCCGGTCCGCTATGTCGTTCAGTCCTTCCGGCTGAATCAGTTCCCGGTCGAGATCCGCCGTTTCCTGGCGGACAACTACCAGCCCTACCGCGCGTCGGTCTTCGTGGCGGGTCGCCGACTCGAGGGACCGAGCGGTGGCCGCAGCGAGTTCGAGCTGATCGTGCCCGGCCGGTACCGCTGGCTGCCCTTCGAAACACCCGCTGCGATCCGGATCGACGACCGACGACTCGCCCGCGGCGAGACCGCGGAACTCGCAGCCGGGAAGCACATCGCCGAATTCGTCGAGGACGTGGCGGGCGGCATGCTGGTTCTGGCCGTGGACGACCCGCCCACGATCGCGCCGCTCGCGTTCTACAAGGCCTACTGACCGTCGTAGCGAAGCGCGATCGCACGCTCGTATACCTGGAGCAGTGCGGCGAGGCTGGCTTCCGGCGTCAGGCGATCCTCGTAGTCGGCGCGCGCCTCGCGACCCATCTCCTCGGTCCGCCTCGAGTCGGCGAGCAGCGCGCCACACGCGGCCGCGAGGCCGTCGACGGAGCCGAGCTCGAAACGCAGTCCGTTGCGCCCGTGGTCGACGAACTCGTCGAGTGCGGTTGGGCTGGCGGCAACCACCGCACGGCCGCAGGCGAGCGACTCGGCGACTGCGACTGGGAAATTCTCGTACCACAGCGAGGGCACGATCGAGAAGGCGGCTTCGCGCAGCGATTCGAAGACGCGATCGCGATCGACACGGCCGAGGAAGCACACGCCGGGAATGTCCGCGGCGGCGCGCCGGAGGGCGGCTCCCTCCGGTCCCGAGCCGACGATCGTGAGCGGCTGTCCGGCGAGGCGCCGCCACGCCTCCAGCAACAGGTGCACCCCCTTCTCGCGCGACAGGCGACCCACGTAGACGCCGCCGCGGCCGGGCGTGGTCGCTTCGCCCGGGTCATCGACGGCGTTGCCCTTCACCATCACCCGGTCGGGCGGCAAACCCGCCGCGAGCAGCTTCGAGCGCGCGAACGCGCTCGGCGTCGTAAACAAGTCGACCCGCTTTCGCCACGTGCCGAGTCGGCGATGATGCTGCGTCTGATCGGCCCAGACCGCGGTCTGGAGGCGCGATCCGCGGTAACAAGCGTGGCGCACCGCGTTCCAGGGCCCCCGTTCCACACAGTCCTCGCACGGACGGTCGTTCCGCAGGAACATCCCGTTCGCGCACAGCAGGCGGTAGTTGTGGAGCGTCTGCACGACCGGAACGCCGCATTCGCCGATGGCCGCGTGCACGGCCGGCGTCAGCAACGGAAAGAAGTTGTGGACGTGGCCCACGTCGACGGGCGCAGCGTCGAGAAATGCTCGCACGCGATCTGCGCTGCGCGCGTTCCAGCGCGCGTTCGCTCCGGCGCGCACCGCACCGAGTGCGCCCGACAGCGATCGGCCGATCTGGTCGCGGTTGTCGACCACGAACATGCGAACCTCGTGGCCGGCCTTGCGGAGCAGTTCGGCCTCGAAGTCGACGACGCTATCCTCGCCGCCGCGGTGGCGATAGCGGTTGTGAAAGATCGCAACGCGCATCAGCAGCGAACCGCCCGCATCAAAACGCACCGCGGCGCGACAACACGGCACCGACCGTTCGAAGCAGGATCGAGAGGTCGAGACTCAGCGACCGGTTTCGGATGTAGTAGAAGTCGTACTGGAGATTCTCGTGCATCGGCAGATCCTTGCGTCCGAGGATCTGCCACAACCCGGTTATGCCGGGTTTTACCGACAGCCGCCGCCGCTGCCAGTCGTCATAGGTATCCGCAATGAACGGCATCTCGGGGCGCGGACCAACCAGCGACATCTCGCCCTTCAGCACATTCCACAGCTGCGGCAGCTCGTCGATGCTGGTCCCCCGCAGCCAACGACCGTAGGGCGTGATCCGATCGTCGCTCGAGTCTCGTGGCGCCACGGCGTAGTGATCCACATCGTCGTGCATCGTCCGAAACTTGTAAATCTGGAACTTTCGGCCGTTCTGGCCGCTCCGCTCCTGGGCGAAGAAGGCCGGCCCCGGACTCGCCCGGATCGTACGCAGCGCGCACCACAATACCAGCGGTGCGGTCAGGGCGATTCCAGCGAGCGCTCCGACGATGTCGAAGCTGCGCTTGAGCAGCGAATAGGATCGCGGCACCTGGTCGCGACCCAGGCGCACGACCGGAAGGTCGTCTACGAGCTCGACCGGCGTGCCGGCCGTCAGCACCTCGAAGAGGTTGGTCACGACGCGGAACGTGATACCGAGATCCTCGCAATCGAGAACGAGCAAGAGCATCTGTGTATGACCGAGCGAGGGATCCGCGATGAAGATCTCGCTCACTCCCTGCTCGATCGCAACGGCGCGCAACGATTCGACCGTACCGAGCACCGGCCGGTTGGCGACGTCCTTGCAGCCGGGCTGGTAGTCGTCATCGAGGAAGCCCACGACTTCGTAGCCGGTCTCGCGGTGATCCTGGAGCTTCTGGAGCAGACGAATCGCGGTGATCCCAGTGCCGACGATGAGTGCGGAAACATCGTGTTCGCCAGAGAGGCGCAGGCGTTGCTGGATGCGGTGGAAGACCACCCGGCTCGCGCCCTGGAAGACGAGGTTGAACCCCGCACAGGCGAGCACGACGACGCGCCCGAACTCGAGCTCCTTGAAGAAGAAACTGATCGAACTCACCACCAGCAGACCGAGCGCGACCCCGCGAAGCAGCGACTGGAATTGGTCCACTCCGGTCGACGTGCGACTGCGCCCGTAGATCCCGAAGAACCAACACGATGCGATCCACGGCAGCGCAACCAGCGGCAACGCGCGCAGGTACCAGTAGAACGAGTTGATCGGGTAACCGAGCACGTCATTCAGAGCGTGGCGCAGCGCATAGGCCGCCATCCAACCGGCGGACACCAGGATCACGTCCGTGAATATATGCAGGCGCCGTACGGCGCGAAGATCGACCAGCTTCATGGATTCGAGACCGGCCGGCTCCGGAGTCGCTCTCGTGTGTAGTGATAGAGAAAGCGGCTATTGCCGATCAGGTAACGACGCCAGAGTCGGCGGGGCTCGGTGGCCAGCCGAAAGAGCCACTCGAGGCTGAGTCCCTGCATCCACGACGGAGCCTGCCGCTTGCGGCCGGCGAGAAAGTCGAAGGCCGCTCCGACGCCGAGCATCACGCAATCGAGCGGCTCGTGATGTGCGGCCATCCAGCGTTCCTGCTTGGGGCAGCCGAGACCGACGAACAGGATCTTCACACCGGATGCCCGGATCGCGTCGACGACCTCGGTGTCCTCAGCCTCGCTGAGAACGTGAAACGGTGGCGCGTGCAGATAGGCGATGTCGAGCTTCGGATAGCGCGACAGCAGTTCGGAGCTGAGTGCGGCGAGAACGTCGTCGGTTCCACCGTAGAAGCCCACCGACAGTCCGAGCTGTTCCGCGCGCGCACACACGGCCGGGGTCAGCGTCGGCCCGTAAACGCGCTCCGCGTGCGCGACGCCCGCCCAGCGCAGCGCCGCGACCAGCGGGACTCCGTCCGGAGTCACGCGATCCGCCGAGTTCACCAGCTGCCGAAATTCGCGATCGTCGAAGGCCTCCATCAACATGTGGACGTTGGCGACGCAGACCACACCACCCACCTTCGACTGCGCCATGTCGACGACTGCGGCCGTAGTCTCCGCGTACGTCGTGCCATCGACCCGCATCCCGAGGATCCGGCGCGACCCGTAGTCGCGCTCCCAGCAGATTTCGGGCCTGCGGCGAGTACGCTGCGGCGGCGCGGGGTGGTGCCCTCTCGTTTCGGGAACCGGCCCGCGAGGATCCGGCAAGAGCCGCACGACCTTCATGCCCTCGTTATCGGCAACGTGGACCGGACGATTGAGGCCTCGGAACGCGAAAAGCCGAGAAAAGCCGGCCCCGAATCTGCAATCGAGACGCGACTTTGCGTTTCCCGCATGCCGGCTCAAGAATGGCCGCGACGATTCCGATGAAGTGGCATGGCGATCCGGCAGGAGGGACGGGGTCAATCACCCGCGACGCGACGCGTGCGCTTCCGGATCCTCGCAGCGCTCATTGGGTCGGCGCTGATCAGCGGGGCCTGCGCGGAGCCCGCCACGGTCTCGCAGACCTGGCCCGAAGGCAACTTGCTGGTCGCCCGCACGACCGCACTGCGGCGGCTGCTCGAACACCTGGGTGGGCTCGAGGGCACGCTCATCGCGAGGCGCGCCTCGCTGCTACTCCATTCCCTTCCTGACTGCGCGTGGGTCGAAGCGAGATCTACAGCGGCTGACGACGCCCCCTGGTCGACACTCGGCTGCTTCGACCGCGGCGGCGATCTCGCCGGTCTCGATCGAACACGCGGCGAGGCCGACATCGCATTCGTGCTGGCCGGCCCCACGCACGACCGAACCGTCGGAACACTCTCCATTTCGGAAGGCGGTGACGTCGCCGCCGAGATCCTGCTACCCGAATCACGCTTCGAGAACGCGCGCGCGTTGCTGCTGCCCGATCGCGAAGCCGCGGGTCCGACGCTGCTGAACCGCACGGACGAACTCGTCCACGCCCGCCTGCGCCCCGAAGGCGGAATCGACATCGCTTCGCTGGTGCCCGCGAGCAGTCAGGCCGATCGAATGTTTCGCCTGAAGAGTGAGCTATTCGCAGGGGCCGTTCTCGACGGCACCTGGGAGGCCGCGGTCTACCTGCCCGAGCCGGGACATCCGATGCCGCGAGCCGCGCTTGCGGTCGGCTTCACGCTTCGCGAACCCGCCGTCCGCGCGATGGAGGGCTTCTTGAGCGAGCTGAGTTCGGCCTGGCCGCTGCGGCGCAGCGACTTCGCGTTCGGAGCCGCCAGCGGCGCGTGCCTGCTCGACCTGAAGCTGATGCCAGACTTCTCGCCTTGCTACGCAGCCACCGAAACCGCCCTCGTGATCGGATGGAACGCGGCGAGCGTTCGCAAGGCGCTGCTTCGCGAAACTCCCGCACCTCGAGCGGACGACTCGCCGCAGCCCACGCCCGCACTCACGGTCGCACTCGCGCGCATCGCCGAAGCCGACGCACACTTCGCCGGCCTCGATCCGGAAGCGACGCAGCTCGCGACCACCGCCTGGCCATGGCGGAGACTGACCGCGGACGGGGAACGCGAGGCGGGCGCGGTACGGCTTCGCATTCGCCTCGACGGAGGTTCGGGAGCGTGAATCGCGGCCGGATTCGGAGCTGGCTGCTGCTCGCTGCGGCGCTGACCTGTGCCGCCGGGGCCGGCCTGGTCTCGGTGCGCAGCATCGACGACCAGATCGCAGTACTGGAAGCCTGCGAAGCCGTCGAGCATGGCGACTGGCAAAGCGCACTCGCGCGCACGCAGGGCCGGGTCGGGAATGACGAGACCGGCCGCGCCGCCGCCGAATGCCGCTGCTTGGCATTGCTCGCGACCGGCGAAGCAGCCGCCTGTATCGAATTGCTCGAGCAAGCCGTCGAAGCCGGGCGGGAGGATGGCTGGGCACCGCGACCCGAGCTCGCAATCCACCTGATCCAGATCTGGCGCAGCCAGGCCCGTTCCGACGCAGCCGCGGAACTCGCCCGCCGAGCCGCGCGACGTTACCCCGACGAGCCGGACCTCTTCTACCTCGAACTCGAAACCCGCAGCGGTATCGAGGACGACGAAGTCGTGATGAGCGAACTCGCGGCGCGAGTGCCCGAACGTGGGCCGCAGGCGGTGCGGATGCGCGTGAGCCTCGCGAACCGCTGGCTGTTCCGTGGCGACTCCGAGTCCGCGGTCGCCGCGCTCGGCGAGCGTCCGCCGAACGACGCCGGGGCGGAACTCGGATCGTGGTTCGACGCGCGCGGTCACGCGCTCGCGTCGGGCGGCGACGCCGCGGCGGCGATGGCGAACTACGAGGCCTGGAAGCGCGCGGGCGGAGACCCGCTCGAAGTCGGGGCGCGCTACGCACTCGCGATGAGCATCGCGGGGCTCGCCGATCCGTCGTTCACCCCATCGGAGCTGCTTCGCCGAGCGCTTGCGAACGACGATCGACTGGCCGACCCGAAGCTGCGCGAAGCCCTTGCGATCCGGCTGATCCTCACGCTCGCGAACGAGGGCAACG
>CAXMSF010000273.1:0-30676 GCA_964196055.1 uncultured Gammaproteobacteria bacterium | reverse complement strand
CAGGGAGTACCAATTCATGTCGACGGCAAAGAGGTCTCGCCCGATGGTGTACTTCCTTCCGCCCTGCGACTTGCGGTGCGAATGCACGTGGTGCACGGACACGTTCTGGCGAGGCGGCATCGCGCCGATCTCCCCGCCGGGTTCGCCGGCTGGCGAGTTCGAGCCGGCAACGCCGTAGACGACCCGCGGGAGATCGACCAGTCGAACGAGGTCTTCGCTTCCCGTAATCAGTCCTCCCATCTCAAGCGGCGATAGAAGATCGGAAAGCAGCACGAAGACTCCGGCCAGGAAGAGGCACTTCGCCAGCGCCCCCCGGCGTGCGTCCTTCACGAGGACGAAGCCCGGAACGCAGGCGATGAGAAACGCGAGCAGTAACGCGGCACAGCAGCCCAGGAATAGGAAGGGCCTGCCGAACTCGAGCAGGTTGTGCTTCACGAGCTGAATCGGGATCGAGACGAAGAGGAGGGCTCCCAGGAACAGCGGACCGCCCAGCCAACGACACAGGTTGGTGTCGATTTCCCGTTATTAGGAATCCCCGGCGAAATCACTCGGCCGCGGAGTTTCAACAGGATCTTCAGCGTTCCCGATCTTCGACGTCCTAGGCGATCTCAAGCAATATCCCGCTTCGTCATGCCACTCTCCGTGATCGTTGATTCGGCGGGTGCCGCCTTTCGCTTGATCGACGGAGGTGGAGGGCTCGCCTCGGCCGACGATCGAGGGCGCGTTCCGAGATGGAGGGAAGCCACGCGGCGCTCGATCTTCGAATGGGTGCTAGGGAAGCAGACGGGGCGGAGCGTCCCAAACCATTCGCGAAGCACCCCCTGGCAGCGGATCCGAGCATTTTCTTGCTGTATTCTCTCGGCCGGACGCACCGATGAATTCGATGTCGTGAGCGCCGATCGCGCCCCCGATGGAGGATCCGCGACATGCTCATCCTGCACGAACTCACCCCGTTGCACTGGTCGCTGGCGGGAGCGGCGATCGGAGCGATCACCCTGCTCCTGCTCTTCACGACGAACCAGCGACTCGGCATCTCGACCGGCTTCGAAAATCTCTGCTCGTTGGTGGTGCGCGCGCCCTACTTCCAGCGCAGCGAGATCGTTGCTTCGAATCGTTGGCGGCTTCCGTTCCTTGCGGGACTGGTGCTCGGGGGCTTCTTGTCTGCAATCACGAGTGGCGGCTGGCAGCCCTTCTGGGACCTCGGGATGTTCGACGCGACCTTTGGCTGGGGGCCCGCTGGCAAGCTCGCCTGGATGTTCTGCGGTGGGCTGCTGATCGGCTTCGGGACCCGGCTCGCGGGCGGTTGCACGAGTGGCCACGGCATCTTCGGTCTCTCGAACCTGGAGCGCGCAAGCCTCGAGTCGACGCTCGCCTTCATGGCCTCGGGGATCGTCACGACGAACCTGATCTACCGGGTGTGGGGGGGACTCTGATGGCGATCGTCTACGTCATTTTCGGAGCCGCATTCGGGTGGGTGCTGAGCCGCAGCGGTGCAGCGGACTACGACTTCATCCAGAAGATGTTCCTGCTCGAGAGCTTCCAGCTCTACGGCATCATCGGCACCGCGGTGGTGGTCACCGCGCCGGGCCTGTGGCTGCTGAAACGTCACGGCCGCACGATCACGGGCGCACAACTCCGCGTCAGCCCGAAACCGCGCCATCCGGGCAATGTCTGGGGCGGAGTCCTGTTCGGCGCCGGCTGGTCGATCACCGGCATGTGCCCGGGGCCAATTCTCGTGAACGTCGGTGAGGGCAAGCTCTACGCAGTCGCTGCACTGGTCGGGGTTCTGGTCGGTGCCGGGCTGTTCGGCTCGCTCTACCAGCGACTCACGGCACCGCTGCGCCTGCCCGAGCTTCGGGTCGGAACCGGCGACGGCTAGGCGAGGACCCGTTCCAGCAGTTCCCAACGCCGGGCGGAAGGATTGGCCGCAAAGCGGCCAATGCGCGAGCTAGCAGCGGACGCTGTGGCTCAGATCCCAGCGCCTTCCTCGAACTCCGCGGCCGCGACGTCGGACGCGCCCGAGTCGCGCGACGCGCGCCCCGCGATCACGCCAACCGCGAGCATCACGAGTGCGAAGACGAGCTGCGGCAGGTTGCGTGGCAGCGCCTCGGCGCCGGTCGTGAGCAGGAGTTGGCCCTCGCGAACGAGGATCATCGCCGCCATCGCGAGGATGAAGCCCGCGAATGCACGACGCAGTGTGTCGGGCTGTACGAGCCGCGTGAGACCCGAGCCCACGAACGAGCCCGCAATCGCACAGGCCGCGACGCCGGCCACGAGGGGTGCCTGGATCTCGACGTGCGCCGCGTAGCCGGCGAAGCCCGCGAGGCAATTCAATACGATCACGAGCAGTGAAGTTCCGATTGCGGCCTTCATCGTCAGCCCCGTCCAGAGCGCGAGCGCGGGAACGATCAGGAAGCCGCCGCCCGCTCCGACGAGGCCGGTAAAGAGTCCGACCGTGAGCCCCTGTAGTACCAGCTTGCGCCGCGATCCTTCGGGATGTCCGCTGTCGTCGGGCGCTCCCCGGCGTCTTCGCCACATTGCGAGCGCCGTGAGGGCCATCACGGCCGCGAAGAGCAGCAGCAGGACGCCGCCTTCGACGAAGGCCGCGACCCGGGCGCCCGCATAGGCGCCCGCCATTCCCGCCAGGCCGAAGACGGTCGCGACGCGTGGGCGCAGATTCCCCGCCCGCGCGTGCTGGATCGCTGCGACGCCGCTCGCTGCTGCCACCACGAGCAGGGAACTCGCGATGGCTTCCTTGGGTGCCAGGCCGAAGACGTAGACGAGCAGGGGGACGGTGAGGATCGAGCCGCCACCGCCGAAGAAACCGAGCGAGACCCCGATCAGAACCGACGCGGCGAGGCCGAGGGCGTTCACGCCGGCTCAGATGTCCATGCCCAGGAAACTCGCCTCCTGAGATCCTTGCTCGCCGGCGACCTCGACGACCGGGAGCCCGAGTTCCGACCAGCGCACCATCCCGCCTTGGAGCGAGGCCACTCGCTCGAAACCGAGTTCGCTCAGGATCGCGGCCGCTTTACCGGATCGCGTCCCATAGGCACAGATCGTCACGATTGCGCGCTGGCGATCCCAGCCCGCGGCAACCCGCTCGAGATCGACCAGCGGTACGAGTTCTGCGGTCTCGAGGTGCCCCATCGCACCGCAAAACTCCATGTGCTCGCGGACGTCGACGAGGTGGAGTTCCCGATCGTGCTCGGCCAACCACTCGCAGTCGATGACCGGCACTCCGCTCACGGTACGCAGCACCGGCGCCCAGCGGTCGGCTGCTGCGTCCGACCGCTCCGCAGGCTCGGGTTCGGTGATGCCCGATGCCATGTTGGCTGGTAGCGCCTCGTCGATCCGCCCCGGGTAGGCGAGGTCGAGCGCTCCCATGAGAGCGACGAATGCGTCTTCGTCCTGTCCTTCGCCGAGGCGCGGGTTCCAGCGCTTCTCCTCCGCAACGGTGGACACCGTGCGGCCCTTGTAGTCGTGTCCCGGGTACAGGAGTGTTTCGTCGGGAAGCGAGAGGATCTGGGACCAGACAGACTGGTAGAGGCTTTGCGCGTCGCCCTGCTGAAAGTCGGTGCGCCCGCAGCCGCGAACCAGCAGTGCATCGCCGGTGAACGCCATTCCGGCCTCGTGGCACACATAGCTCGTGCAGCCGGATGTGTGTCCCGGCGTCTCACGCGCTTCGAGGACGTGGCGACCGAAGCTCACTGCCTCGCCCTGTGCGACGAGCACGTCCGCTGTGCGAACCCCGCTGTGAACACCGACGACGATGCGACAACCGAGTCGCTTGCGCAGCAGGCCCGCCCCGGTGACGTGATCGGCGTGGACATGCGTCTCGACCGCCGCAACCAGTTCGAGGCCGAGTTGCTCGATCAGCTCCACGTCGCGCGTGACCTGTTCGCGCACCGAGTCGATCAGTACCGCCTCGCGGCTGCCTTCGTCGGCGAGCAGGTAGCTGTAGGTCGACGTCTCGGGGTCGAAGAGTTGTCTGAAGAGCATGGTCCGTTCTCGATCTAGGTCTGTGTTGAACTTGCTGAGCTCGATCCGAACGGTCTAGCCGGATTGAGGGAGGCAGGTCAGCCGCGGGACTATTCCGCCGGGTAGTAGCGGCTGATCGTGTCGATCACGCAGGCGGGTCGGTCGTTGCCTTCGATCTCGACGGTCACGCGAACGGTCGCCTGGATGCCGCCGTTCTTGACCTCTTCGACGTGGATCAGTTCGGCGCTGCCGCGGACTTTCGAGCCGACCGGAACGGGGGCCGGGAAGCGGATCTTGTCGGCGCCATAGTTGACTCCCATCGAGATGCCGCGCACCTCGACGATCTCCGGCAGGAACTTGTTGACGAGTGATTGCGTGAGATAGCCGTGCGCGATCGTCGTTCCGAAGGGGCCATCCTTCGCGCGCTCGGGATCGACGTGGATCCACTGGTGATCGCCGGTCGCTTCGGCGAAGAGGTCGATCCGCTGCTGCGTGATTTCGAGCCACTCGCTCTTGCCGAGCTGCTTCCCGACAGCATCCTTGAGTTCTCCCGGAGTTTCGAAGGCCGTACCCATGCTGAGTTTCTCCTGTTCGAATCGTTGGTGGATTGGCGCCGTCCCGCGGGAGACTACGCGCTGGTATTCTTCGCAGCTGACAAGAATGCGGGCTTCTCGCCGCCGCCGTGCATCAGCAGATTCGCGCCGCTGACATAGCTGGCCAGTGGCGACGCGAGAAAGAGGCAGGCGTCGCCGACGTCGCCCGGAGCGCCCATCCGTTCGAGGGGTACCGTCGCGGCGACTGCGGCGATTCCCTCGGCGTCGCCGTAGTGCAGGTGTGCCTGCTCGGTCTCGATCATGCCGGCCGTCACGGCGTTGATCCGGACTCGGGGCGCCCATTCCACCGCAAGAGATTGCGTCAGAGACAGCAGGCCCGCCTTGGCTGCGCCGTAGGCCGCGGTTCCGGGGGAGGGGCGGGTGGCGCTCACACTCGCGATGTTGACGATGGCGCCGCCCTGATCCTGCTGCTGCATCACCGCATTGGCTCTTTGCGCGAAGTTCAGCGGAGCGAGCAGGTTGAGCCGGACGATCGCCTCGGAGAAGCGCGGCGATGCAGTCGCGGCGTCGGCTTCGGGTGCTCCGCCTGCGTTGTTGATCAAGACGTCCAGTCGTGCGAAGTGCTCCATTGTGAAATCGACGACTTGCGTGATCTGGTCGACATCGCGGACGTCTGCGACGCAGAACCGCGCTCTTCGCTCGCCCGCCTGCGGCAGTTCGTCGGGTTGGTTGCGGCCGCAGATGACCACGTCCGCGCCGGCAGCGAGAAAGCGTTCGCTGATGCCGCGCCCGACCCCGCGACCGCCACCGGTGACGATCACGACTTTGCCGGAATAGTCCAGCGGGTTGCTCATGCGGAGTCTCCTGGTCGTGCGGCTGGCCCGCGACCGGCCGCGGGCCGAGTCATAGGCCGATGTATTGCGCCAATAGCTCGCGGTGGTAAGCGGCGTCTCCTAGCAGGATTTCGCTCGATCTGGCCCGTTTGAAATACAGGTGCACGTCGTATTCCCATGTGAATCCGACGCCGCCGTGGATCTGGAGCGAGTCTGAAGCACATTTGAAATAGGCGTCGGAGGCGTAGGCCTTTGCGAGCGAGGCGACCGTCGGGAGTTCATCGCTCGCCTCCGCGACGACGCAGCCCGCGTAGTAGGCGGCCGAGCGAGCCGACTCGACGACGACCATCATGTCCGCACACTTGTGCTTGATCGCCTGGAAGGAGCCGATCGGCCGACCGAACTGCTCGCGCTCCTTGGCGTAGTCGACCGCCATGTCGAGGCAGCGCTGTGCGCCGCCGACCTGTTCGGCCGAAAGTGCAACCGCTGCGCGCTCCAGGGTCTCTTTCAGCGATGCCCAACCCGCGCCTTCCTCGCCCATCAGCGCAGCTGCGGGGAGCCGAACGTCGCGGAGCGCGATCTCGGCCTGGCGCCGGGTCTGATCCATCGTCGGCAAGGTCCGTCGCTCGATGCCCGGGGCATCGCCCGGTACGACGAACAGGCTGATGCCTTCCTCACCTCTGCTGCCTTCACGCCGTGCGGCCACGATGAGCAGGTCGGCACAGTGTCCGTCGACCACGAAGGTCTTGGTGCCGTTCAACACGAAGTCGCCGCCGTCGGCGCGTGCGACCGTCTCGATACCCATGGCGTCCCAACGGCCGCTGGCCTCGGTAGAGGCGAGGGTTGCGCGCGTCTGACCTTCGGCGATGCCGGGCAGGTGTTCCTGTTTCTGCTCTTCGGTACCGCCGATCAGCAGGGCGTTGCCGCCGAGGCATACGCTGGCGAAGAACGGTGCGCACAACAACTGGCTGCCCATCATCTCGAGCAAAGCGACCAGTTCGACGTAGCTGAGTCCGAGGCCGCCGTACTCCTCGGGGATTACGACGGAGGTCCATCCGAGTTCGGCGCCGAGTTGCTTCCACAGCTCGGGGTCGTAACCGAGTTCGCTCTCGGCCGCGCGGCGTACCTGGTCGGAGCCCGAAAACTCCTCGAGGAATCCCCGCGCGCTCTCGCGCAGTTCTTCTTGCTCTTCGGTAAATGCGAAGTCCATGTTCAGGCGAGCCCCGTGCGCGCTGCTCGGTTCACGTTCCGAAGACCTTCTGCGGCGCAGGCGCCTTCGCGATCAGGTCGTTCACCGCTGCTCCGACTTCGTCGGGCTCCCAGCGCGCTCCCTTGTCGATGGTGGGGCCGTCACGCCAACCGTCCGAAACGCCGATCATGCCGCCCTTGACCTCGAAGACCCGCCCGCTCACGTCGCGCGACTCCGGGCTCCCCAGCCACGCCACGAGCGGCGAAATGTTCTCGGGCGCATTCTCGTCGAAGCTTTCGTCGTCGGGAGCCGCCATGTCGGCGAATACACCCTCGGTCATGCGCGTGCGGGCCGCTGGGGCGATCGCGTTCGAGGTGATGCCGTAGCGCCCGAGTTCCGCGGCCTGCACCAGGGTGAGGGATGCGATGCCGCCCTTGGCCGAGGAGTAGTTGCTCTGGCCGACGCTGCCCTGCAGGCCCGCCCCGGAGCTGGTATTGATGATCCGAGCGTCCACGGCCTCGCCCGCCTTCGATCGGTTGCGCCAGTACTCGGCTGCGTGGCGCGACAGGCAGAAGTGCCCCTTCAGGTGCACGCGGATGATCGCGTCCCACTCTTCTTCCGAAGTGCCGACGAACATGCGGTCGCGGACGAAGCCGGCGTTGTTGACGACGACATCGAGGCCGCCGAATTCGGAGACCGCCGTCTCGACGAGCGCCTTGGTGGCATTCCAACTCGAAACGTCGGCGCCGTTCGAGATCGCCTCGCCGCCGTTGGCACGGATTTCGCCGACCACGTCGTCGGCGGGGCTTCCGCCCGCTTCGCCGCCGTCGTTCGCGACGCCGAGGTCGTTGACGATCACCTTCGCGCCCTGGCGTGCGAACTCGAGGGCGTGTGCGCGGCCGATTCCGCGCCCGGCTCCCGTGATGATGACGACGCGTCCTTCGCAGATCTTGCTCATGCTCTTCTCCAGATTTCGTTTGCTGCCGCCGATCGCACTTCGGCGGAAGATTTCCAGTGGCCTTCGCCGTGGTCCGATATTCGAAGCTTCGACTACAGCCGTTCGATGATGGTGACGTTGGCCTGGCCTCCGCCTTCGCACATCGTCTGAAGGCCGTAGCGGCCGCCGGTTCGCTCCAGTTCGTGCAACAGGGTGGTCATCAAGCGTGCGCCCGTGGCGCCGAGAGGATGCCCGAGCGCGATCGCGCCGCCGTTCACGTTGACCCGTTCGAGGTCGGCGCCGGTTTCCTTCTGCCACGCCAGCACCACCGACGCGAAGGCCTCGTTGATCTCGATCAGGTCGATGTCGGCGAGGCTCATACCGGTCTTTTCGAATGCGTAGGCGGTGGCGGGGATCGGCGCGGTCAGCATCCACACGGGGTCGGCCCCTCGGACCGAGAGGTGGTGGATACGCGCCCGCGGCGTGAGTCCGTGGCGCTTCACGGCTTCCTCGGAGACGATCAACAGCGCGGCGGACGCGTCGCTGATCTGGCTCGATACCGCCGCTGTGAGTCGCCCCCCGTCGACGAGCGTCTTCAGCGTCGCCATCTTCTCGAGGGTGGATTCGCGGGGCGGCTCGTCGATCGCGAAATCGCCGACGGGTACGATCTCGCGCTCGAAGCGTCCTTCTCGGATTGCCTGCAGAGCGCGGTCGTGGCTCGCAAGCGCGAAGACCTCCATGTCCTCGCGGCTGATGTCCCACTTCTCCGCGATCATCTCGGCCGAGTTGAACTGCGAGATTTCCTGTGTCCCGTAGCGGTCGACCCAGCCCTTCGAACCCGAGAAGGGATCGCTGAAGCCGAAGGCCTCGCCCGCGAGCATCGCGGCGGAGATCGGAATCTGATTCATGTTCTGGACGCCGCCGGCGATGACGACGTCGCTGGTGCCGCTCATCACGGCCTGGGCGGCGAAGTGGACCGCTTGTTGCGAGGAGCCGCACTGGCGGTCGATCGTCGTGCCCGGAATTTCTTCCGGCAACCCGGCCGCGAGCCAGCAGGTGCGCGCGATGTCGCCCGCCTGCGGGCCGATCGTGTCGACGCAGCCGAAGACGACGTCTTCGACGTCGAGCGGGTCGATATCATTGCGATCGACGATCGCGGACAGTACGTGCGCGCCGAGGTCGGCCGGATGCATGGCCGAAAGGCTTCCCTTCTTGCGCCCGACCGGCGTACGGACTGCGTCGATGATGTATGCCTCTGCCATCTTGAATCTCCCTACCGAATAACCGTCGTGGGGCCCAGCTATTTCGTGACGATGACGGACGACCCGTGGCCGAACAGTCCCTGGTTGGCGGTGATCCCCGCCTTGGCGCCTTCGACCTGGCGCTCGCCGGCTTGACCGCGCAGATGCCATGTCAGTTCGCAAACCTGCGCGATCGCCTGGGCGGGCACGGCTTCGCCGAAGCAGGCGAGGCCGCCGCTCGGATTCACCGGCACGCGGCCGCCGATCGTCGTGTCTCCGTCGTTCAGCATCCGCTCGGCTTCACCGGGTTTGCAGAGTCCGATGTTCTCGTACCAGTCGAGTTCGAGCGCCGCACTCAGGTCGTAGACTTCCGCGAGGGACATGTCCTCAGGCCCGATGCCGGCTTCCTCGTACGCGGCTGCTGCGATCGAGTCGCGGAAGGGCAGGTCGGGGACGGCGACGCTATGGGCGGAGTCGGTGGCCATGTTGGGCATCTCGATCACCGTGCTGGGGTAGCGCGGCGTGACGGTCGAGATCGCGGCGATCTTTACCGGATCGGTGGTGTGCTTGCGCGCGAACTCCATGCTCGAGAGCACGACCGCGGCGCCGCCGTCGCTGGTGGCGCAGATTTCGAACAGCCGCAGCGGATCGGCGACCATCGGCGAGTTCAGCACCTCTTCCTCGCTGAAGGCCTTCTGGTAGCGGGCGTTTTCGTTGGTGAGGCCGTGCCGGCTGTTCTTGACCTTGACCTTGGCGAAGTCGGCTTCGGTCGAGCCGAAGAGTTCCATGCGCCGCCGTGCGTAGAGGGCGAAGTAGGTCGGGTTGGTTGCGCCCATGAGTCGGAAGCGCAGCCAGTCCGGATCGTCCCAACGCTCGCCGGCATTCGGAGCCAGGAAACCCTTCGGAGTGGTGTCGGCGCCGACGACGAGCGCGACGTCGCAGAGACCGGCGAGAATCTGTGCGCGTGCGGCGTTCATGCCGGTCGCACCGGACGCGCAGGCGGCGTAGGAGGTCGCGACTCGCGCGCCCGACCAGCCGAGTGCCTGAGCGAAGGTCGCGCCGGCCACGTAACCCGGGTAACCGTTGCGGACCGTCTCGGCGCCGGAGCAGAAGTCGACGTCGGTCCACTCGATGCCCGCGTCCTTCAGCGCTGCCTGGCAGGCGTGGATGCCGTACTCCACGAAATTCCGGCCCCACTTGCCCCAGGGGTGCATTCCCACGCCGAGTATTGCGACTTCGTTGCCCATGTCGTGTTCTCCTGTCCGCTCCTGATCCGCGAAGTGCGTTCCGCTCCGTGCGGTGTGGCTCAATCGGCCAGCGGCTTCCACTTCCAGACGAGATACTCGTTGTCGTCGTCTTCGTAGAGGGTTTCGAGCACGAGTTCGACGTTCATGCCGGCCTTCAGCTCGCTCGCTTCGACGCCCTTGGCGACCTGGCCGAGCACCACCATCTTCTCCTCGCTGAGTTCGACGGCGGCGATCGTATACGGCTCGAAGGGCTCCGGTGCGATGTAGGGCTCCGGCGGCTTGTAGTAATGCTCGGTGAACGACCAGATGGTGCCGGTCCTGCTGAGCGGCACTTCGTCGAACTTCGTGCTGCTGCATTTCGGGTTGCGGCAGTACATCGACTCTTTCGGAAAGAAGTAGCTCTTGCAGTCGCTGCACTGGCTGCCGAGCAGGTGCGGGGCGCCGTTGGCGACGCTCCACCATCCCTCGATGGCGGGAAGCTGTGTCTTGGCTTCACTCATGTCGTTCCTTTCTCTGCGCCGTCGGCGAGCATAACGAATCGGCGGATCGCATTCGCCGCTCGGCTAGGCCCCCGGTGCGCTGTAACCGAAGGTCGTGGCGGGGGATTTTCGGTCGATGACTGCGTCGGCGACACGCGCACGATGCCACGCGCCTCGGCCCCAGGCGAGCTCCAGCGACCAGGCGCGACGCATCCACACGTGCAGGTCCTGCTCCCAGGTGTATCCGAGCGCGCCGTACACCTGCAGCGCGATCTTCGCGGCCGCGGTGGCGGATTCGGAAGCCGCCACCTTCGCGGCCGAGGTATCGACCGCGCGCGAGTCGACTGCGTGTGCGACGGAATAGGCGGCGCGGTAGACGAGAGCGCGCGCATACTCGACGCGTACTTTGGCGTTCGCGAGCATGTGTTTGATTGCCTGGAAGGTTCCGATCGCGACGCCGAACTGCTTGCGCGTGCACGCGTACGCGACCGCCATGTCGATCAGCTGTTGGCCGACACCGAGCTGCGCTGCCGCACACGCGTAGGCGCCCCGGTCGACTGCGGCCGCCCAGGCGTTCCGACCGGCTTCACCATCCGCGATTCTCGTCGCGTCGGATGGCTTCCAGTCGACGCTGAACAGCCGCCGCGCGGGATCGTTCGAGGGCTGTGCAAGCAGGCTGACTTCCGCTGCCGGGACCGCGTGAACCTCGTCGCGGTGTTGCAGCAGCAGCAGGTCGGCGATGTGAGCGTCGGAGACGAACGGTGAGATCGCGGCGCCGATCGCAAGCGTCGCTCGCCCGGCCGCAACTTCCGGCAGCCACTCCGCGCAAAGTTGTGGAGACGCCACTTCCTGGAGCAACCGCACCCCGACCGAGGTGGTGTCGATCACCGGGCCCGGTACCGCCGCGCGGCCGGTCTCCTCGAGCAAAAGAGCCTGGTCGACTTCGTCCATTTCGAGGCCGCCGTATTGCTCCGCTACCAGCAGACCGGGGATGCCGATCTCGGCGAGTCTTGCCCAGAAGTCGTCGGAACGACCGGTCTCGGTTTCCCACAGGCTGCGCACGAACGCGGCCGTGCATTCGCCTTCGAGGAACTCCCGGATGGTCTGCTGGAGCAGGAGCTGGTCTTCGCTGAAGTTGAATTCCATGGCTATTTCCTGGGGAGTCCGAGGATGCGCTCGGCGATGATGTTTCGCTGGACTTCGTTCGTTCCCGCGTAGATCGGGCCTGAAAGTGCGAACAAGAATCCGTCGAGCCAGCCGCCGACGCCGCTGGCTGCGTCCGCGTTCGGAAGCAGTTCGGCGCGTGCGCCGAGCAGCTCGAGCGCGGTCTCGTGCATCGTGACGTCGAGTTCGGACCAGAAGATCTTGTTCAGACTCGCTTCGGCGCCGATCTTTCCACCCGCAAGCAGGCGTGAGACCGTCTGGTAGGTGTTGAGGGTGTAGGCCTCTGCGTCCATCCAGCAGCGTGCGACGGTGTCGCGGAGGCCGGGGTCGATTTCATCGCCACTCGCCTCGACTTCGCGATAGAGCTCGACGAGCTTGCGCGCGGTGTTCTGGAAGCGCGCGGGACTGCGCAGCATGAGCCCGCGTTCGAAACCCGCGGTTGCCATCGCGACACTCCAGCCCTGTTCGGATTCACCGAGTCGATTCTCGAGCGGCACGCGTACATCGTCGAGGAAGACCTCGGCGAAGCCCGCTTCGCCATCGAGTTGCTCGATCGGTCGCACCGTGACGCCCTCGGCGTCGAGCGGAACGAGGATGAAGGTGAGGCCCTTGTGTCGCTGCGAATCCGGATCGGTGCGGAACATCCCGAACAGCCAGTCCGCATAGGCGCCGCGCGATGCCCAGGTCTTCTGCCCGTTGACCACGTACTGGTCGCCGTCGATCACGGCGGTGGCCTGGATCGCTGCCATGTCACTGCCCGCGTTCGGTTCCGACCAGCCCTGTGCCCAGACTTCCTCGGAAGACGCCATCTTCGGCAGGTAACGCGTCTTCTGCTCGGCTGTGCCGTATTCCATGATCGTCGGACCGAGCAGGAAGATGCCGTTCTGATTCACGCGCCCGGGCGCACCGGCGCGGTAGTACTCCTCCTCGAAGATCAGCCACTCCAGCAGGTCTGCGCCACGGCCGCCGTATTCGACGGGCCACGGCACCATCGCCCAGCCGCCCGCATTGAGTTCGAGTTCCCACTCGCGGTGCGCCTGGAAGCCCGCGGCGGTGTCGAGGGAGGGCAGGGGTTGCTTCGGGACGTGGGCGTCCAGCCAATCGCGGGCTTCGGCGCGGAAATTCTGCTGCTCGGAGGTGTAGCTGAGGTCCATTTGGATCGTCCTAGCTCTTGTCGTCGAAGCTGGCGTCCCGCTTTTCGACGAAGGCGTCGCGAGCTTCCTGCGAGTCGGGGGAGGTGTAGAGTTCGAGCGTGAAGCCCTGCTCGAAGCGATAGCTCGTCTTGATGTCGAGCAACTCGATTCCGTTCATGCATTCCTTGGCAAGACGCATCGCCTTCGGGCTCTTCGACGCGATCGACGCTGCGATTGCGCGCGCGGCCTGCATCAGCTCGTCGCGTGGCCCGATCCATTCGAGCGCGCCGAGGCGGTAGGCTTCGGCTGCGTCGATCGGCTCGCCCGTGAAGAGCATCTTGCGCACCTTCTGGATCGGGAACATGCGCATCAGGTGTGACGCCGCGCCGAGTGCGCCACGGTCGATTTCGGGCAGACCGAAGCTGGCGTCGTCGGACGCAACGATGATGTCGCACGAACCCGCCAGACCGATGCCGCCGCCCAGGACGTAGCCGTGGCAGGCGGCGACGACCGGCACCTGACAGTCGTGAATCGCCGCGAACGCGTTCCAGCAGCCCGCGTTCACCTGGGTGATCAGCGAGCCGTCGGCTGCGAGTTCCTTGATGTCGGCGCCGGCGCAGAAACCCTTGCCCTTGGCGGACAGGATGATGCAGCCCACATCGTCGTTCCGGCCGAGTTCGCTGATGGTCTCGGCGATCTTGTTCCAGCCGGTACTGTCGGGTGCGTTTACCGGCGGGTGGTCGATGTAGACCTCGGCGACTCCGCTCTTGATCACGACGGATACGGACATGGCTTTCCTCAGTTGGCGAGTGCGGCGAGCGTCTGCTCGGCCTCGCGGATGATGTCTCCGACGAGCGCTTCACACGTCGGCATGTCGTCGATGACTCCGGCGACCGAGCCGCTCGGCAGATAGCCGTGGACCGGGTCGCCCTCGTCCATTGCCTTCTTGGCGAGCATCGGGGCATTTGCGGCCATGATCATCTGCGAGCGGGTGAGCTTCTCGTTCTTCCGCATCGACAACGCCGATCGGAGCAGGTCGGATGTCGAGGCACCCGAGACCTTGCGGAATTGCAGGCCGCTGCGCAGCGCGCCGAGGAACAGACGGAGCGAATTGCTCGACTCGAGCTGATGCACGAGTTCGTTCATCACGACTCGCTGCGACATGCCGTCCACCTGTGAAGTCACGATGACGTCCGTCACGGCGGCCTCCAAGTAGCGATCGGTGGTCGCTTTCGGGACGGGGCTTTCGGCGGTCATCAGGAAGCGGGTTCCCATTGCGATGCCGGCGGCGCCGAAGGCGAGAGCGGCGACGAGTCCGCGCCCGTCGCGAAAGCCGCCGGCGGCAATGACGGGGACATCGACGGCATCGACGGTCGCTGGCGTGAGCAGGGAAGTCGGGACCACGCCGGTGTGTCCACCGCCTTCGCCACCTTGCATGATGATGGCATCTGCCCCGAGTTGCTGTGCCTTCACCGCGTGCTTGACCGCGCCACAGGTCGGAATGCACACGACCCCGGCGTCCTTCAGCTTCTGGATCAATTCGCCCGAAGGGGCCCGGTTGTACCCCGCGGCCTTCACGCCGTGGTCGATGATGGCAGCCGAGATGACATCGGCACCGGGTGCGTCCATCAGGAAATTCACGCCGAACGGTTTGTCGGTCAGGGCGCGGACCTTCTCGATCTCACCGGCGACTGCGTCCGGTCGGATGGTGGCGGCCGCGAGGAATCCCATCGCACCCGCGTTGCTCGCGGCCGCGACCAGCGGCGGCGTCGCGACCCAGCCCATCCCCGTCTGGATGATCGGATATTCGATCCCGAGGAGTTCGCAAAGCTTCGTATGGAGTGCGGACGTCAAGGGGGGACCTCACGTTCCTCGGGATGGCTGCGCGATCGCCGGATGGGCCGGTGAAGGGACTTATCCCTTCACTTCCTTGGCTCCGAACCCGTTGGGGTCCAGCACTTCACGGAGGATCTCGAGTTCTTCGTCAGTCGGCGCTCGCGTCTCGGGAACTTTGCCGTCGATCGCGAGCTCGAAACCGGTGTTCTCGACTACTTCGTCGACCGTGACTCCCGCGTGGACCGACGCCAGCCGCATGCGGTGGTCGGGGGCGTCGAAGTCGAAGACCCCGAGGTTCGAGATGACGCGGCGAATCTCGTGGAAGCGCGAAGCGCGTTCTCCCAGCGCCGCAGCGCGGTCGTAGCCCACGCCCGACACCACATCGACGTTCTCGACGAAGACCTTGGTGCTGTGCTTCGGCACCCAGTAGCTCGTCGGGTGATTGAGGGTGTTGCCAGGGGCACCGCGCATGCCGAGCAGTTGCGCCTTCGGCTGCTCGTAGTCGCCGATGCAGGCGATGTTCTGGTTGCCGAAACGGTCGATCTGGGTCGCACCCATCATCACGTGGCGCCGCCCCGACCAGACGCAGTCGAAGACCGAGCGGTAGGGCATCCAACTCTCGACGATCGGCTCCGGTCCCTTGGCGCCCCCGACCGGCTGGACGGTCGCGACGATCGATGCGACACCGTCGGTGAGCAGGAGGTCGGGCTCGAAGGTCAGTTTCGCGAGGCGCGCGCCGATCGCCGGCAGATTTCCGATCGGGCTGATGAGAATCTCGCCATCGCCGCGGAAGGTTTCTGCGATTGCGATCGCACAGGCTTCGGCGCGTGTGAAATGACTCATCGCGCCTTCACCGCCTTCTGGTACTCGGCTTCGCTCGAGAGGTCGAGGTAGCGCGCTTTGAATTCCTTCCAGGCCTCGGGGTCCTTTGCAGTTGCTGCATATTCCTTCTGGAAGGCTTCGTCGCGTTCGTAATCGGGCGGGCACTCGGTGAAGTGCGCGCCGCCCGGTGCTTCGATCACGCCGTCCACCATCGTGCGATTGATCTTCAACGTGTGCAGAGAGCCTTCGGAGAGCAGATCCCTGGTCGGCACGATCTTTTCGCAGGACATGAAACGGCGCTTCGCAGCCAGGCAGAACAGGTCGTCGAAGAAGAAATCCGGGCCGAGGAATTGTCCATTGCCACCCTCGTCGGCGCGGTTCATGTGAATCAAGGCCACGTCGAGTTCGAGAGCAGGCATTGCCACGAATTCTTCAGCGTCCTCATAGGGCGACTTCACGAGCTTCAGCTGGGGGTTGTACTTGAGCACGTCCGAGCCGAGGCCCGCGCGCGTCGGCAGAAACGGGAGTCGGTTCGCTGCCGCATACAGACCCCACTGGAACATGCCTTCGTCGAGCTCGACCGCTGCGACCGAAGCCGTCTGGCGCGCCACGCGGAAATGTGGCTCGAGCGGAATCGAATCCAGTGAAACGAAGCCGTAGACCACCTTCGCGACCTTGCCGGCTGCGCACAGCAGGCCGACATCGGGCCCGCCATAGGAGACGAGGGTCAGATCGTCGAGATTCGAACGCAGGATCTCGCGGACGAGCGACATGGGCTTGCGGCGGGATCCCCAGCCTCCGATTCCGATGGTCATCCCACTTCGGAGTTCGGCGATGACTGCGGCTTCGGTCGTGCGCTTGTCCACATTCCTCTCGTGCGTCGTGCGTCCGGAAGAGGTCCGGATGCGCCCCCGGCGGGTTCGCCCGGGCTTGCAAACAATAACGATACGTATCGTTTCTGTAAAGCGCTTCGAGCCCCGCTGACAGCCCTGATGGTCCCATTCGCGCTTTGGTCGCTGCGGGGCCGGAGCTTCCGCGCCGTCCGACGAAACGCGAGGCGTTTCGCGTCCTGCTGCGCCTTGCTCGTTCTGCGCCCAAGGCTTCCGCGTCGTCCCGAAAAACGCCCTTCGCGCTTTTCGCCGCTAGCTGTGCAGCAGCAGCTCAGCCAGCATCGCTGCGAACAGCGTGAACAGGTAGACGAGCGAGACTCGGAACATTCGTCGCGCGGCGTCGTCGGTTCGCTGGCGCAACACCTGCACCGAAGACCAGATGAACCAGGCATTCGCGCCGAGTGCGACGGCGAGATAGGCGTTTCCGAGCAGGCCGAGGGCAACCGGCGCGAGCGTCACTGGCACCAGGCCGAGTGTGTACCAGAGCATTCGCCGGCGGGTCGCTTCGTCGCCGATCACGTTGGGGAGCATCTTGATGCCCGCCGCCTCGTAATCGGCTTTGCGGTACAGCGCGATCGCCCAGACGTGCGGTGGCTGCCAGAAGAAGATGATGCCGAACAGCGTGAGCCCGGCGGCGCCCACCTGGCCGTTGACGGCCGCGTCCGCAATCAGGGGTGCCACGGCGCCCGCTGCACCGCCGATGACGGTGTTCCACGACGAGCGGGGCTTCAACCAGAGGGTGTAGACGAAGACATAGAACAGGATGCTCGCGACGCCGAGACCGGCTGTCGGAAGGCCGCCGACCGCATAGAGCACGACAGTCGAGAGTACGCCGAGAACGAGGCCGAAGCGCAGAGCGGCGCGCGGCTCGATCAGGCCGGCCGGCACGGGCCGGGAGCGCGTCCGTTCCATGCGCGCGTCGAGGTCCCGCTCGAGGTAGGCGTTCAGGGTGTTCGCCGAGGCGGCGGCGAGTGCGATGCCGAGCAGCGTGACCACCGTGAAGGCCGCCGAGGGCCAGCCGCCCGCCGACATGCCGAGCACGGGCAGGCCGGTCATCAGCACCAGCGGGAGCAGACGCGGCTTGGTGAGATCGACATAGTCCCGAAGGACGGAAAGCGCAGCAGTGGCCATCGTTGATTCCGTGGTCGAGGAGGCTGGGACGGCGTGGGGCCACTCCCGGCCCGATCCCCTGAGCGGCGAAGAGTAGCCGGAACAGACGCTTCCGTCACCGTCCGGCGGGTTCCCCCGGCCACACCCGTGCGCGAAGATGCTACGTATTCCCCGCATTCCGTGGGAATGCGCGTCGACTCGTGGACGCGCATTTCCGTTCGGTGCCGGCTCGCGCGATTGTTTCGTCGCTGGGGCCGCGCGCGACGGGGAGAGGGGCATGGAAGTCTTCCGAGAATTCAGGTTCGAGTCGGCGCACTGGCTGCCGAACGTGCCCGAGGGCCACAAGTGCCGGCGGCTTCACGGCCACAGTTTCCGTGTGGATGTCCACGTGGAGGGGCCGGTCGATTCCCAACGCGGCTGGATCGTCGATTTCGCCGACATCGACGCCGCCTTCGGTCCGATCCACGATGCGGTCGATCACCACTGTTTGAACGAGGTCGCCGGGCTCGAAAACCCGACGAGCGAGCATTTGTCGCAGTGGATCTGGCAGCGACTCGCGCCGCGCCTGCCGGGCCTGACGCGGGTGGTGGTGCGCGAGACGTGTGATTCGGGGTGTATCTATGACGGGCCGTAAGCGAGGGCGAGGCGAAGCTTCCAAGCGCGGCGACGAAGCGGGATCGGCGACGGAGACGAAATCCGATATCGAGCAGCGCTTCGCGTTCTTGCGGCTCGAGGAGTCCGACATCGAACTGCTCGCAGGACTTCGGCCGCTGTTCGAGTCGTGTGCGGACGAGTTCATCGAGGCGTTCTATACGCATCTCGAGGGCTTCGAGGAGCCTCGGCGTCTGTTCTCCGACCCTGCTGTGAAGAGCGCTCTGATGCGTACACAGCGTGAATATCTGCTGGGCCTGTGTGCGCCGAGTCGCGACGCGGAATTCTACAAGGAGAGTCGGCGGATCGGCGAAGCACACGATCGCGTCGGCCTCGCACCGCGATGGTATCTCGGCGCGTATTCGTTCTTTCTGAGCTTCCTGGCGCCGCGAATCATCGAGGATGCGGGCGATGACTCCGCGCGCGGTCTCGCGGCCGCCGACGCGCTTCAAAAGGTGCTGATCTTCGATGCTCAGGTTGCGATGGAGGCTTACGTCGACCGCCAGCGGCAGGAGCTCGAGAAACTCAATCGCAAGCTCGCCACCGCCAGCCGCAAGCTCAATCGGGAGTTCGAGCACCAGGGCCGCGAATTGCGCGAAGCGCGCGAGTGGGCGCGGTCCGCGGAGGAGCGAGTGGCGATGGCGACACTGATCGCCGGGCTCGCGCATGAGATCGGCACCCCGATGGGTGTGATCCAGGGGCACGCGAAGCTGCTCGAGCCTGCCGTTACCGGCGACGACGCGAAATGGCGACTCGAAACCATCCAGGAGCAGATCGGGCGGATCACGAAGATCATCCAGGCGTTGCTCAAGATGTCGAACCCGGAACGGCGGCCACGTCATGCTTCGCTTCAGCTCGAGGGGGTGCTCGACATCACGCTATCCTTCCTCTCCGAGAACCTCGCGCGCAATGACATCGAGCTGACCCGCCGTTTCAAGAAGGTGCCGGTCATCTCGGGAGACTCGGAGCGGCTTCAGCAGGTCTTTCTGAACCTGTTCATGAACGCAGTCGACGCCATGCCGACGGGCGGCTCGCTCACGGTCTCGCTGGCGCCCGTCGCCGGTGCGGTCGAGGTGCGGGTTGCCGATACCGGGCTCGGAATTTCGGAGCAGGACCGGTCTCGCGTCTTCGACCCGTTCTTCTCGACCAAACCCACGGGCTATGGCACGGGTCTCGGGCTGATGATGGTCCGCACGATCGTGGCCGAGCACGCCAGCGAGATCGAACTCGTAAGCACTCCCGGTGAGGGAACCGAGTTCATCATCCGATTTCCGCACACGAACTGAATCGTGGCTCGAAGGATCGGGTCGATTCCAGGCCGACCTTCGATCGATTTCGAGATTCTCGCAGGTGTTGGGGCTTCGGGGCCCATTGGGATGCGGCATAATGCTACACTTTGATCCTGTTTGACCCAGAAAATCCCCTCAACGGCGCTCAGCGGAGCCGAGAGCCTTGGCACGCCGCCTGCTAGTAGAAAGGCAATCTATGAGTGAACCCAGACAGCTTCTATTGGTTGATGACGATTCTGCAATGCGCCAAATGCTCGCCGCCTTGTTCGAGGAACAGGGCTACGCGGTCCACCAGGCCGATTCGGCGCGGGCTGCGATCGAGTACGCCAAGGAGATCGACTTCGACGCAGTTCTGAGCGATATCCGGATGCCCGGGAAGACCGGCATCGAGATGGTCGGTGAGATGCGCAGCCTGAGGCCGCGCACGCCGGTGATCCTGATGACGGCTTTCGGCAGCATCGACTCGGCGATCGGTGCGATGCGAGCCGGTGCTTTCGACTACATCACCAAGCCCTTCGAGCCCGATACCGCGCTGATCACGGTCGAACGAGCGCTCGAGCAGCGAGCGCTCGAGCAGGAGAACCAACGTCTGCGGCGCGCGGTCGACCAGACTACGTCCTTTGGAGACCTGATCGGCGCGAGTCCCGCGATGCGCGACATTTTCGCGCTGATTCGCAAGGTCGCACACGGTCGCAGCAGCGTGCTGATCACGGGCGATAGCGGGACCGGCAAGGAGGTCGTCGCACGCACGCTCCATTACCATGGCGCGCGCGCCGACCAGCCGTTCATTCCGGTGAACTGCTCGGCGATTCCCGAGGGCCTGCTCGAGAGCGAGCTGTTCGGCCATGTGAAGGGCGCGTTCACGGGCGCCATCGCATCGAAGCGTGGCTTGTTCGAAGAAGCCAGCGGCGGAACGCTCTTCCTCGACGAAATCGGCGACATGGGCCCCGGGCTCCAGAGCAAGCTGCTGCGCGTACTTCAGGACGGCGAGGTTCGCCCAGTCGGCGGCAATCAGTCGATTGGGGTGGATGTCCGGATCGTCGCGGCGACTCACCAGGATCTGATGGAGCGGATCGAGACCGGCGAGTTCCGCGAGGACCTCTACTACCGACTGAATGTCATTCCGATCCATATTCCGCCGCTCAGCGAGCGCCCGGAGGACATCCCGTCGCTCGTCGATGCGTTCGTGAAGAAGCACAATGACGGTGACAGGCGCCGTAGTTTTTCGGCCGCTTCGGTGCGGGAACTCAAGTCCTGGAATTGGAAGGGCAACGCGCGAGAACTCGAGAACGTGGTCGAGCGCACGCTCGCATTGTCGGACTCGATCGAGATCGGAGTCGAGGATTTGCCCAGCGTGCGCGCGTCGGAAGGCGAGAACGGCCAGACGAGCGATGCTTTCCTCGGATCGGCCGCAGAGCGTCATCTCAAGCTCCGCGATGTCGAGGAAATGTACATCGAAGAGGTTCTGCGCCGCACCAACGGCAACAAGGTGCAAGCTTCGAAGATCCTGGGCGTCGACCGTAAAACGCTCTATCGCCGCATCGAACGTCGGTCGCAGTCGCAGACTGCGGGTAGCAACGGCGAACACGTCGCGAAGGACTCCTCTGGGTTGGGGCGGACCGTCGCCCACTGAGCGTGTGCGACTGCTGCTCGGAGCGTACGCGTTCAGCTCGCGCGTCGGTCGCGTTACCGCCAAGGCTTCCGAGTTGGCGTATCGAAGGCCTCGCGTATGACGCGTCTAGTCGGTCGGTGGGACGCCCATCACCTTCGTTTCGAGGTATTCCTCGAAGCCCATCACGCCGTTTTCGCGGCCGACACCGCTTTGGCGGTAACCGCCGAACGGTGTGTCGACATCGAACCACTGCGCACCGTTGATCGACAGCGTTCCGGCTCGGATGCGCCGCGCGACCGCGAGTGAGCGTTCGACGCTGGCGCTGTAGACGCCGCCGGACAATCCGTAAATCGAGTTGTTCGCGATCCGGACGGCATCGTCGTCGTCGTCAAACGGAATCACGCACAGCACCGGCCCGAAGATCTCTTGCTGCGCAATCGTCGAGTCGGGGTCGACATCCGCGAAGAGTGTGGGTTCGACGAAGTAGCCCTTCGGCAGGTGCGCGGGAACTCCGCCGCCGGTTACCAGGCGGGCGCCTTCCTCCACCCCCTTCTCGATATAGCCGAGCACGCGCTCCTGCTGCTTCTTGCTGATTTGCGGGCCCATCAGCTTCGACGGATCCGTGGGGTCTCCGTACGCGAGTTTCTCGAAAGCCGCCTGCACCATTCCGAGGCCTTCCTCGTAACGCGAGCGCGGCAGCAAAAGCCGCGTCTGGAGCGCGCAGCCCTGGCCCGCGTGGGTGCAGACCATCGACGCGGCGAACGCGACGAGCCGCAAGTCGGCATCGTCGAGCGCGACCGCTGCGGATTTGCCGCCGAGTTCGAGGAAGATCTTCTTGACCGTCGCGGCGCCGGCTTCCATCACACGGCGTCCGGTTTCGGTCGACCCCGTGAAGGTCACGAGGTCGACCCGCGGATCGGACGAGAGCAGCGCGCCGACCTGGTGGTCCGAGGATGCGACGATTCCGACCACGCCCGCCGGGATGTCGGTCTCTTCTGCGACCAGTCGGCCGATATGGGTCGCGCACCAGGGAGTGTCGGGAGCGGGCTTCAGTACCACGGTGTTGCCCGCCGCGAGGGCCGGTCCGAGCTTGCAGAGGTTCAGGTACAACGGGAAGTTCCAGGGCGTGATCGCTCCCACGACCCCGACAGCCTCGCGTCGCAGGATTCGGCACTGCCGCTGGCCCATGAACTGGATGTCACCGAAGTCGCGTTCGTACTCGTAGCTGGCGGCCAGGTCCGCCCAGTAGGGCATGGCGTCGATGTAGCCATCGCACTGCACTGCGTGAGTCAACAGCAGTGGTGAGCCCGCCTCGGCGACCACCACACCGCGAAAGAGCTCGCGCGAGCGGTCGAGGGCGTCGCAGAGCTGCTTCAGGCACTTGCTTCTGAAGGCATGGTTGGTCGACCAGTCGGTCTCGTCGAAGGCTCGTCGCGCCGCAGCGATTGCGGTCTCGATGTCTTGCTTGGTTCCGTCCGCGCAGACCCCGATCACTTCTTCGGTGGCTGGGTTGATGTTGTCGAAAGTGCCGCCGTTGCTTGCGCCGACGAGCTTGCCGTCGATCAGGTTACGCTCTTCGGGTACCAGCGGGCTCGCTTCTGCCATCGGCTCTCCTGCCTCGGATCATTCTCCTTGGGTGTTTCCGCTAGTCGCGTGACTCGTTCCCGGCGATCAGATTCAGCATCTTCTCGGTCGCCTTCACCGCGGCAGCGATCTGGTCGGTATCGACCGCCATCGTCGAGAAGGGCTGCTTGCGTGAGTCGGTGCGCCAGGTGATCACGGCTTCGACCAGTGCTCCGGTCCTGCCACCGGGCGGAATCCGCACCGAATAGTCGGTGAGCTTCGGCAGCTTCAGGCCGAATTTTCGGCAGGCCTTGGCGAGTGCCTTCATGAATGCGTCGTAGCCGCCGTCGCCATCGCTCTCGGCTTCGACCACCTTGCCGCCGAAGTGCAGCGAGATCTTTGCGATCGGGAGATCGGCGTTGGTCGAGACGACCTCGAAGCGCTCGATCTTGAAGATCTCCTCTTGCGGCTTCTTCAGTACGTCCGCGATGATGAGCGGCAGATCCTCGGGGGTGACGGTGTGCTTCTTGTCGCCGAGCTCGACGATTCGCTTCAGCACCAACGTTCGATTCTCCGGCTGCAGCTCGATGCCGATCGCCTTCAGGTTCTGATCGAGCGAAGCCTTGCCCGACATCTTGCCGAGTGCGTAGCGGCGCTTGCGGCCGAAACGTCGCGGGACCAGCCGGTTCGCATAGAGATTGGCCTTGGAGTCGCCATCGGCGTGGATGCCCGCGGTCTGCGTGAAGACGTCGCGCCCGACGATCGGTGTGTTGTCGGATACCAGCTTGCCTGAGAAGGTCGCGACCATCTCGCTCAATTGCGTGAGTTTGTTTTCGCGGGTCTTCGTCTTCTGGTTGGTGTGGTCGTGGATTGCCGCCACGACTTCCGCGAGGCGTGCATTGCCGGATCGCTCGCCCATGCCGTTCACGCTGGTGTGAACGCCTCGCGCACCGGCCGCAACAGCCGCGAGGCAGTTCGCCGCTGCGAGGCCGTAGTCATTGTGCGCATGGAATTCGAAATGCAGCTCGGGCCAGGTTCGCGCCATGAGCGACACGTACCGGGATGTGTCTTCCGGTGCGAGGATTCCGAGGGTGTCGGGCAGGTAGAAGCGCTTGACCCCGAGTGTGCGAAGATTCTCGACCGAGGCAAAGACGTAGTCGAAGCTGTCCTGCACGCCGGCCGACCAGTCCTCGAGATAGACGTTCACTATCAGCTTTCGCCTGCGCGCGTAGCGGACGGTTTCCGCGACATCCTTGAAATGCCGCTCGGGGGTCATCCGTAATTGCTTTTCGCAGTGATTGCGCGAGCCCTTCGTGAGCAGGTTCAGCGCACCGCCGCCGTGCTCGACGATCCAGTCGGCCGACTTGCGACCGTCGACGTAGCCGAGAACTTCGATACGCGGCAGCATCCGCGCCTTGCGGGCCCAGCTGGTGATCCGACGCACTGCTTCGGCTTCGCCCTCGGAGATGCCGGCGTTGGCGACCTCGATGCGGTCGACGGCGACCTCACGCAACAACAAGCGCGCGATTTGCACCTTTTCGGACGGTGAATACGCAACGTTGGGGGTTTGCTCCCCGTCGCGCAGCGTCGTATCCATGATTTCGATCGTCTTGGCGGCCACTCGGGGACGGTAGGGCCTCGACCGGGTGGGTTCAACCGCGTCCGCGGTGCGCGCAGCGCTCAGCGATTTCCGAACAGGTCGAGCATTGTGTCGATGTTCGAGCGGAGTCGCTCCGGCGGCACCCCCACGGCGGGCGGGTAGAGGAGCGCCTCGTCGGTGAGGTCCTGCCACTGGGCCATCCGGTCGACGGCCTCGTCCGGGGTGCAGGCAATTGCGATTTCCTCGACGAGTTCGTCGGGAATCGCGTCCGCCATCGATTCGAAGTCAAAGGTCTTGAATGCTGCGCGGCAGCGTTCGCCGACTTCGCGCATGCCGTGCAGGTCGAGCACTGTGTGGTAGAGCGCGGTGGTGAAATAGAAGCCGATCTGCCGCTTGGCATCGCGCAGCGCATCGTTGCGGTCTTCCTGGATCGAGGTCATGACGTAGGGCTTGAGCGTGCACGCGCCGGTGGGGCGTTCGGCCGCTTCCTCGGCCGCGCGGAGGCCCGGCAGCGTGACTTCCCGGTGCCAGCGTCGACTGGCGATCGGGTGTCCGACCAGCCCGTCCGCGACGGTTCCGGCCGTGGCGATCATCCCTCGGTTGACTGCTGCGACCCAAATCGGAATCGTCTCGCGCGCGGCATTCGGGCGGGCATAGATCGGGACGCGGATCTTCCAGAACTCGCCGTCCCAGCTGAAGCCGCCGCCCGGCGCGGCTGCGAATGCGCCGCGCAGCAGGTTCACCAGCTCACAGCTGCGCTTGGCAGGTGAGGAAAATCGCACGTCGTACCAATCTTCGTTCATCCGGCGTGTCGCGCTGCCGAGCCCGAGGATCATGCGACCGTCGGAGATCTCGTCTAGATCCATCGCGGCGCTGGCGTGCAGCAGCGGGCTGCGCGTGAACGCGTTCGCGATCCCCGTTCCGATGCGGATCCGGCTCGTCGCCTGCGCGATTGCGCCCAGCGGTACGTAGCCGTGGCGATTGAAGAACTCGACAGTGAACACGGAGTCGAGGCCCGCTTCTTCGGCTCGGATCGCGAGCTCGATGTCGGCCTTCGTGGAGCCGGCCATCAGGATCATTCCAATTTGCATCGCTGCCTCCTCACTGGATTTGCATCGGTCCGTATGGATCGAGGGTCTGCTGCCCGCGATTGTACGACTAAGAGTCGTCCGGCGCGCGAGCAGCGGGTGTCGGGCCCTGCAGCGCGAAAGTGATCGCGGCGAGCATTCGCTCCCCGACGGCTTCGATTCCGAAGTCGACGATCCGCTGGCGACCCGCATCCCCCATCGCACGCAGCGCTTCACGGGGGGTCGCGAGTACGCGGTCGAGGGCCGCCCTGCATTCGTCGTCGTCGTCGGGGCGGAAGGTCCAACCCGTTCGGCCGTCGACCACGAGTTCGACAACCGCCTGACTGTAGACGCTACCGAGGACGGGGAGCCCGGCCGACATTGCCTCGTTGGCGACCAATCCCCACTCGTCGGCGAGTGTCGGAAATACCAGCAGATCCGCGTCAGCGTAGAGGCCCGGCATTTGTTCGTAGGGGACGTTCCCGAGCCAATCGACCCGGAAGTTACTCGGCAGCTCCGGCGGCGCCGCTTCGAGATCGCCGACGGCGGTCCCGGCGACGCGCAGCTCGATGCTGTGTTCGGGGTGTGCCGCGGCGCGGTGGGCGAGCCGGCGCAGGAACGGTTCGAGCCCCTTGCGGGGTTCCGGAGATCCGACGAACAGCAGGCGCAGCGTCGACTCGGGGCTGTTGTGGGGTGGGGCTGCGAACATGGGCGAGTCGATGGCCTGGTGGACGCGGAAGATCTTCGACTCCGGGGTTCCGAGTGAATGTGCATAACGCGCGCCGCTCTCGCCGTTCACCATCACCGCGTCTGCGCGCGCGAGCAGACACCGTCGCAGCGCTCGCCGGAAGCTGCCCCGGCCGAGTTCGCTCACCTCGGACAGGGTCAGCCAGAGCACGAGTTTCGTTCGGCCGTGGAAACGACAATGGGCGGCTGCGAAGAGCGAACTTGCACCGAGCTGGCCCGAGATGACGACATCGGGATCCTCGCGCCGTAGCCGGAGCAGGGTGTCGTAGGGGAAGTGGACGAAGCTCGGGTCGTCGAAGGCGTGCGGATGTCGCGACGTCTCGCGGACCGTCCAAGTGCGCAGGACCTCTACATCGATGTCCCCCCAGTCGACGGGCCACGAGCGGTCCGCCCCCATCTCCGTCGAGATGAAGACCTTGAGCGCGCCGAGTCGACTCGCCAGGTAGCGAAAAAGCGGCACCCGGTAGGGGGCGACGAAGTTCGTCAGCAGCGCGACGCGAGCATCGCCGATGGAGGCTCGGGCCTTCGCGTTGCCCGCGCCCACGATCGATTCAGCCCAGGACCAGTTCGGCCAGGCTGTTGAGTTGTCCCTTGTCCTGTGCGGTGACGAGTAGCGTCGTGACTGGAGACTCGCGCCACGCCTGCAGTCGGTCCTTGATGCGCTCCACCGGACCGACCAGCGAGATCTCGTCCGCGAAGGCGTCGGGTACCGCGGCGACGGCTTCCTCGCGCTTGCCGGCGAGGAACAGCTCCTGGATCTTCGTCGCTTCGGCCTCGTAGCCCATGCGGCCCATCAGGTTCATGTGAAAGTTGTGCTTCTTCGCTCCCATGCCGCCGATGTAGAAGCCGAGCATCATCTTCACGGGCATGAGCCCGGCCGCGACATCGTCGGTGATGTTGAAGATCGCCATCTGGGCGATCTCGAAGCCGGGCTTCATGTGCCGAAGCGAGTCGGCGTAGACCTCCGGGCGTGTCGGCGCGTAGTAGAGCGGCAACCAACCATCTGCGATCTCGGCCGCGAGCGCGACATTCTTGGGGCCCTCGGCGCCCATGAAGATCGGGATCTTGTTTCGAAGCGGGTGGGTGATCGACATGAGTGGCTTGCCGAGGCCCCACGATCCCTCACCGTGATAGGGAAGCGGGTAGTGGGGGCCGTCGTTCTTGACCGGCCGCTCGCGGGCGATCACCTGGCGGATGATGTCGATGTATTCACGGGTGCGCGCGAGCGGCTTGCCGAAGGGCTGACCGTACCAGCCCTCGACGACCTGCGGCCCCGAGACTCCGAGTCCGAGTGTCAACCGGCCCTTCGAGAGATGGTCGAGGGTGAGAGCCGCCATGGCGGTTGCGGTGGGGGTGCGCGCCGACAGCTGCACCACGGAGGTGCCGAGTCGGATCTTGGATGTGTGCGCTCCGATCCACGCGAGTGGGGTGAATGCGTCGGAGCCCCAGGCTTCGGCGGTCCAAATCGAGTCGAAGCCGGCATTCTCCGCCGCTTGTGCGAGACCGATCAGGTCGGGCGGTGGTTGCGCTTGCCAGTAACCGAGTTGCAGACCGATCGATAGCGATGACATGGGGGCTCCTTTGCGTCGCTGGGGACGATATCAGAAGAGAATCGAGCACGGGAGTTCGATACAGGGCCGGCTCATGGTTGGCCGTTGTCGATCGTCGGCTGGTCGAGCCAAGCGGTCGCGAAACCCGGCGGCAACCGGATCATCTCGGGCAGCGCCGCGACGAATCGGTCGTCTTCACCCGCATGCTGCGGGTTGTGGAATTCCCAGACGATGTCTCCGGCGGGTGTCACCTCGAACGCCCGCCCGAAGTCGGATTCCGAGATCAGGGTGTTGCCGTTTTCGAGTCGCTGCGCTGTTCCGAGGGCCTTCGAGTAGAAGGGCTGGCTGGGCGAACCCCGGAATTCCCAGACTTTCCGCATCGTGGGCAGTTCGTACTCGAGTACCGCCGATGGCGTCGGAAAGGCCTGGTTGTCGAACAGCATGAGGTTGCCATTCGCGAGTATCTTCGGGTCGTGCTGCTTGTGGTATTCGCCGCGGTGCGCCCAGACGACCTTCTGCTTCAGCGGATCCACGATCGCGATCGCATCCAGACCGAGGAAGGAGATCAGCAGGTTTCCTTCCTTGAACGCCGGGTGCGCTCTTGCGGCGCGACCGTCGAGCCGCTCGATGGAATTCGAGTGAAAGAGGTCGCCGCTTCGCCGTCCCGTCTCGAGCCAGATTCGCGCGAATTTCGAGTTCTCGAATGCCGTGAGCAGCGAAAGACCTTCCTTCTCATTCCCCTCGGAATCGAGCAAGGTGAGGGTGTCCTCGACGATCGGCTGCTTGACGTTGATACGAGGAACGATGTGGACCTTGCGCGTCATGACCCACATGTCGCCGTTCGGCTCGAACGCGAGGTCGTGGTGCGCGTAGATCGCCTTTGCCCAGATGAGTTTCGAGTCTTTGTCGATTCGCATCACGCCTGATCCGGTGATGATCGCGATCACGTCGCCGTTCGGCAGCAGGAACGCGCGCCGCCACCATTGGTCGCGCTTTCCGCGATGGGGGAGGGGAGGCGTTTCGAACGCATCCGGGAAGCGGAACTCCCAGCGGTGCAGGACCTTGCCGTCCATGTCCATCAACGTGGCGCCTTCGGCGTGTCCCGACGCGAAGAAATTCAGGCCGGTCTGCGCGCGTTCGCGATCGTGGATGGTGATGCCCGATCCGCGCGCTTGCTCGGTACCGCTCAGGTAGCCGATCGCCTCGAGTTCGCGGACCATCTCGCGCTGCTCATCGCTGAGGTCGACTTCGCCCGCTTGCTCGCGTGCCGGACGGAACCTTCCGGGGATGTCTTGACCCGTCGCGGTTCGGCGTTCCGCGAGCGAGGGCTTCCCGGGCGCCATCACGCGCGTAGGAGGAATCGAGGTTTCGCGATCGATCGCCTCGGATTCCGCGAGCGGCGTCGAATCCTCGCACGCGACGGCAGCCGCCGCGATCAGCAGCCCGAGTCCGCAGCGTGATTTCAGTTGCCGAAGCATGACGATGCGCGCCCGGTCGCTGCGCTCAAGCGAGCTTCGCGTCGAGGAATGCAGCCAGATCATCGAGTGCGTCGCGGCCTTCGGGAAGCAGATCGGCGAAGGCGTGCCAGACGTGGATCATGTCTTCCGCGGTGTCGACGGAGGCATCGACACCCGCTGCCTTCGCGCGCTCTACGAATTCGACCGACTCGTCGAGCAGGGTCTCGGCGGTGCCGACCTGCACGAGCAGAGGCGGTAGGCCGCGGAGATCCGCGAAGACCGGTGACGCGGTCGGAGTCTTCGGGTCGACGCCATCGAGATAGGCGTCGGCACAGGCCTGGAGCTGTTCGATGTCGAGCAGCGGATCGACATCCGCCTTGCTTTGCCAGCTGCCGAACGACTGCGAAAGATCCAGCCAGGGGGAAATGCAGACTGCTGCGCCGGGCGGCATCTCGCCCGCGTCGCGCAACGCGATCAGGCACGCGGCGGTGAGGCCTCCACCCGCTGAATCACCCGCGATCGCGATCTTCGACGCGGGCACTCCGCTTCCCCGCACGAAGCGATAGGCCGCAACGGCGTCGTCGACTGCCGCGGGAAACGGGTGCTCGGGGCCGAGCCGATAGTCGACATTCAGCACCCGTGCGCCGGTTCGGCGCGCAATGTGGGCCACCAGAATGCGGTGGCTGGCGATGGACCCCATGACATAGGCGCCGCCGTGGAAGTAGATCACGACTCGTCCGGAATCCGCGACGTCCGCGCTGGACCATTCGGCCGGCACTCCGCCCGCATCGACAGGCGTGTGCGTGATGTCTTCCGGAGGCGGGATCGCGGCCGACATCGCGTCCATTGCGGCGCGCATCTCGGCGACATTGGAACCCTGGATGGGCGGGTTCGCCTTCAGTAGATCGATCACGATCTGCAGTTCTGCACTGGCCATCTCAGCTCTCCCTTGGCGCTGGATCCCGGCTGTCTCAGATCGTGAGCACGGTCCGGACCCCGCGGCTGGCGCGCAGGTCGTCCATGGCCTCGTTGATTTCGGCGAGTGGCCTGCGCGCGGTGATCAGGCTCTCGAGGTCGAGGCGCCCGGCCCGCCACAGCGCGATCAGCCGCGGGATCTCGCGCAGCGAGTTCACGCTTCCGAGCACACAGCCCATCAGCTTCTTCTCGGAGATGGTCAGCAGCACGGCCGGTGTGATCGTGATGCTCTGGTCGATCGGGGCCGCGCCCACGCAGACGACCGTGCCGCCGTTCCGGACCGCCTGGAAGCCGGCTTCGGCCAGCGCGGCGGATCCCGCGGTCTCGAACGCATAGTCGACGCCGACTTCGGTGATCTCCCGTGCCCGGGCGACGACGTCGTCGCTGCCGGGATCGAGCAGGTCGGTCGCGCCGAACTGCTTGGCGACCTCGCGGCGCTCCGAAACGGGGTCGGAGACGATGATCCGGCTCGCCCCCGCGATCCGGGCGCCTTGCACCACCGACAGGCCGATGCCGCCGAGGCCCATCACGAGCACGGTCGCGCCCTCCTCGACTTCTGCGGTGTTGAGCACCGCACCGACGCCGGTCTGTACCGCGCAGCCGATCACGCAGGCGACTTCCAGCGGGACGTCGGCCGGGATCTTCACGGCACCGGCTTCCTGGGTCAGGACGTACTCGGCGAAGCCCGCGACGTTTACGCCGCGATAGACCGTTTCGCCGCCGCGTGACAGGCCGGTGCTTCCGTCGGC
>CAXMSF010000272.1:0-10554 GCA_964196055.1 uncultured Gammaproteobacteria bacterium | reverse complement strand
AACCGCATTCGTCACGAACTCATCATCGCCTTCGACCCGGATGGGGTCGTGTCGTCGCACGGCTACGAACGAAGCGAGATACCGTCGAAGCGGATCTACTAGGAGCCTGACTCAAGACTGTCGCGCAAGGGCTCTGCGTTTCACGCTTCTAGAGTTCGAGCGCTGCACGTAGTTCGGTGTGGCTCGTGATGACGTAGTCGGCGTCGTCGCCGTCGCCGGTATCGTCGTAGCGATCGCGAATGCGCACGGTCTGCATGCCGATCGCGCGCGCGCCCGCCACGTCGGTTCGCCGCAGGTCGCCCACGTGCAACGCGTGCTCGGGCGAGACGCCGAGTGCTTCGAGCGCGGCCGTGAAGCAGAGTTCGGCGGGCTTCGGAACGCCCACCTCGTCGGAAAACACCTGCGTCGCGAGCGCTTCGAGCAATCCCGCGCGGTCGAGCAGGATCCGGACCCGCCGCCCCGGCGTGAGGCCGGTATCGCACACCAGGCCGCAGGGAACATCCGCCGCTACGAGACTACCGAGCAGTTCGCGCGCGCCGTCGAGCGCCTTTACATGGCTGGTGTGCGAGGCTTCCTCGAAGAGTTGGACGAGGTGCTCGAACACGGGCCCTGCGGTGGGCAAGGCGAGCGCCTCGAGGCCCCATTTGGCGATTTCCCGCGAGCCGCTCGCGATCCCTCCGCACCACAGTTCTTGATGGTGGCCCCAGGCCGAATCGAATGCCCTGCCCGCATCTTCCCACGCGACTTCGAGTCCGGCCTCCGCGGCGACATCGTGCAGGGCCGTGACTCGCATCGCGTGTGCAAGCGGCCAGTCCTCTTCGACGAGCAGCGTATTCCAGCAGTCGAAGGTAATGGCGCGAGGCATGGGGTGAATGCGGCGCGGCGCGGCGGCGAGCTTCGTCCGTGCAGCAGGCAGCCCGCGCTCTTCGAGTTCCCGGAGAACCGCTTCGACATCTTGCTGGCACTCCACCGATACGACCTCGCTCGGCGCCAGTTCATCCAGTGCTTCGTAGTGCTCGGCGAGATTCCGGTATAGCTCCGCCCAGCCGCTACGACCCGCGGCGCGGTCGCGCGCCGAGAGGCGCTCGATCGACACGGCCTCGTCGACGCGGCACTCGACGAACAGGAAGCGCGCTCCGGATTCGAGTGCGATCCGCCGAGCGGATTCGCGCCAAGCAACCGCGGGAAAGCAGCCGCCGAGAACGACCGAGCGACCCGCGTCGATGGTTTCGGCTCCACGGCGCAGCAGCTCGTGGTAAACCTCGTCGCTGAAGCCGGGCCGCAGGTCGCGGATCCAGCGTGCCTCGTGGAGGATTTCGACGGGCCGCTCGAGCAACTCGTGGCGGATATCGTCGGCCTCGATGCACTCGGCATCGAGACGTCGCGCGATCGCGCGCGCGACGGTGCTCTTGCCGCTCGCGACGAGCCCTCCCACAGCGACGAACCAGCGTTCTCCCATGCGACCACGCTACCGGATGTTGAGCCTGCGGAGAACGATTCGCTGCCAGGAATACGAAACGCGAAGGCCTTGCGTGCTGATGCGCAGCTAGGACTAGCCTGTGGGCGGGGCGACGAGCTTCATGACTTCGACGCGCGTGCCGCGATCGTTCATGCCCGGTTGGCCGAAGGTCATGAACTGTTGCAGGTGGTAGTAGCCGCCCGCCATCTGAATCGGGTTGAAGGGGCTCGCGGTGGCGACCTGGTACGAACTCTGACCTTTGAATTGGAACGGCTCCCAGGCGTGGTAGGC
Source organism: uncultured Gammaproteobacteria bacterium (assembly GCA_964196055.1). Lineage (GTDB taxonomy): Bacteria > Myxococcota_A > UBA9160 > UBA9160 > SMWR01 > JAFDEI01. The sequence goes on along the minus strand of CAXMSF010000272.1, from coordinate 8,804 downwards.
CACGACCTGACCCGGGCGAATCGACGGGGAGACCTTCGCGAGCATCTGGAAGCTGCCCACGTCGTTACCCACCTGGATCCGCTCGCCATCGCCGACGCCGCGATCGTTCGCGTCGCTTTGGTTCATGAACAACACGGGTTCGCCGCGCTGGAGATCGAGCATCAACTTGTGGTCGCGCCAGCTGCTGTGAATCGACCAGCGCGTGTGCCCGCCGGTCATCTGCAACGGGTAGTTCCCGCCGATTGCGGGGTTGTCCTTGTGGGTCGGGAGTTCTTCGCCGAGCTCGAGGTAGAACTCGTGGTCGATCAGGAACTGCATCCGACGTGTGAGGGTCGGCCACGGCAGCTTCTTCTCGGTGTGCCAGGTGTTCGCGGTGATGGTCTCGTTCTCTTCGATGTCGGTGGCATTCGTGATCGCCATCGGATTCCGGCCGAGGCCGGTAAAGCGCGCCCAGCCGCGCTCCTTCAATTCTTCCCAGCTGGCGCCTCCGACATTGCTGCTGATGAACATCGAGGCTTTGAGGAGCGGCTCGGGATCGTCGTCGGGGACGAAGCCTCGATAGGTGAAGTTGTCGTAGACGTCCTCGAGGTCGCGTTCGTTGTCGCTGTGGTCGACGAAATGGGTCTGGCCGCGTGCGATCGCGCGTTTCTGGATCGACTTCATGAGTTTGCAATGGAATTCCCAGTCGGATTTCGAGTCGGCGACGGGATCGACCGCCTTCGTCGTCGCCTGGGTGAACGGCGCGAGCGGCGTTGCCCAGACGATGTCGTCGCGTTCGTACCAGCCGGCCGCGGGCAGCACGTAATCGCTGTAGAGCGCGGTCTGGCTCATGTGCCAGTCGAAGGTGACCATGAGTGAGAGCTTCGGGAGGAAGCCATCGAGCAGGCGGTCGTAGCCGCGCACGCGGCGCAGGATGTTGCCCCCGACGGAGAAGAAAATCCCGGGTTCGGGCGGCGCCGTCTGCCAGCCTTTTTCGATGGCCTCGTCGAGGAATTCGTCGACGTCGCGCTCGAGGTGCGGATCCCAGCGCCGCGAGCCACCCGTGAGCGGAGCCAAGCCGCCGTGTTTGTGGAACAGGATCGACGAGGAGATGAAATTCCCGCGATCGTGCATTTCGCGGAGCATGCGGAGGTAGAACATCTCGCTGGTTTCGTCGTCCTTGGGCCCGATTCCATCCCAGAGTGCGGATAGGAATTCACCCAGATCGGGCATGGGTGGCGGTGCCATGCCGATCGGCATGTTGCCGTCGATCGAAAGCATCGGGAACGCGTTGATGCCGCTGCCCTTCTTGCCGAAGTGGCCGCACAGCGCGAGCACCAGGAACTGCGCGCGTTCCATCTCCATGCCGTGGTAGAACTTCGAGAAATTCGACTGGGTCATCACGCTCGCGGCGCGCGCCTGGCCGATCTGCCGGGCGAGTGAGCGAATCAGGCCCGGGGGCGTGCCGGTGATCTTGGAAGTGGCTTCGGGCGTGTAGCGCGCGATGTGTCGGCGCAGCCGTGCCAGGACCGGCTCGACCACGATCGGCCCACTGCGAGTATCGACTTCGAATTCACCTTCGAGCGCGGGTACGCGGTCTCCGAGTTCGAGCGTCATCTTTTTCGTTTTCAGGACTTTTCCAGACGCCGTGTCGAAGATGTAGAACTCGTCGTCAGCGCCTTCGGCTTCGAGATCCTCGGCCCGCAGGAAGCGGCCCGTGTCCTTGCGAACGAGTAGCGGCAGGTCGGTCTGTTCGCGGATGAAGTCGACATCGTGCAGGCCTTCTTCCAGAATGACGTTGGCGAGTGCGAGCCCGAGCGCTGCGTCGCTGCCGACGTTGACCGGCACCCATTGGTCCGCGTGCATGCCGGAAGCGTTGAGGTCCGGGGTGATGGCGACGACGCGCGATCCCTTGTAGCGCGCTTCATTGATGAAATGGGCGTTTGGGATCTGCGTGTAGGCGGGGTTGCCGCCCCAGATCAGGATCAGATCGGAATAGAAGCAATCGTCGGCCGAACTCGAAAAGATGATCTTGCCGCAGGTCACCGCCGCACCCGGGTGGTGGTCGCCTACCTCCGAGTCGATGTCGAGCAGCGACATGTCGAGCAGGCTGATCGTTCGCACCAGCCCGATCATCGCGGCGCCGTTCGTCATGCCGCCGCCCATGTCCCAATAGACGCCGCGCGGTCCGCGCTCTGCGAGTTCGTCGAGCACCTTGTCGGCGATGTCGTCCATCGCTTCGTCCCAGCTCACCCGCTTCCATTTGCCTTCGCCGCGCTCGCCCACGCGCTTCAGGGGATGTCGGAGGCGGCTGCTGTCGTACATGCGGTCGCTGTAGCAGGAGCCCTTCTGGCAGCCGCGAGGGTTGAAGTCCGGGACGGATTCGTTCGTCTGCGGGTAGGTCGCGGACTGTTCTTCGCGCATGACCAGGCCGTCTTTGACGTAGACGTTGAAGGTACAGCCGCGCTGGTACCAGCAGTTGACATGGTGGGTGCCCTTGACGACACGATCCCAGGCGAATTGTGCGCGGTAGAGGTCCTTCCAGCCGGTGTAATCAGGAACCGGAATCCCGTCCGACGCCGCGGCGGCTCCGCTCACGAGGGAGGGTGCTGCTTCCGACGGAATCAGCCGAGCGAGAGAGAGCGAGAGGGTGGCGATCCCCGCTCGTTGCAAGAAACCCCGTCGCGTCAGCCGCATGGGTCGACTCTTCCCGACACGCAGAGGGCCGTTCGCGGTTGCTCCGCCCGGACTCGCTCGCAATGGAGCAGTCTGCCGGGCGAGCCGAAAACGACCGTTCCCCTATCGTCCGCTATTCGAGAGTGCGCGAAGGTCCGCGAAAGATCCCGACTCTTCTTTGTCGGATTCAGCCAGGGTAGATCGAGACGCCCGCGAGATAGGGATGGGCGTAGACGAGCAGCGCATACGCGATGACGCCGGCCACGAGCGGCTTGACTCCGGCCACGAGCGGCAGCGGTTCGGGCTTTTCCCAGGCGCCGTCTCGTCGGTTGAGAGCCACGATCTCGATCAAGGCCCAGACGCCGAGCCCTCCGAACAGCACCAGCGACCGCAGGTCGCCGTTCGTGAACAGGTGGGAGAGTCCCCAGACCGCAACACCCATGAGCTGCGGGTGGCGCACGAAGCGCTTCATATTGCTGGGAACGTTCGAGCCCATGAACAGCACCAGTGCGACGAACATCGCGAAGTACGCGAACCAATGACCCCACTCGGGGGGCCCGTAGATGGCGACGGGTTCGGTCGACTTCCAGCCCATGACCATCAATGTGATGGCGCCGACGAGCAAGAGCGCGAACAGCCCCTTGTAGGGTCCCTCGCCGATGCGCTCGATCCAGGCTGCGCGCATCTGCACGCCGAGGGCCGGAATCAGGTGGAGGCCACTCCAGATCAGGACACCGAGAATCAAGAAGATCATGCGTTCACCCCCCAGCAGCGGATGTGTGTGGGGATGCTACCCGCGCTCGCGCCGGGCTGCACGCAAGAATCGATTGGGGTGACGGGCGCAGCGACAGTCCGGCTGGGCTGTCACCGGCTCCGCTACGAGAGTTCGCCCACCTTCTCCGTCAGGCTCCGCAGCCGCTCGGTCACGGTGCCGAGCATCCGAACGACCAATCCCGGGTGATTGATCAGCAGCGCCAGAAACTCCGAATTCGGAATCACCAGCACCTCGCACGGCTCGAGCGCCGTCACGGTGGCAGAGCGGGTCGTGCCCTCGAGCACGGCCATCTCGCCGACGAGTTCGCCGGTCTCGACGACGTTCATCACCAACAGCTCCCCACTCGACCGATGGGATTCCGCCGCGACGCGACCGGACAGCACGAGCATTACCGAATCCCCCGGGTCGCCCAGGCGAAAGAGGGTCTCGCCGGGTTCGAAGCGCATGGTTTCGGCGGCGTCGGTCACGAATTTGATTTCCAGATCGTCGATGCTCGCAAAGAACGGATGATCCGCGATTGCCCCGTCCGTCTGCCCGAGTCCTGTCAGCTTCGAGAGCACTCGTGCGTCACGACAATGGGATTGCGGGTTGGAACGAAACGTTGGTTCGATCGTCATCACTTTTCTCCCTGGTTCAAAGCATTCATTACCGATGGACTGTCTGGTTTATCGGCCAGGGACCGCCGAAGCGCTGTGAACCGCTTCACAGGCCGGGTGGGCCTTTTTGCCCCAAGCGGCTGCGCCGGCCCGCCAGGAAGGCAGAGCGTGCTTGATCCGAAAACTGACCGCGCTGCAGGCGCGGTGTAGAATCCGAGATCCGAGACTGCAGATCCGGAGCGAATTTCGATGATCGAAGTGAGTGTCGAGCGTGAGTTCGAATTCGGCGCTGAAGCCGTGTGGGCGGTGTTCGCCGATTTCGGGAACGTCAGCTGGGTTCCCGGCGTCGAGAAGGTGGAGGTGGAAGGTGAGGGGATCGGCATGATCCGGCACCTCACGGTTCCGGTGTTTCCGCCGTTGCACGAACGCCTCGAGGGCCTGGATCACGACGCGAAAGTGCTCGAGTACTCCATCCCGAGCGTGGAGTACCTCGAAGTCGCGAACTACCGCGCAAGAGCGCAGGTGACGGAATCGGGAAACGGGCGCTGCCGGGTTCGGATGACCTGCCAGGCCGAAGCGACGGGCCTCGAGGCGGATGCCGCGGCCAAGACCGAGGCTTTCTATGGCGCGATGCTGGGCTGGATCGACGACTACCTGAGGCAATGACCGTCGGGTACGGAGCGCTTCGGGCGGCGCGTGGGGAGACGAATCAATGAGCGGAGGGATCGAAACGCCGGCGAGCGATGCGAGTGCACGGAAATTCGAGATCGAAGGCAAGGTTCTCGGCTTCCCGTCCCTTTTCCCGGATGGTTCCTCGGCGGTGGGCTTGTTCACGGTGCCCGCGAGGGCAGCCCAGGCGCTGATTCGCGACAGCGGCTTCGAAGTCGCGGAACTCCGGCCGGGCCGGGCCTGCTTCTCGCTCGCGTGTTGCAGCTACCGCGAGTCGGACTGCGGCCCCTACAACGAAATCTCCATGGCGTTCTTCGTGAAACCGATGCACGGGCGAAGCAGTGGCATTCCCTACCTCGGTACCTGGCTCGATATCGCGCGAAACGATTCCGCCACCCACATCTGGAAGCTCCCCGTCACTACACGGCTCGCCCATGACGCGGGGTTGCAGATGTGGGGGTTGCCGAAGACCATCGAGGAGATCGACTTCGAGAAGGCCGACGGCCGCGCGAGCTTCCAGCTGCGCATGGACGGTCGCGAGGTCCTCCGATTTTCGGTTCCCGCAACCGGAACGCGGGACCAGCCCCCCGGTGCGTCCGCGGTCTACTCCAGCTACGAAGGCGCGCCGCACGTCACCATTCTCGAAAACGAGTACCACGACTTCGGGATGAATCTCAGCGGCGGGAGGCTGAGCCTGGGCGATCACCCCATCGCCGATCAGCTCCGCGGCCTGGGGCTGCCACGTCGGCCGCTCTTCACCACCTGGATGGGACGTTTCGCCTTGAAGGTCGGCCCACCCAGGAAACTCTGATCGTGTCAGCGGCTCAGTCGATCACCGCGATGGCATCCACTTCCACGAGCATGTCATCGAAGGCCAGGCGTTCGACACCCAGGAAGGTGGAAGCCGAGGGCAGGGATTCGCCATCCAGCGCATCGTTCATGCCGCGAATGAAATCCCCCAGCACCGCTTCGCTGGATTCGACGACGTAGAACGTCGCCTTGACGACGTGTTCCGGCCCTGCGCCCGCAGCCGCGAGCGCACATTTCAGGTTGGTGAAGGCCTGCTTGAATTGGGCGTAATGATCACCGGGCCCGATCAGCGTTCCGTCGAGATCGTGGGCGGTCTGGCCCGCGATATAGACGGTCGTCCCGCCACTCGCTTTGACGACCTGGACATAGCCTCGGGCCTTCGGAAGGGTCGTTGGATTGATGTGCTCGATCGGCATGTTGAATCCTCTGTGTTGTCGGGCGACTGCTGCGCCGGCGTCAATCGCGCGTGATCGCCAGGTCAATGATCTCGCCACGGTCTGCGCGAGCCTTCGGCACGGCGTTGCTGTGTTTCATGGGTTCCGAGGTGCCGGATGTGGACCCAGACATGGGATCCTCTTCGGCGCAGTCGATCAGCGACCTGCGGCCGCGTCCTCGCTCTCCCACAGCGACAGGATGTGCCCCACTGCGGGGCTGGCGTTTCCATTGAGCGTTGCGTCGTAGACGCGCTTTACCGCGTCGCGCCCATAGCCACGCTCGACGTGCAGCCACTTCCCGCTCGATTCGATGAACTCCCGGAGCGCGGAGCCGAGGCGCTCTTGGAAGCCCTGGGGGCCCCAGTCGACCAGGCGCTTCTTGATCTGGCCCGGGGCGAAGAAGAACTGGCGCTCCGGGCCGGGGATGTCGCCATCGTCGCCACCTGCATCCCAGTGCGTGCCGCCGATGCGCTGGCTGAATGCGAGGTTTTCGCCGAGCCGCTCGTGCACGGCGCGCGTCACCCGGGTGTCGCCCGCCATGTCGACGAAGACGGACTTCGTTTCGGTGGGAAGCGCGCCGATCTCGTCGTAGGTCAGGACCCGGTCGTAGTATCCGAGGCTCTCGGCGAAGTCGAGGTTGCGCGCAGATGTGAGGCCGATCGCCTTGGCCTGACCCTTTTGGGCGATGACGAAGGCGAGCGCGATGGAGGTCTTGCTGGATGCGCTCGAGATCACGACGGAGCGGGCACCGTAGAGATCGCTGTCTGCGAGAAAATCTTCAGCCAGAAAAGAGGTCATGAAGAGGCCGCGAGTCAGTGCGTGCTCGTCCTCGTGCGCGGCTGAATAGACGGGGTCATTCGCGACGGGCTGGTACTGGTTGTACGCCGGTGCCAGGGACTGGCGGTGCGCGACTCCGTCCACGATCGAGCCGGCATTCGCGGATGCGGGTTCGATCAGGAGATACTTCGACATGGGGAAGAAGCCGAAGCAGCGTGTCCCGACCGCTACGTCTTCGTGCGTGGAGGCGATGACATCCCCGAAGCCCATGGTGGGGAGGCAGCCCCAACCTTCTTCTTTGGGGAAGAAGTACCAGTAGCGCAAGAATTCTCCCGCCATCGCGTAGGAGATGTTGTTGGCCGTGAAGGCGAAGCGGTCGACTCGGAAGAGCACCTGGCCCGGTGCGAGATCCGTCGACACCTCGGTCTCGACGAAGCGGGTCTTTTCCCAGGCGCTCTTGTCGACGATGAAGTCGAGGCCCTCGGCTTGTGACATGGCGCTCCCCTCTGCTGGTTTCAGCTGGATGTTCAGCTGGGATCAATGACTAGTTTGAATCCATCCTTGCGCAGTCGGTGACGCGGCGCGTAGGCGAGCAGCCGGGGCCAGGCGGTGTCCGCCAGCGAAGCGTCGACCCGCTCCCGGTCTGCCGCCGCGAGCCCTCGATGGAAATCGAGAGTCTGCTGAACGCTGTAGAGCGTATAGGCCATGGTGGCGCGTTCGACGGGAGCGCCCCGAAGCGAAGTCTTGCAGCTGCCGACGGCTCGGGGTGGCTCGATCTGATCCGCCGGACGTTGATCGGCCCATTCCTCGAAGGCGCGCAGGACATCGAGTAGCAGCGGCACGGCATCGCTGCCCATGGCATCGAGCACCCGGACCAGGCTGGGCGCCAGGGCGTCCCCTTCGAGCCATTCGCCCTGCTGGTCGGTGTTGGGGAACTTGCAGCGCTCGATCCAGCCGACGACGGGTTCGGCGGTCTCGAGGAGCAGCCGGCGCGGCACCAGATCACAGAAGAAGTGACCGTCGACGGGGCCCATCAGCGCGCAGTCGGCGAAGGATTGGCGTCCTCCGAGCAGGTAGGGGTGGGCTTCGAAGTGGCTCGAGAGCGCGGCGAGCAGGTCGTGGGTGTGTTCTTCGATCTGGGGGGCCGCTTCCGGGCTGGCCCCGACGAGGAATCGCGCCGCCACCATGCGGTCCGCCGCCAGGTTGCCGAGCTTGTGGCTGCCCGTCATGCCACAGAAGCGCGCGCGAGCCGTGGCCTCGCCGAGTTCGCTGCCCCAGCGGTAGTGCATTGCGGGGATCAGGGCGAACTCGTCGCTGTAGAGTTCGATCAGATGCGCGGCCATTCGCTGCACGCCGCCGCTCGGAAATAGGGGCGGCTCCGGGTGTCGCTCTTCGAGCCGGTGATAGATCTCGGTCGAATCCTGCCAGGTCTCGCCGTCGGGTGTGACGATGACGGGAATGAAGCTGAGGCCCGTTCTCTCGCGGATCTCCTTCAGGTCGGCGCGGCGCTCGTCGACCCAGAGCCCCTTGTAACGCAGCGCCGGACGCACCTTGGCGGAGAAGTACGACACCTCGAAGGCGTGGAATCGATAGGGGGCATCGGTCCGGTTCAGGCTGGGCGGAGGCATGGAGGGAGCTCCAGTGAAGATGAGGCGAGCGGGCGACACGACGCCATCGCTCCAGAGAATATGGCACGCGCGATGTCTTGATGTCAGGTGGAAGTTTCCAGTTCCGGGTTCGCGGAATGAGTGTCCCAGGGAGCGAGACGTTCGGGTCGATCACACTCTGGAGTCCGTTCGGGGGATTTCAGTCCTTGAGGAAGAACGCGGAGCAGCTGCGTCCCGTGACGATCTCTTGTGGCGAATCCGGATCGTTGGACACGTCATGAATCGAGGATAGGATTCATTCACCGGTTGGTGAATGTTCGGTGGAAATCGAGATGAAAATTGAATGTCTACTGTATTCAGTGATTCTCGGGGCGTGCCCGGCGCTGGCCGCTCCACCGAGCTACACGATCCAAAAGGTCGCCCACGAAGGCGATGCCACACCCGGCGGAGGAAGCATCACGCAACTCTACGGCGATGCGTC
>CAXMSF010000271.1:0-6649 GCA_964196055.1 uncultured Gammaproteobacteria bacterium | reverse complement strand
CCATTGATCACGAAGTCGTCGCCGTCTTCACGCGCCGAAGTCTGCAGGCTCGCGAGGTCGCTGCCGGAGCCCGGCTCGGAGTAGCCCTGGCACCACATGATTTCACCACGCAGGGTGGGTCCGATCCAGCGTTGCTTCTGTTCTTCGGTGCCGTGCTCGAGCAAGGTCGGGACGAGCATCGACGGCCCCTGTGCCATCATCCCCCGCGCGGTGCCCGCCCGGTTGAATTCCTCGTCCATGATGACGGTTTCGAGCAGATCCGGTTCGGCGCCATGGCCGCCGTATTTCTTCGGGATGGTGCGCGCCCAGTAGCCGTGCTCGATCTGGAGCGTGAGCCAGCGAGCTCGTTCCTCGGGCGGTGCTTCGAGGAGGCTCTTGTTCGGCTTGTGGGCTTCGAGAAACGCCCGAACCTCCAGGCGAAAGTCCTCGTATCGTTCAGCGTATTCGAGGTTCATTCGTCGGCCCTATTCTGCCAGGTCCTTGCGGTCGAAGTCCGGCCCGCTCGGGCTGGGCGCTGCCAATCCGGCCGGTCGCGGGCTGCGGTGTCAGAAGCCCATCAAGAAGATCGGGAAGAACGGCAGGAAACCCTTCGGGTTCAGATTGAACAGGCCGAGCTGCACGCACTTGGTCGAGTCGACCATGTTCACCACGCCGATCTGGACCCCGGTGCATTTGCCGGCAAAGTTTCCCATTCCGAGCTGTGCGCCCTTCATTTCACCATCCACCTGATTCGCGATGCTGGCCTGCACGCCCTCGAGCGAAAGATCGGCGGTATTGCCGAGGCCGACCTGGAGTCCGCGGACGTGCCCCCGGCCGAGATTCACCACGCCCGCCCCGACCCCCGTGAATTCCTTCTCGACGGTGTTGAGCAAGCCGACATCGAGCCCCGCCACGTCGTCCTGGACACCCCCGACCAGATTGAGCGCCATTCCGCGAACCGGTGAGTCCTGCGAAAAGACCTGTGCCCCCGGCCAGAGGGAAAGCTGGACCGGCGTCATCGAGACCTTGGTGCCCGCGCACCCCATGCCGGCAACCGCCACCGCGACCAGCAAGGCCGGCAGCGTGCTTCGCTGGAGTCGGTTGGAAATGCTGAGGAAATTCTGTGAGTCCATATCCGTGACCTCCCGATGCGCAATCCGGCGATCATGCTATCGCGAATCCGGGGGCAGCAACCACCGCGGCGCCTCAATCCGGCGGCATTCCGCATTCTCCGGGCCGGATTGCGACGCCCGCCGCGCCGGATCGAACGGGCCGCCGATCGGGCTCCGAAACGGGCTCCGAAACGGGCCGGCAGCGGGATACGACGTTGTTCGGCGCGAAACGGCGCTACGAATCAAGCCCGCGCATATCGCATCCCGTCAATGCACTTTTCGCGCCTTCTCCGGGTCGCCTCGGCTCGATATATTCGAGTATTCAACGAGCACAGAGCAGACTGCTGCGCGGAGACGCGAGCGACGCCGCCCGCTGCTCTCTCGGGAAGACAGGAGACCACGAATGATCTTCGAGCACCTCTTTACGCCGATTCAGATCGGAACGATGACCGTCAAGAACCGCATCGGGCTGCCGCCGATGACCGTGGGCTACGGCACCGCCGAAGCGACCCTGACCGATCGGCATCGCGCGTACTACGAGGCCCGGGCGGCGGGGGGGGCCGGGTTGATCGTGACCGAGGCCGCTGCCATCAACGGCAACCGCAAGTACGGGCTCTTCCCGCTCGGCCTGTACGAAGATGCACAGATTCCGAGCTGGGCGAAGCTCGCCGACGCCGTCCACCCCTTCGGCACCAAGGTCGGGGTCCAGCTCATGGATCCAGGCCCCGAGTCGATTCAGATGCTCACCGGTGTTCAGCCCGTCGGTCCGTCGGCGGTGGTCGGTCGCAGCCACTTCCGTTCGCTGCCGCGAGAGATGACCACCGGCGAGGTCGAGGCAGTGGTGGAAGATTTCGCCATGGCGGTGGGCCGTGCACGGGAAGCGGGCCTCGACTGCGTACAGATCCACGCCGCGCATGGCTACGCCATGGTGGGTTCGTTCCTCTCGCCCTTCTTCAACAAGCGCACCGATCGCTACGGCGGCTCGCTCGAGGGCCGGCTGCAATTCCTGCTCGAGATCATCGCGGCGGTTCGGGCCAAGGTCGGCCCCGACTTCCCCATCATGCTGCGCATGTCGGGGGACGAGCACCGCACGGGCGGGCGAACGCTGCAGGAGACGCAGTTCATCGCGCGTGCGCTGGTTGCGGCGGGCGTCGACGGACTGGAGATCTCCGGCGGCGCGATTCCGACGGCCTTCTATGCCGTCGTGCCGCCGCAGGGCACGGAACTCGCGCCGAACGCACCCTACGCTCAGGCGATTCGCGAGGTGGTCGACGTTCCGATTCTCTGCGTCGGTCGGATCAACACCCCGCGGCTGGCCGAGTTCGTGATCGCCACGGGAAGAGCCGATCTCGTCTCGATGGGGCGCGCGCTCAACGCCGATCCCGAGATGCCCAACAAGGCCGCCGAAGGTCGGCTGGATGAAATCCGACCCTGTGTGGGCTGCAACGAGGGTTGCATCAGCGCGGTCATGAAGGGCCTGCCCGCGGGCTGCATTCTCAACACCTCGGCCGGCAAGGAGATCGAGGGTCCCCCGGTTCCGACCGAGCAGCCGAAGCGCGTGCTGGTGGCCGGTGGGGGCCCCGCCGGCCTCGAGGCGGCGCGCATCGCCGCGGTTCGCGGGCACGACGTCACGCTCGTCGAGCGGCGCGAGAAGCTCGGCGGCCAGGTGAACCTCGCCAGTGTCGCTCCCTTCAAGCAGGAGATCAGCCAGGTGGTGGGCTACCTCACGCGCGAGGTCGAAGAGGCCGGCGTGAAGATCGAGCTGGGCAAGGAGGTGACCCCGTCGCTGGTCGACGAGTTGAAGCCAGATATCGTCATCGTGGCCACCGGAGCCACGCCGCTGCGCCCCGCGAGCATCCCCGGGATCGACGGTGAGAAGGTCGTGAGTGCCTGGGAGGTACTCGGGGGGACCTCCGATGCCGCGATCGCGAGCAACGTGCTCATCATCGGCGGCGGCCTGGTGGCCTGCGAACTCGCGGACTTCCTGGCCGACACCCACGACAACACCGGCGCCATGCCGACCATCGTGACGATGATCGAAATGCAGCCCCTGATGGCGATGCAGGCCGTGTATGAGATTCGGCATCTGCTGATGAAGCGGCTGCACGACAAGGGCGTGCGCATGATCAACGGCGCCACGGTCAAGGAAATTCTGGCTGACGGCGCGGTCTATACCACCCACGACGGCAAGGAAGAAAGCATTCACGGCGCCGAGTACGTGATTCTCGCCATGGGTTCCCAGCCCAACAACGAACTCGTAAGCCAGCTCGAAGGCAAAGTGCCGGAGCTTCACGTAATCGGAGACGCCAAGGAGATCGCGCGGATTCTCGAGGCGACGGCTGCGGCCGCGGAGCTGGGGCGCAAGATCTAGCGGCGCGTTTACCGGCGACCCGGTGTGCAAGCAAAAAAGCCGGAGGAAGTTGAAAACTCCCCAACTTTCGTCGAGATGATTTAGACTGGGCACCCATGGGAGTGCAGAGCGTCATCGCACACGCCCGGCGAAGATTTCTCGCTGCCGACAACATTCTCGCGATCGGTCGCGGCCGCAAGCGCACCGGTGGCGAGACGCTCGACGTTCCCGCCGTCATCTTCTACGTGCGAAAGAAGGGGCCGCATCACCACGACGCGGGCAGCCGGATTCCACGGAAGCTCTACGACCGGGACAGCAGCGGTTCCGTCGACCGTTCCCGGTACTTTCGAACGGATGTTCGGGAAGTCGGGCGCATCGAAGCGGTGTCGAGCGGCCGGCAGTGTTCGTCGAGCTTCCGCAAGGGTACGGCTTCGCTGGTATTCGACGCGCCCGGCGGCGATTCCCGCGAGGTCTACGTCCTGACCTGCGCTCACGTCATCGGCGACGTCCACCTGAAGACCCCTGGATTCAAGCGCGTGAAGCTCAGGCTTCCGGGATCGGGATACGCGCGGGGATCGCGTTTGCATCAGATCTCGCAGCGAAACGGTCGCCTGGAATTCGACATTGCGATCGCAAGGCTGGACGATGGCGCGCCCGCCGTGCCGCTTCGAGTGGTTCCCAAGGACGGCACGTCCCTCACGCGATTCATGAATCCCCCGCTTCCGCAGGACCGGCGCGTGAAGATTCTCGGTTGCAAGACGGGAATCGTGAAGAGCGGAAGGATCGTGGGGCCGCTTCACACCTCCGTGCCGATTCCTTTCGTCGGTGGTTCGCTGCTTGTGAGGAATCTCTATGTGATCGAGGATTTCACCCCGAAATCCGGCGACTCGGGTGGGATCGTCTACGCCCGCGATCGCGCAGTCGGCCTGGTCGTCGCGAAATTCAGCACGGGCGGCTGTCTGTTTCACTCGCTCTACTCGGCAGCCAAGCGGCTTCTTCGGAACTCATCGCTCGACTTCGATGTCGACCAAATCTTCTAGGGAGGAACTCATGTTGAAGAATATGCGCGCCGCGATCATCGCCTCGACATTTCTGCTTGCTGGATGTGCCGGCTTCGTGACCAGCAACGACATGCAAGGAATCGAGGTCTACCGCCCCGGCTATTGCTTCGTCGTGTCGGAATCGAATGCGAGCGTGTTCACCTGCCCGAACCTCGCGTCGAGCTATGAGATCAAGCCACGTTCGTTTCTCGCCAAGAACGACTTCAGTGTCGAGCTGTCGAGCGGCATGCTCGAGAAGGCGACCGACGACCTCGACACGACGGCGATCCTGACCTTCCTGCAGGGCGCCGCGGAGACCGCGGCCAAGGCGGCCGTTTCGCCGGTTTCCGAGGGTTCGGTCGAGGGCGGGATCGGGCTCGAACCGGGTTTCTACTTCTGGGATGGCAGCGGGGGGCTGAAGCGAATCGACAGCGACGGCACGCTGTAAGCAGATTCCCAGCAGGAGATCGCATCGCCCACCCGGATGGGTGCGGCGGAAACCGGACGCCACCTGGCTTTTTCGGTGACCGCGTGAAGCTTCACGCTCGCTATGCTCCAGCATAGCGGGAGGGCCCGAGCGTGACTTCGACCGGAATCGAGCAGGAAGCACTCGAAAGCTACGCGCGCTTCGTAGCGCTGCGCGATGAGGTCGATGCCGGCCGCAGACGCTGGGCCGAGATGGCGGACTTCTTCACCGAAGACGCCGCCTACATCGATCCGGCCTGGGGGCGCATCGAGGGCCGAGAGCCCATCCGGCGCTTCTTCGAAGAATCGATGGCGGGGCTCACGGGCCACGGCTGGTCGACCCGCGAGAATTGGACCATGGCGGATGGGCACAGGGTCGTGAGCCAGTGGGACCAGGTGCTCGGCAAGCGGCAAGACGGAACGCCCTGCTTCGTCGCCGGACTCTCCATACTCTACTACGCCGGGAGCGGACTCTTCTGTTACGGCCACGACCTGCTCAACATGACTCACATCATCGAGACCCTGGCAGCGATGGAGTGGCGGCCGCCCGAAGGCTTCAACATGCCGCCGCCCGAACCCGATCGCGACATTTCGCTTCCACCCGCCTGGGCCCACCTCGACCCCAGCCGCGCGAGCTGAGCGGTCGCACAACAGCCGGTGCGCCGCGGGCGCAGTCAGGCTCTCATAAGATAGGGAAGGGCGATGGAAGCCCTCGCGAATCGAATCGCCATCGTGACGGGCGCCGCCCGCGGTGCCGGCGCCAGCATCGCCCGCCGCCTGGTCGAAGCCGGAGCGCGTGTCGTTCTCGGCGACATCCGAACCGAAGCCGGCGAAGCGGTCGCGCGCGAACTCGGCGACGCCGCAAGCTTCATTCCCCTCGACGTCACCCGCGAGGACGACTGGCGGCGAACCGTCGAGCACACCATGACTCTGCACGGCAAAATCGACGTGCTCGTCAACAACGCCGGCCGTCTGCACATCGGAACCATCCAGAACACCACCGCCGAGCAGGCCCGCAACGTCGTCGACGTCAACCTGATCGGCCCCTTCCTCGGCATCCGCGCCGTCGTTCCCAGCATGAAGGCGCAGCAAATGGGCTCGATCGTGAACGTCGGCTCGCTCGACGGCCTGATCGCAATGAACGGCATTGCGGCCTACGCGGCCAGCAAGTGGGGTCTGCGGGGCCTCGTGAAGAGCGCGGCCCTGGAACTCGGCCGCGACGGCATCCGCGTGAACAGCGTCTGCCCGGCCGGCGGCAACCCCGAGATGTACGGCCCGTGGATGGAGCAGCTCGCCGGCATGATGGACGAGATGCTGGCGTATACCGAGGATCGCGGGATTCCCGGAGAGGTGTCGCTCGAAGCGATTGCCGACGCCGTTCTCTTCCTCGCCTCCGACGCGAGCCGACTCTGCACCGGCGTGGACCTCCCGGTGGACGGCGGAGCACACGCGGGGACGTTCTTGCGCGGATTCAACGAGTTCTAGACGGCGCCGCCTGCCAGAAGCGTGGCGGCCGCTCGCCCCGCTGCCTTCCTATTCGCTCCGCCGTGTCGGCACACTCGCCGGAGAAGGCATCTCTTGCGCGATCGGTGCTCGCGCGCCCGCGGCCGGAGTCGGGGAGGGATCTCCGCTCGAACACAGTCGCTTCGACCCCTCCCCGACTCCGGCCGCGGGGTGTTGAGTGCGCTGAAACGCGTTCGCAG